>CALAMQ010000120.1 GCA_937925815.1 uncultured Granulosicoccaceae bacterium | reverse complement strand
GCCGCAGTTGACGCGGCGCGAGCCCGACCGCGCGCATGACACTGAAGTCAGCGCGCCGCTCCAGCAACACCGCCATCAAGGCGCCAAAGACACCCAACAACGCAACCCCGGTCACAAGCAACTTGATCACATCAGTCACAGCAAAGGTTCGGTCAAACACTGCGAGCGATTCGCGCCGCACGGTTTCGCTGTCAGTGACGCGGTAATCACCGTTGAGGCTCTGGGCGAATTGGCGCAGGGATTCACGCGTCGGCTCGCGCGCAGCATCCACCTCGAACGCAACGCCCGCACTTCTAAAGGGCTGCGTGTCACCCGCAGCGCGGGCCAGCGACTCACTCATGGCAAGCACACCTTGGCTGCTGCTGTAATCACGAAAAACACCGAGCAGTGGCGTGTCAATGCGGCCCTCGGGCCATTCGATGGAGACAGGCTCGCCGAGCGACACAGCCAAACGTCGCATCAGAGGCTCGGACACGAGCACCCCCTCGCCGGCTTGGAATTGGGCCCAGCTCTCGCCGTCACGCGCGGCGCGCAGTGGAAAGCCGCGCGCGGTGTGCGCCGCCGGGCGAATCACAAACACCGTGGCATCAAGCCCATTCGCACGCGCGCTGAGCTGCCTGCCCGCGCTGACCGAGGCCACACCCGGCAGGGACGACAGCGTCCTAAAATCTGCCGCTTGCAGCGGCGGCGCGGACTCACCTGCGGCTGAGGAAATGTAGAGATCACTGCTCAGCGTTTGCGCCAGCCAGTGATCAACGCTCACGCGAAAGGCTGTCACCATACTGCCGATGCCCACGGCTGCGGCGAGTGCCAACGCCAGCGCGGCGACGGCGAGCGAGGTGCGGGAAAGCGACTGGCGCACCGTGTCAAACACCAAGCGAACCACCACCGAGCGACCGCGCAGCCACGCACGGGACACCGAGAACACCGCGTGCAGCGCCACGGGCATCAGCGCGCCGTAGCCGACGACAATCAGAAAAAGCGCTAAATAAGCCGTGACGATATCCTCGCGTGCTATCAGCAAGATCGCCCCAACTGCCAGCGAGATCACGCCCGCGACAGCCGCGATCCGCTGCCCGCGTGCACGCTCTGCAGGAGAATCACGCTCGACCATCAAGTGTGCAGGCGACGTCAACGCAGCCTCCCGCGCCGGGCCGAGCGCCGCAAGCATCACCGCCGCGAGTGTGGTCGCCAGCGCCACCGCAAACTGCGTGGGGTCAAGGTCGAGCCCGCCGGGTGCGTCCCCGTTGTAGATATCAACGAACACCCGCCCGACCAACCCGAGCATAGCGCCTGCGAGTAACACCCCGAACAACATGCCAATGGCGGCCCCAAGCAAGCCCAGGCAGACTGCTTCAGTGATGAGTAAACCAAAGAGTTGCGATGGCGTCGCGCCAACCAAACGCGCGGCACCCAGTGTTGCGCGCCGGCGCAAAACCAAAAACGTGAGCGTGTTGTAAACCAGAAAGGCACCGACCAACACGGTCAACAAACTCATCGCGCGCACGCTAATGCGAAACGCCCGCGTCATGCCGTCAAACTGCGCACGGCCCTCGCCGATGCTCTGCACGCGCACGGTGTCACCAAGCCGCTGCGCGAGCGCTGTCGCCTCGGCGGAGTGTGCCAAGCTGAGCGCGATGGCATCAACCTCACCTGCTCGGCCAGCCAACCGCTGCACGGTGGCAATGTCGGCGAGCACTGTCTCGCTCAGGCCCGGCGCATCAAACACCAACACAATCTCGAGCCGCTGTTCACCCTCCGGTGTGCGCCACGTCAGCGTGTCCCCGACAACAAGCCCCTCACGCTTGGCGAGTGAAGCCGACACCGCCACAACCGATTCGCCCGCTATCCAATCAGACAACACATCAAAGGGGAGTCCGTTAGCAGTGCCATCAAGGCCCGGCATTGGCTGCAGCAGTGGCATCACCGCGTGCACAGTGAGATCAATGGGCGCACCTGCGACCACGGCTTGCCCGTCAAGGCTCAACTCAGGCCAGGCCGACGCCACACCGTAGTCAGTCCGAAGACGCACAAGCCAGGCGTCATCAAGAGTCGGGCCGCGCGCCACGATGCGGTGTGTGGCGCTCGGACTGAGTGCGTCGATGGCTTGGTCGAAGGCGCGCAGCGCGCTCTGGTTAGCGAGCCCAACCGCGACAACCACCGCCGCACCGAGTGCAACTGAGGCCACCGCCAGCACCGCCTGCCATGGGTGGGCCGCGTAAAACCGCCAACTGCTGCGAAGCAGCGCGCGCGGCGGCGCTGAGTTCACCACGCGAGGTTGCCGCTTTCGTGCACTATGGCACCCGATTGCAGGCTCATCACCCGGTCGGCGCGCCCGGCAAGCGCAGCGCTGTGGGTGGCGATTAACACGCTGCAACCTTCTCGTCGCGTCAGCGCGAGCAATGCGTCGAGCACCCGTTCACCGCTGGCTGCATCCAGCGAGCCGGTCGGCTCGTCGGCGAGTACGAGTTTGGGGTTGATCACAAGCGCGCGCGCGATGCCGGCGCGCTGTTGCTCACCACCAGAGACTTGATCGGGAAATCGCGCTGCGAGGTTTTCGATCCCCAACTGGGCGAGCCGCGCCTGCGCACGCTCGGCGGCAACGGCCGCAGACACCCCGACGAGCTCCAGTGGCATCGCAACATTCTCAAGCAAGGTGAGCGTCGGCAACAGGCAGAAGCGTTGATACACAAATCCAATGTGCTCGCGACGCAACGCCGTCAGCGCAGGTTCATGCAGACCATCGACGCGCTTGCCATCAACACACACTTGCCCTGCTTGCAGTGCAGTGAGCCCGGCAATCAATTGCAGCAAAGTGGATTTTCCAGACCCGCTGCTGCCGAGCAAGGCCACGCACTCGCCCGGCTGCACCTCGAAACTCAGCCCCTCGAGCAAGGGCTCGCGCGCCGCGTGGCGGAATGACAACGCATCGACCGATAACATTAAGGTGTCACCTCTATATACAACGTGCGCAGCAACGCGGATTTAATGGTGGTTGAGTTCTTACGAACTTCTAACGTGACAGTGGCTTATACGCGGTTCAGGATTCAGTGGATGTGGTGCCCAAATCGACACCTAATACACCAGTCAATAACCTGCATGTCGCACAGCTCGGGGCACTTCGTGAGCACGGCTGCCTCGACGAAGTAGACCGTATCAGGTTTTTGTCGCGCACAGTGCACAAGCCGAACTGATCCCAACATGCACGGTGGCACCACCTTAGAAAATAGAACTGAGAGTTGTACCAGATTCAGTGTCGACTGAGCTAATTCAACAGTATCGCGTAAACCTAAGACACACTGATTTCAACGACAGCCGAATATATCACTGCCATGTTTGCACTCCTTGCGCCGACACCTCCACGGTTGAATTGCGTCTCCAAGTCCAATTCAATCTGCGATGCTGGGTTCTTCAGATTGGCCCAAAAGACACGCCGGTCGAAACACGTCGGTTTGGTCACACAGAAATTGGCAACAACAATCAAGCTTGGCGCAAGTGATGCCGATATCTTCGAGGCAGCCCAAGTGTTGCCTCACGAATCGGTGCGCAATGGGCATCGAATCGCAACTCAGCGATTTACTAAAAGGACACGAAATTGATCGCTGTCGCGCGACATTTGCGGAACTACCTGTCAGCAGGCTTAGTCGCCAGCGTGATCGGTTTGATTACCTTTCCGCTGCTCACGCGCTCGCTAACTGTCGAGGAATACGGCTGGTTGGGATTGGTCTCAGCGACCATCACAGCCTTTGTCAGCTTTGGCAAGCTCGGGCTTCAATCGGCCATGGTGCGCTTCTTCAGCGAAGCACGCGCAAAGGGCTCGCAGGCACTCAATGAACTCCTGAGCAACACCGCCGGTGCAGCGCTCCTTTTAGGGATGTTGGGCCTCGGGCTCTGGTTGTTGTACAGCTTCAACGTTGCGCCGCGGTTGCCGGACGGCGACGACATGGTGCCCATCTTTTACGTGGCCGCAGCCCTGGTGCCGATCAAAATCCTCTTTAGCATCTCAACCAGTGTGCTAAAGGCCGACGAGCGCAGCGGATTCTTGAGCACCACCAAAGTCGTCGACAAAGCGGCAAAACTGGTTCTGATTGTGTTGATCATCTTCACCTTCGGCGCGACGGCCGAGTGGATCATGGCATCTATTGTCCTGGTCGAAGCGCTGTTACTTGGCTTTGTACTTTACAAAAGTCAGGACTACCTCGGTTCGACGCGCCCGACGGTCTCGCTCAAAGTGCTCTCGCCGATGGTCGCATTCGGCATTCCGGCAATGGCTGGCGAGACAATGTCAGTGGTCTTGGAAATTGGCGACCGCTACGTCATCCAAGCCTTTCTCGGCGGCGAGGCACTGGGTCAGTACTCGGCTGCGGTCAACATCACGCTCTACCTTGACTGGGTTGTGATCCTCGCCCTAACCAGCGCCATTGTTCCCCACTATATTCGCCTCTACGAGGAAAAAGGCCGTGAGGCGACGCTGAGTTTCCTGAACAACGCGTTCGAGCTCTACATTGCTATCGGCCTTGGAATATTCGCCGTATTCAGCGCCGCTGCACCATCGTTGATTTTGCTGCTTGCCGGTGACCGCTACGAGCCGGGATTGGTGGTCATCCCGTGGTTTGCCGCGGCGCTCGTGATGCAGGGGTCAATTTGTATCGTGGCCTCTGGTCTCTATATCGACAAACGGCCACGGGCACTCGCGAAGTGGTTCGCGGGTGCTTTTGTCATCAACCTCGCGCTGAACTTGCTGACAGTGCCCATTTGGGGTTTGGTGGCGGCGGCGATCGTGACCTTCTTTTCCATGTCGCTACAGTGCTTGGGCGTGTATTGGGAGTCGCACAAGCGGCTGCCTGTGCGACCGCCGGTCACTGAAGCCGTGTGTGGCCTGATTGCAGCCGGTATTGCCCTGTGGACCGCGCGCCAAATAGACACCGGCAACGTCTTTGCCGACATGGTCGCCTGCGGCACGGTGTCGTTGACGCTTTACGCCACGATTTTGCTCAGCCTGTGCAAAAGCCTGCGCGGAGAGGTGTTCACACTGGCGACCAAGCTGATCGAGCGAAACACGCCTTGAGCGGCTTAATCACGCTTCGCAGGCCGGGAAATCACACCCGCCGCTATTGACGGCTCAATAGATTGCCCACAACGGCCGCTACCGTTTCTGTGCAATACAACCTAAAAGCCGAACTCACGCACGCAGAACAATTTCAATGTTGAGGCCGACGAGATGAATGAATCAATCGAGAGACTGGAGTCAGGGGTCCGAGGCTACGTGCGCTCCTTCCCCACAGTGTTCACGCGTGCACAAAACGCGCGGCTCGAGAACGAGAGCGGCCAGTCGTATATCGACTTCTTCGCCGGGGCAGGCACGTTGAGCTATGGCCACAACAACCCCGTCGTCAAAAAAGCGTTGATCGCCCACATCGAACGCGATGGCTTGATGCACGGCTTGGACATGGCAACCGACGCCAAACTGGCTTTTCTCGAGATCTTTGAGCGCGTCGTTCTCAAGCCAAGATCACTTGACTACAAGATTCAGTTCACCGGACCGACCGGCACCAACGCGGTCGAGGCCGCAATCAAGCTTGCACGCAAAGTCAAAAAGCGGTCGCATGTAATTTCCTTCACCAACGGCTACCACGGCCACAGCCTCGGCGCCCTAGCGCTGACCGGCAACAGCTACTACCACGACGAACACTACGGCGCGCGCAACAACGTCACCCACTGGCCTTTCGACGGCTACTTTGGTGACACCACTGACACCGCGGCCCAACTACGGCAAGTGCTCAGCGACAGCAGCAGCGGCATCCCCATTCCGGCCGCGATCATTCTCGAACCAATCCAAGCTGAGGGCGGGATCAATGTTGCCTCTGATTCGTGGCTTCGCGAAATCCGGCGGATTTGTGATGATCTTGATATCGCGTTGATCATCGACGATATACAAGTCGGGAATGGTCGCAGCGGCCACTACTTCAGCTTCGAATCCTCCGGCATTGTGCCGGACATGATTTGCCTGTCTAAAGCAATTGGTGGCGGCCTGCCCTTGTCACTGGTGTTGATCAAACCCGAACTCGATGTGTGGCAAGCGGGAGAACACACCGGTACATTCCGAGGCAATCAACTCGCTTTTGTCGCCGCATCTGCCCTTCTGCCACTGTGGGGCGACGACACCTTCTTAGCGCAATACTCACGAAACTGCGCCAATGCGCACGCAGAGCTCGCGCGCATCGCATCAAAGTACCCGGGCGTTGAACTGCGCGGCAAAGGCATGATTTGGGGCTTGGCATTTGCCAACGGTGCGCTCGCCGGCACGATCACCAAGCGCTGCTTTGAATCGGGCCTGGTCATTGAAACGGCTGGAGCTGACGACCAAGTCGTCAAGTTCCTCGCACCGTTTACCACCGAGGACGATACCCTCGCACAAGGATTGTCCATACTCAGCAACGCGGTTGACGACGTCATGGCAAACGTTTCAACAGTGAAGCTGGCGCATTGACAGAGTGAACCGACGTTGAACGACGCCCAGGACAATCTGTTGCTACTCGATGCCTTCGCGTCACAGTGCACTCGCGCGCCAAGTGCATTGGCCGTGCAGCACGACGCGATCTCTCTCGACTACCGCGAACTTGATCGCTACGCAAACAGCATAGCCAATCAACTGACAGCCGCAGGCGTGTTACCCGGTGGCCGCGTGGGCCTGTGTTTGGAGCGGTCCGTTCACGCGGTCGCGGCGATGCTCGCATGCTTCAAAGCCGGTGCCACGTTTGTACCACTGGACGCGGACTACCCAATCGAGCGCCTGAGTTTCATGATCGACGACGCCGCGATCACGCAGTTGGTGGTGTCGCCCGACTTCTCAGCGGTGTTCGCCCACACTGAGTTGCTAACTCTGACCCTAGATGACGCCACGGTTGACGGTGCCGACGCCAGCACGCGCCAAGGCCCTAGCGCCGACGATCTCGCGTACATCATGTACACCTCGGGATCGACCGGCAAACCCAAAGGCGTGCCGATCAGCCACCGCGCCCTGATCACGTACTGCCGTGCCGACGCCGAGGTCTACAAGCTCACAGAGCAGGATCGAACCCTGCAATTTTCGACCTTGAGCTTCGACATAGCCATCGAAGAGATTTTTCCGCCGCTGATCACTGGCGGCGCTGTGGTGGTGCGACCGCGCGAGCGCAGCGACGCAGCGATTGAGCTCAGCGACTTGGTTGAGCGCCACGACATCACCGCGCTTCATATGGCGACCGGTTACTGGCACGAGTGGGTCGATATCATGGCTGCTCTAGATGTGCGCGTGCCAACGTCAGTTCGTTTGATGGTTGTCACCGGTGAGAAAGTCTCGCCAACACATTTTCAACGCTGGCAGTCCTTGAGCGATCAGCCAACCTTGTGGGCCAATGCCTACGGCCCAACCGAAACAACTGTCACCGCCACAGTCTTTTTGCCAGCGGCAAACTGGCAAGGCGACAGTCTGCCCATTGGCAAGCCCCTGCCCGGTTATGACGCGGTGATACTGGACGCAGAAAACCAACGTATCGACGACGGCAGCACCGGCGAACTCTGTATCGGTGGCCCCGCGCTCGCCAGTGGCTACCTCAACCGGCCAGAGCAGACCGCCAAGGCGTTCATCACCGATCCAACCGGCGACGGCCAAGCACGCTTGTACCGGACCGGTGATCTCGCGCGGTGGTTGCCGGACGGCAACATCGAATACGCCGGGCGCATTGATCACCAGCTCAAAGTGGGCTCATTCCGTGTTGAGCCCGGTGAGATTGAGAACGCTATTAACCAACAAACTGGTGTGCTCGAGTCACTTGTCATCGCCCACGAGAGCGGCGGCAAAAAACGCCTGCTCGCCTACGTTGCGCACGGTGACAACCCACTTGATTTAGCGGCGCTTTCAACGGCGCTCAGTCGCGCGCTGCCCGACTACATGGTCCCAGCCCGCTATGTGTTGCTGGCAAGTTTTGCAAAGACGTTGAACGGCAAGATCGACCGCGATTCCTTGCCTTTAGCAGAGACTGCGCAATCGCCACGCCGCTCAGACTTCAAGCCGCCGAGCACGGAAACTGAACTTGCCTTGGCCGCAATCTGGCGCGAAACCCTGGGCGTTGATGACATCGGAACAGAAGACAGTTTCTTCAGTCTCGGCGGAGACTCTCTGATGGCCACCCGCACCATTGCGCGGATGCAGCAAACGCTTGGCACGACCCTGTCAACACGCGACTTTTTCTTCCTCGAAACCGTGGGCATGATGGCCGGTCAGATCGACGGTCTCGCAGTCGAGCGCGTGGTGCCACCGCCACAAGCCGCCTTTATCAATACCCGAGGACGCCAGCTCTACAGCGTGCTGCAACCGGCCCGGCAGTCGCAAGACCGCCAACACGGCATCTTGCTCGTGCCACCACTTGGCAACGAACAACGCCGCATTCAACGGCCGATGCGAAGCGTCATGCAACACCTCTCGCGCAGAGGCTACACACTGCTGCGATTTGACTGGCACGGCACGGCTAACTCCAGTGGCGAATCCCTCGATATGTCATCGATTGAACCTTGGCTGGAGAACATCGAAGACGCCGCCGCAGAACTTGCGAAGCACTGCGATCAGTATGATCTGGTTGCGCTTCGAACAGGTGCCCTGCTCGCAAGTCAAAGTCATCTTGCCGACAACACGCCACGCAGCAGAATTTACTGGGAGCCAGTGTTTAGCGGTGTTCAGTGGCTCAACGACTTGCAAACTTTGCAGCGCGGAATTCTTGCTGATACCTACCGTTTTTTGAGGGCTCGCAAAGCCAATAGAGATCAACCACACGAATTTGCAGGCCTGGAATTGTCCAAATCGCTATACGCGGAGCTCGCAGCGCTGCGGCTACTGCCATTACAGCCGGACAAACCAGATCAAAAAACTGAAATGATTCTGCCCGCCGACAGCAAAGCACCTGAGCTGCTGCCTGACTTTGTCACGGTGACTTACACATCAGACAATAACAGTTGGAACTGCTCACGTTCGACCACCACTGACATGCTCGTCAACAAAGGAGCAGGCACATTGGTCGACCTGATTGAGTCACCAGTGCGTTCGACGCAGATTGCAAGTCACTGGAAAACTCACCATGCAGCCTGATACAAACATGCAGGCCTGGAGAGAAAACGAATCAGCGTGTTTGTTTGGTGATAACGCGCAGTTAGTCGGTGTCTATACCCACGCCTGCCCGAGCAAGCCAACGCAACCCTGTGCACTCTACTTAACCGCCGGATTGTTGCATCACATCGGTCCACACAGACTCTATGTCGAGATGGCACGGTCACTCGCAGCCGACGGCATATCGGGTTTACGCTTTGATCTGGCTGGTGTGGGCGACAGTGAAACGCGCAGCGGCGGCGGCGACTTCGCAGAGCGTTCGATAGGCGATGTTAAAACCGCAATGGACTATCTCAGCGAGACTTTTGGCCACAACCGATTCGTGCTCATCGGCTTGTGTTCAGGTGCCGATGACGCGCTAGCGACCGCCGCCAGAGATCCCCGAGTGGTCGGCACAGTTTTGCTCAATGGCTACGCCTACCGCGCTGGGCAATTCTTGATGCACCGTATTATGCAATTCTATTTGCCGCGGCTCTTTTCAGCGCAAAAAGTGGTCAACCAATTCAAGAAATTTACCAAGCGAAACCCGAGCCGCAGTGAGCAACAGGACACCGCAGCGCTGGCAAAACTTGACGATGACTACCGGTTTATCCCACCCAAGTCGGAGACTGCTGAACGCATTGGAAGTATCACCAGCGCCGGCACTCAAATGCTCTTTATCTATACTGGCAGCGAACACGAGGAATACACCTATAGCGGGCAATTCTTCGACATGTTTCCCGAGTTCCGCGACAACAGCCGTGTACGAGAGCTTTTTATTAGAGAAGCGGATCACACCTTTGTGCTTCGCGCAGACCGCGACAAACTGATTGAGAAAGTTCGAAGTTGGTTTAGTGGCGTGCCGTTCAAACGAGCGGCTTAAGCTGTGAGAGCGGTTCACAATATCAAACACTTGCTGGCATCCCCGCCGGTGCATTACACCGTTGGACCAGTGCTAAGGCGGCCAGGCGTGCACGTGTTGATGTACCACAGGATTGGCTCACTCGACCCCGAGTTTGACGGCCTGGCGCTCGACGCCTTCAGCGACTACCTGCACTGGCTCTCGCGCAACGCCACGTTGATTCGAGCCAGTGACATGTATGACCCAGCATTGTACAAACGGCGAGGCAAGCCAGCCGTGTTGTTGACCTTTGACGATGGCTACCGCGATTTCAGGGTCAACGCGTACCCTATTCTCAAAAAATACAACGCACCGGCACTGGTCTTTTTGCCAACCCAAGCAGTCCAGCAAGGTGGCACCATCTGGCCCGAAGCTCTGAGCTGCCGTTTGTTGCGGGTCGAGCGAGCTGGCATGCAAGTGCGGTTCTTGGGTCGCCTCCAAAGCCAACACCGCGCGTGCCTGATGCAGTACGGGAAAAAGGTGGCGACGGCGCTAAAGGCCGTGTCCAACGCTCAACGTTTGGCGTTTCTAGAGGATGTTGAAAACACGTTGCTGACGCTCGGCATCGACCCGACCATCGAACGCCAAATGATGACTTGGGACGAGATAGCCAGCACACAGCCGTTAATCGAATACGGTGCACACACTCATTCCCATCCCATTGTTTCGAGCATGACCAACGCAGAGTTCACAAGTGACATGAGGACTTGTTGTGACTTGCTCGAACGCGGACTTGGACACAGGCCGCAGACCTTCGCATGGCCAAACGGGCGCGCCGAGGATTTTGATGAGGCGGCGACCAACACACTGCGAGACTTGGGTTTCACGCAGGTATTCACCACCGTTGAAGGCGTCAACACTCAGCCCTTGGATACCATGAACATCCGACGACTGCCCACCACGACGCCAGATGCTGCCTGCCTCAACGCGTTGATGTTACGCGCGCGTTGACGCCACATCCAATTGGCACCTGAGCCAATGCCCCCCCGCGTCAGAATCACTCAAACCTTTAATGACAATTTGGCACTGGAACACCTCAGTTCTGGCGTTTGTGTGCCGCTATCACAGCTAGCAAGCGTCATCCCTAACAGTACGACGCCCAAACACGCGCACACGAACCGTGCTATGCCCAAGTGGCGGTCGAGGAGGACCAAACAGTGAGCGACAAAAAAGAAATATTGCTCGATTCAGGCACCAATGAGATGGAGGCTTTGATTTTCCGACTCAAGGGCCAAGAGTACGGAGTCAATGTCGCCAAAATTCACGAGCTGATCACACCACCCAAGACTCGCTCGCTGCCGGGCAGCGCGGAGTCAGTTACCGGTGTTTTCCGTCTGCGTGACGAGAACATTGCGTTGGTCGATCTCGCTTTTCACCTCAAGCCCGAAGAGGGCCGCTTAGAAAACGGCAACACCGTGGTCATCACCGCGTTCAATGGCAAGAAAACAGCTTTTCTAGTCGACTCTGCTGACCACATCGAACGGGTCAGTTGGGACCAGATTGTGCCGCCCGCCGATGGCCTTGTGACAGAGGGGGCGATCACCGGCATTTTGCAGCTCACTGACCGCATCGTGCCAATGCTCGACTTCGAAGCTATCCAAGGACAGATCGTTGGCCGTCAGTGGGGCGAGCTCGAAGCTGAGAAAGTCGCTCGCGCAGACGCCCGAGAAGACTTTAACGTCTTTGTTGTCGATGACAGCTCGGTGGTTCGAAAGTCCCTGTTCTTGATTCTCGAGGATGCGGGCGTCGGTCAGATCACCATGTTTAATAACGGTGAGGAAGCATGGCGATCCATCTGCATTGCAGCCGA
This sequence comes from uncultured Granulosicoccaceae bacterium, assembly GCA_937925815.1. Lineage (GTDB taxonomy): Bacteria > Pseudomonadota > Gammaproteobacteria > CALCKW01 > CALCKW01 > CALCKW01. The sequence continues at coordinate 7,233 of CALAMQ010000120.1, read as the reverse complement.
AACCGGTGCACTCCCGTCGATTCTGATCAGCGACATCGAGATGCCACAGATGGACGGCTTCACGCTGACGCGGCGGATCAAGGAAAATCCAGCCATGCGACACTTGCCAGTTGTGCTATTTAGCTCGATTGTGAGTCAGGATTCGTTGCACAAAGGTCACAAAGTCGGTGCCGACGCACAAATATCCAAAGCGGAGTTGATCAAGCTCATACCCACCATCGACGACCTCCTACTCAACGAAGACGTCGACAACCTCAAAATAGGCTGATCACGCAGCTCGGCGACCGAAAACAATTCGGTCGCCCTTTAACGCACCACTGCAAAGCTTATCCACTTGCCAAGGTCAGGCAGGTGTTGGGTGATCCCGTCAATAGATTCCGCATTATAATGCAAGTCCGTTACACAGGCCGAGAATTGATTGCTGTCACTGGATGTCACCGTGATTTGGTGCCAGTCGAGCGCGACGCCGCTGTGTGAATAGACCGCTTTGAAAACACTCTCTTTGACTGAGAAAAGCTGTTTGGCAAAATTTTCGGCCGACAGAGCAGCAGGCTTGTTCGCAAGCTCATCGTCGCGACACACCACTGGCACCAGCTCTGGATCGAGTGGGTCATCGGCCTCGACATCGACACCCAAGCCTGGCCACTGCGCCGCCCGACCAGCAACCGCCACTGCGTGATGATTGTCGTGGCTAATGCTCACGGTGTAGCCACTGGGAGCCAGTGGCTCGCGCCCAGGCCCGACGCCCACTTGGGTGTGCTGCGCACCGAGTCGGCTCAATGCACGCGACACGCAATAGCGGCCAACGGCAAATTCCGCCAATCGTTTGTCACTGCAACGCTCGGGCAACATGGCACGCCATGCGTCTGCAGGCCTGACGTGATCACGAGGGATGCCTGTTGCTTCTACCGCCACGCCATCGGGGAGCAAGGCACGCAAGTGTGTTTGTAAATTAGACATGTCGCTGACAACTCAATTTTTGTACCGCAATCCCCACGCTTGTTGGGAACAGCTAGATGGCACTGATCTCAACACGCGCGGTGTGTGCACGTCACCGTCCCCCGCAGTCTAGAGCACCGCATCAGGCAATGCGGGCAATGCCGCAGCAGGCACCCGCCTTGCATGAGGGTGTGCAGGGAAACGCCCATGTGTTGGCCACAGGCGCGTTTGGATGAACACTCTGCTCACGCGTGCTTATCAGCTCGCCGTCGACCGACAAGGCACTATGGAACAAATCGCCTACAAGCTGTTTAACATGTCAGCACATTGGCCCACGGTGCTGCTGTTTATCTACGGTATGACGTTATTCCTGCCGTTGACAGCATCCCGTGTGCTCGCATTTATCCTTGCACTGGCGATCTCCGTCGGCTTGTTGGTTCACTTTAAACGTAACCTCAATTACTGGACCGAGCGATTTATCGATTCCCGGTTCTTCCCAGACCTCGGTGCGCCGGAGGGCCTTGAATACCTGTTGCGCGAGGCGTTTATCTTCGGCTTTTTCAGTTGCTTTTGCGTGGCGTCAGCGGTGGCAATGATCGCGATCCCGCTTGCATCCATCAGCCACGTGCGCACTTCTATCGCAACCCAAGCCCGTATCGAGGGGAGAAACATGACCCCGCCAATGCTCTGACTACCCCCTGTCAGGGAGCGCGCGATACGGGTCAATCACGGTGGCGTGGCAGGCGCTGCCAACCGCATCTGCGCCAACGCCAGCGCTGCGAGACTGCGCGATTCGGTGAAGTCTTCTCGGGCGACTAAGGACTCAAGGTCATCCAGCGGCCAGGGCACGACTTCAAGCGGCTCGTGTTCATCGCCAACTGCCTCGGCCGGCGACAAATCAGTTGCCAACACCAAGTGTGTCCGGTGACTCATCATCGACGGTGCAAGCGACATGACCTTGAGCAGCTCAAGTGACCCCGCACGCTGCCCGACCTCCTCCATGAGTTCCCGGTTGGCCGCCTCTAGCGGCGCCTCACCGGCCTCGATGCCGCCCTTGGGCAACACCAGCTCATAGGCGTCTGGGCCAACCTGATATTCCCTGATCAACAACACCTCGCGAGCGGCGGTGACCGGCACCACCAACACCGCACCCAACAGCCCACTTCGCGCGCGCTCGTATTGGGCGGTGTTGCCGTTTGAGAACAGGAGATCCACCGTCTCAAGACGGAACATGCGGCCGCGCGCAAACTCTGTGACTGCGGTGATCTCAGGCTTCTGCTTAGACACGCTCACACTCCCACATCCGTTGCATGCAGGTCGCGGTCGGTCGCCGCGGCAAGCAAGGTTTTGGAGTACGGGTGTTCGGGTGCCGTGAAAATCGCTTCGGTGTCACCGTGCTCGACCACGCGACCGCGCTGCATCACCATCACTCGGTGGCTGATCGAACGCACCACTTTCAAGTCGTGGCTAATAAAGAGGTACGTCAGCTTGTGTTGCACTTGCAGCCGCTTGAGCAAGTCCAGCACCTGCGCCTGCACCGAGCGGTCTAGCGCCGAGGTGGGCTCGTCGAGCACAACGACCTTCGGTTGCAACACCAGCGCGCGTGCGATCGCAATCCGCTGGCGCTGGCCGCCGGAGAATTCATGCGGGTAGCGGTGGCGCAGCGCTGGATCGAGTTCGACTTCCCGCAGTGCCGCCTCCACTTTTGCATCGCGCGCGTCGGCGTCGAGATCGCGACGGTGAACCGCTAACCCCTCGGCAACCAACTGCGCGACCGTCAAGCGCGGGCTCAGGGAACCGAACGGGTCTTGAAACACTATTTGCAAATCTTGCCGCAGTGGTCTCAAGTCTTTCGCGGACAAGCTGTCCATGCGTTGCGAATCGAATTCAACCACCCCGGCGCTGAGCGGCACCAAGCGCAGCAAGCTTTGCGCGAGCGTGCTCTTGCCCGAGCCACTCTCCCCTACCACGCCGAGCGTCTCACCGGCGCGAAGCGTCAGCGACACATCGTCAACCGCTTTGAGTGACACAGTTGGCTTACCAAACAGCGAGCGCTTGAGCACAAAGTTCACGTCCACACCCTCTGCGCGCATCAACTCGCGCGCACCGTCCGCAATCGGCGCCGGCGAGCCGGTTGGCTCGGCGTTGATCAAGTGTCGGGTGTATTCGTGCTGCGGCTGGTTAAAGAGTCGCGCGGTTGGCGCTGACTCCACAATCTCACCCTCACGCATCACCGATGTGGTCGACGCGACCCGCCGCACCACACCGAGATCGTGGCTGATCAGCAACATCGCCATGCCGGTCTCGCGCTGCAGTGACGACAACAGTTGCAGTATCTGTGCTTCGACCGTGACGTCCAACGCCGTTGTGGGCTCGTCGGCGATCAGCAGTTGCGGTGAATTGGCCAGCGCCATCGCGATCATCACGCGCTGCCGTTGACCGCCGGAGAGCTCGTGCGGGTACGCGCCAAGCCGCAGCTGCGGGTTTTCGATGCCGACGCGTTCCAGCATCTGCACCGTGCGTTCGCGCGCGCGGCGCGCACTGAGGCCTTGGTGCAGTGTGAGCGTTTCACCGATCTGCTTTTCGACCGTGTGCAGCGGGTTCAGCGCTGTCATCGGTTCTTGGAACACCATGCCCACGCCACCGCCACGCAGCGCGTGCAACTGCGCCGCGTCCGCGTCGAGCACGGATTGGCCGGCAAACCGCATCGCGTCTGCCGAGACCGCTGCGGACTCTGGCAACAACTTGAGCAAAGCGCGCGCGGTCACAGACTTGCCCGAACCGCTCTCCCCGACCAAGGCATGCGTCTCACCCGCGCCAATGTCAAGGTTGACGCCGCGCACCACATCGGTGAGTTGTTCATGGCCGCGAAACTGGACGCGGAGGTTCTCTATGTGCAGCAAGGCGTCACTCATAACACCACCTTTCGCGGGTCGAAGGCGTCGCGCACAGCCTCTCCGATAAACACCAACAGGGACAGCATCAAGGCAATGGTTAAAAACCCGGTGATGCCAAGCCAAGGGGCCTGCAGGTTGTTTTTGCCTTGGTTGAGCAATTCACCGAGAGAAGGAGACCCCGGTGGCAACCCGAAGCCCAGAAAATCCAAGCTGGTGAGCGTGGTCACAGAGCCGATCAAAATAAACGGCATGAAGGTCATGGTTGCGACCATGGCGTTGGGCAACACGTGCCGCCACATGATTACGCCGTCGGAGACCCCGAGCGCACGCGCAGCCCGCACATAGTCGAAATTTCGTACGCGCAAGAACTCTGCGCGCACCACACCGACCAGCTGCGTCCACGCGAACAAGGTCATTAGAATCAACAGCGTCCAGAATCCCGGCGTGATCACTGCCGCCATGATGATCAGCATGTAGAGCTGCGGCATGCCCTGCCAGACTTCAACGAAGCGTTGACCATAGAGGTCTACGCGCCCGCCAAAGTACCCTTGCACCGCGCCGATAGCGACGCCCAGAAACGAACTTGCAACGGTCAGCGCAAGACCAAACAGCACAGAAATGCGGAAGCCGTAGATCACGCGCGCTAAGACATCGCGGCCTTGATCATCAGTGCCGAGCCAATGCCGCGCGGAGGGCGCCGTGGGGGGGGAGCCGGGGTTTTCATAGTCGATGGTGTCGTAGCTGAAGGGCACCGGTGCAAACAGCATCCAGCCCTTCTCGTTGATCAGCTCGGCCACGTAGGGGTCGCGGTAATCCGCCTCGGCCTCAAACTCGCCACCAAAATGGGTCTCGGTGTAGAACTGAATAAAGGGGGTCAGGTATTGACCGTCAAATTTCACCAACAGCGGTTTGTCGTTGGCCACGAGCTCGGCGCACAGTGACAGCACAAACAGCACAGCAAAAATCCACAACGACCACCAGCCGCGGCGGCTGGCGCTGAACACCGCAAATCGGCGAGCGCGGATTGGATCATCGAGCCACGCACTCATCATTGACCGCGAGCCTCAAAATCGATGCGCGGATCTACCCAGTGGTACACGAGGTCACCAATGAGCTGCATCACCAGCGCCAGCAAAGTGAAGATGTAGAGGGTTGCAAAGATCACGGGGTAGTCACGGTTGATAGCCGCTTCAAAGCCAAGCAGCCCGAGGCCGTCGAGCGAGAAGATGACCTCGATCAGCAAACTGCTGGTGAACAAGATGCCAATGAAGGCGCTTGGGAATCCCGCAATCACAATCAACATGGCGTTGCGAAACACATGTCCGTAGAGCACCTGCCGTTCATTCAAGCCCTTTGACCGTGCGGTCTCAACGTACTGCAGCCGGATTTGATCGAGAAAAGCATTTTTGGTCAGCAGTGTCAGCCCGGCAAAGCCGCCGATCACCATCGATGAGACGGGCAACACCAAATGCCAGAAATAGTCTTTGATTTGCTCGAAGGTACTGAGCTCATCGAAGTTGTCAGAGGTCAGGCCGCGCAGTGGAAAGACGTCCCAGTACCGGCCACCGGCGAAGAGCACGATCAACAGCACCGCAAACAAAAAGCCCGGAATGGCATTGCCCACCACCACGGCAAAGCTCGTCCAACTGTCAAAACGGCTGCCGTCTTTGACCGCCTTGGAAATGCCGAGCGGGATCGACACCAAGTACGTGAGCAAGGTGGTCCAGAGGCCAAGTGAGATCGACACTGGCAGTTTCTCGATCACGAGATCGATCACGGCGATATCGCGGTAGTAGCTGTCACCGAAATCGAACATCAGGTAGTCGCGCACCATGAGCACAAAGCGCTCGTGTGCGGGCTTGTCAAAACCAAACTGTTTCTCGATCTCGGCGATGATGTCCGGTCGCAAGCCGTCGGCACCGCGGTATTGGCTGTCGCCGCCGCTGCCCCCCGTGCCGGCGCTCGCGGCGTCGCCGCCACCGCCAATGCGCGCCGTCGCGCCAGCCGCCTGACCCTGGAGTTCAGCCAGCACCTGCTCCACCGGGCCGCCCGGCGCAAACTGGATGATCACGAAATTCAGCAACAGAATGCCAAAGAGCGTTGGCACGATGAGCGCGAGACGGCGCAGGATGTAGCTGAACATGGGGTGGGTTCACGCCAAGGGCAGGAATCCCTTGGAGTCTAGCAGCAGCGATCCGTTCCACGGCGACGCCAAGACATCTTGGACACGCGCAAAACTGGGGAATCCAGCGCCGCGTCTGACCACGAACTCGGCCAACCAACCCGGATTAGCGGGTCAGCAGCGACACCGCGAGCCAACCACCGAGCAACACCAACCACAGGGCACAGACACGCTGCGTCATCTGCCAGCGGCCCGCAACGCGCAGCGCGCTGGACAACTGTGCGGCCAGCAGCGCCTGGGCGACTGAAATCACTGTGCCGGTACACAAGAAAAGCGCGCCGAGGATCAAGTACGGCACAGGGTTAGAGGCCTGTTCGGTGAGGACAAACTGCGGCAACAGCGCAAGAAAAAACAACGCGACCTTGGGGTTGAGCAGATTGGTTGCCAGCGCTTGAAAGTACACAACAAGACCCCGTGTGCGCCCAAAGTTGTCTTGAGTCGCCAGCGGCGTACTCGCCGCCCGCCACATCTGGCATGCCAAAATCACAAGCCAGATCACCCCTGCACACTGCACTAGCGCAAAGAGCCTGGCATCTGCGAGCAGCACGCTCGAGAGCCCGAAGGCCACAAGCAGACAATGCACCACGCCGCCCGACGAGATGCCAAGCGCTGACAGCACACCGATGCGCCGACCGCCACTGACCGCGCGCGACACCACGAAGACGGTGTCGGCGCCCGGTGTCAGGTTGAGCAGTATCCCGGTGACAATAAAGAGCCCAACCTGCTGCAAGCCAAGTTCAGCGAACACACCGCATCACTGCGCCAGTGCCCGATCTTTGTCGGGGTCGATCCACCAGGTTGAGAGCCACCCGACGGCAATTGACGGCGGCGTGTCAGGACGTCCAAAACGATCCCGCCAAGCTAAAAATTGGCGATCGCGGAAATACGTTGGCACTGCATAGTGGTTCCACAACAGCACGCGGTCGAGCGCGCGCGCGTTGGCGAGCAAAATCGGCTTGTCGCGCGCGGAGACGATGTTTTCGATCAGCGTATCGACGGCGGGGTTGCGAATGCTTGAGCTGTTGCCGCCAGCCGTGTCGGCGTTGCGCGAGTGAAAGTAGCTGTAGAGCAGTTGGTCTGGCGGTGGGTAAAAATAATAACCTCCCACCCACAAGTCGAACTCTTTCTGCTGGATGCTCGATTGCCACTGCGCGGCGTCGATCAAGCGAATCCCAGCGTCGATACCCACGGACTTCAGGGCATCAATAAAGGGTG
>CALAMQ010000119.1 GCA_937925815.1 uncultured Granulosicoccaceae bacterium | reverse complement strand
AACAGCACTCGCAGACACAGTTGATTACCTCGTCGTCATCACGCCGGGTGGCGATGCCACGCGCCACTTGGTCAATGCCGAGGTGCTCGCCGCACTCGGCCCCGAGGGCACTTTGATCAACGTCTCGCGTGGCTCGGTGGTTGATGAGGCGGCACTGGTCGACGCCGTGACCAACAACCGGTTGCACATGGCCGGCCTAGATGTGTTCGAGAACGAACCCGCAATCCCTGAAGCGCTGAAACAAAGCAACCGCGTCGTGCTCTTGCCCCACGTCGGCAGCGCCACCGTTGAAACCCGCCGCGCCATGGGCGATCTCACGGTCGACAACCTCAAAAGCTGGCAGCAAGACGGACGTGTATTGACCGCAGTGCCAGAATGCGCTGAGCTCGGCACCCCAGGTTAAGCGGGCCGCCGCCGATCTCTCAACCCCTCCATCGCCGCCACCGCCACCCCTGCCAGCACCAGCGGGGTGGCGAGCAGAAAACTCGTCGACAGCGGCAATCCAAAAATCAGCAGGTCCGCGAGCACAGGCCACAACAGTGCGACGTATTCAAAGGGCGCGAGTCGAGTCGCCTCGGCAAAGCGAAAAGCAAGCGTCATGGCAATGTGGCCAAAACCACCAAAGCGTCCACAAGTGCAAACCTCAACTGACACTGCCGAACACGCGGGCACCAACGCAGTGGTTGTGCGCCGCGTACTCGGGCGGTTGCGTGAGGCGGGACTGCTGGTATCGGAGAAAGGCCACGCCGGTGGCTGGCGCCTTGCGCGCGACCCGGATGGTATCAGCCTCGCAGACGTCTATCTCGCGCTGGACGAACGCGTGGTCTCACCCAAGTCTGCTGAAGACGAACTCCATTGCCGTGTCGAATCTGCGCTGCATCAGCGCATCGCAGACGTCATGGCAGACGTCGAACAACACCTGATCAATCGCCTCACCGAAACCTCAATTGCCGAGATCGCGGACAACCACACCCACTAGACGCCACTGTCAGGTGAGAGCGTTAGTACCGCCGGATACGTTTTACCCTCAACGAATTGAATTTGATGGGTATAGATCGGCCTTGAGACGGCAACAGCTGATGGCTTTCGGCTAGCAAATCAACAAGAGCGCATATTCACACCGCAATGGGTGCACTCTCGTGATCGATAAATGCAGCGGCTTGCTCCACTGCAAACACATCAAGCGACCTCATCGTGCTCCGAGCTGCGCATGGGTGCAGCAGCCACGCCGCGCACGTTGCGCGAGCGCAGGTTCGGTTGGATGCGTGAGACTTGGACCTCTCGCAACACGATCAGCAACCCCGCCAGCACCGTGATGGTGGAGCCTGCAACGGTAAACAGATCTATTGATTCTGAGAACAAAAAGTAACCGAGAATCACAGCCCACACGAGCTGGCTGTATTGCAGTGGTGCCACCAATGCCGCGGGCGCAGTGCGGTACGCGAGCAACAACAAATACTGCCCGATCATTGCCAACACGCCGGTCAGGCACATCAACGCGAGATCGGCCAACGGCATCGGTTTGTAGACAAAGATCAGCCCCACGCCGCAGACCAAAATATTTGCGAGCAGCGGAAACACCATCATCGTGCCAGCTTGTTCGGTGCTGCCGAGCCGGCGCGAGATCACCGAACCGAGCGCGATGTGAAAGGCCCCGATCAAGGCCGCAAAATGCCCCCAGTGAATGGACTCAACGCTCGGACGCAACACCACCAACACCCCTAAAAAGCCGAGCAGAATCGCAAAGCCTCTATACAGATGGATGCGCTCTCCGAGCATGGGTACGGCGAGCAGTGAAATCAGCAGTGGTGCGGTGAATATCAGCACGTAGACCTGTACAAAGGGCAGCACCGTGAACGCCGAAAACACCAGGCACACCGCGGTCACCGCGCAGTAGGCACGCAGCATCACCCAGCCGGGATTGTTTGGTCTAAAAGACCGCTCAGTGCGGTCAAACACTTGCACCAGTGAAAACGGCACATAGCCGAACAACATGGCGAAGAACAGCACCTGAAACGCCGAGTAATTTCCAAGCAATTTCACCAGTGCATCTTGCAATGAGAACACAGCAAAACCGACCAGTGCGAAGAGCACGCCGGAAATCGGTGCGGGATGAGGGTTGGAAGCAACCAAACGGGTCTCCGATACAACACAAACAACGAACACAGTGTAGCCGTGCCAACAGAACTGCGGAGTGGAAGGCAGGCTATTTCGATTTTGCCAAGTGCGGTACACCACTAATGTCGACACACACAGCGCTCATTGCCTAGCGATCCAAGCTGCTAGGAGGGCGTGCTACTCATCGTCCCGACGCAGCTCAACGCCGGTATCGCCGTCGCGGTCGAGCCAGGTGACAACGTCGATAGGTCGGCAGCACACCGCGCAGTCCTCGATGTAGCGCTGATCCGGCACAGACTGATCGACAACTAACTGCAGTAATTCACCACAATAGGGGCAAGCGCGTGATACCAACGCAGTCTGCATCTCGCTCACTTGCAGCCCCGCTTGCCCGACGCCAGTGAAGGATTCACGGCAGCATCTGACGATTGCTGGAACGCTACGAGTGCGTGCGGTGGCACCCGCCCGGCGACGGCATCAGCCACCAACCCTGCGTGCACAGGCACCATGAAAATGGGGTCTGGGGCGGCGACAAGCCAACACCGCGCATCAGTGTCGAGTGGCTGATAGCACGGCGTCCCACCCGCCGACGCAATGGCGTCACCGTGCCAACTGCGCACCACACGCAACTGACCCAAGCCTCCGTAGAAACTCGCGGCACGGGCGCGAATGACCTCAGCGCTGTCGCACACGCCGTCTTCCAAACCACGGGTGTCCAAGTGCACTGAGCCGTCACCGGCCTGGCTGAACTGCGCACACGCAAAGGGCATGAACGGCAGCAATGCTTGCAGCTGGACAACACTCGCCGGGCGAGAGCTGAGCTCCGGTGGGGCCAAACTTGTAGGAACTAGAGCAACGCTATCGAGCCCGCACGCCAACGCCACACGGCCACAACCAACGGCCAAGCCCTGCGCCATCACAACCCATTCACCGCCCTGCTCCCGCACCCACTGCACCCGGCAATGCGCGCGGTAATCCACACCGAGGCGCACCAGCGCGAGTGCGAGTGCACGGCGCAGCGCATGTGGACTGATCCGGGCGTCGTCAGCGCAGTAGCTCGCGCCCGCAATGTCTCGACCGAGGTGCGGCACCAGCCGTCCTAATGCGGCAGCGTCGAGCATTTCAACCGCGCTTGCGCCGCGTTTCTGGGCCCCTTGAACATCCGCCGCTCGCGCGCTGAGCGCATCCTCATCACGGCAGAGAAATAACCCACCGTCGCGCCGAAATTGACTGTGGCATCCGGCAATATCCGTGAGTTCAGCGTCACAATCGGTCCAGCTGTTGACCGCCAGACGCGTCAGGTGAACCGCGCTGACGCCGCCCAAGCTCGCTTGCTGCGCCAACATCGGCGCCACCGATGGCAAGAGTTCGCCTAGCGGATCACGCGCGTCGAGCAAGGTGACGCGCGCACCGCGCCGCGCCAAGCCATAGGCGAGCGCCATGCCGGTGAAACCGGCGCCGACCACGGTGACGTCGGCCGCGAGGGCTGTCACGCTAAATGATTGAGAAGTGCCAACATCCCGACATTGTAGCGCGGGCGGACACCCCGCGACCGGCGCAGCCGTTGCATGCCGCTATACTGCGTGCGATGCACCTGATATGACCTTGGAGAATCCCCTTGAGCCGAACGGTCCACATCCTCAACGGCCCCAACCTCAACATGACCGGACGACGTGACAAAACGCTCTACGGCGCACAGGACTACACGGCGCTTTGCCAGTCCTTGGTGCTAGAGGGTCAGTCGCTCGGCCTGGACGTCATCATCCGCCAGAGCAACTGCGAGGGCGAACTGATCAGCTGGGTGCAGTCACTCGCCGACCACAGCGAACCCTTGATCATCAACGCTGGCGGCTATACCCACACGTCCGTGGCGTTGATGGACGCGCTCTCGCTGTGCCGAGTGCCAGTGGTTGAAGTGCACATGAGCAACGTGCACGCGCGCGAAGAATTCCGCCGTCACAGCTATGTGTCGCAGGCTGCGCGTGGAATCATTGCGGGCTTTGGCGGCGAGAGTTATGCGCTGGCTCTCGCCTGGGTGGCACGCCAACCGAGCGAGCCCGAACTGCACCACGCCTGAACAGTGCGCTCAACTCAACGCGGCAGGTCGTTGAGTTTCCAGTCGTAGGACAGGAATTCGAGGTCATATTTGGCCTCTCGAATCACCCGCTGCCCACTTGCGTCATCAGAGAGCACCACCGCGTGACGCGCAAAAAAGCCGTCAAGGTCCTCCCAGTCATCACCGTACCAGTCGAAGATTTTTGAGACTTCAAGGTCTTCGCCGTTTAGGCGGTTGCGCGAGCGGTCTGAAAGAAACCGCACCATGCTGTCCTCGAGCTGGGCGTCGAGCCTGTCTGCGACAAAGGCTTCAGCGCGCAACGCCGGGCAGCCAATTGACGCACACACCACCGCTGCGTGAATACGCGGCTCATCGAACACGCCCTCCTCGCGGATCATCTCGTGCTCAATCTCATCGAGCGTGCGAACTTGCCCTAACAACTGGCCAACCTCGAGCTTCCACGGGCTCTTAAACAGGCTGCCAATTTCCTTTATTGACTCGATCTCAGGGTACTCGGTCAGAACCAGCTCAATGGTGTAGGCGTTGTAAGCGTTGATCAGAAAAGCGAGTTGCTGGTCCTCAGTCCACTTTTTATACGCCCGCGGCGTCACATCCACGAGTTCGGCGAGGTAGGCATCGAGCGCGTCGCGGTTCTCGGCGATGCCTGCGTAGTCCACCTGGGATGCCACACCGTCAATCCACGTGACATGGGCGTCGAGCAGCGCACTCCAGTTCTCGTGTGAATGGTCAAACGCAAACGCACTGGGGCTCAGTAGCATTGCGGCGGTGAGCGCATAGGCACGGCTGGTCATGGTGGGCTCTCACAGTGTTAAGTTTCCGATCAGACACAACGCGCTGCGATTAGTGCCGCTTTGATCGCGGGGTCCGCATTAGCGCGTACACAGACTGTATCGACGGTGCGGGCGAAACATAAAAAAAGGGAGCCAATAGGCTCCCTTTTTCAGTCGTGGCGTGACGCACAATTAGGCGTCGCCAGACTCCATCAAGGCTTTCATGCTGAGCCGGATGCGGCCCTGCTTGTCGACCTCCAAGACTTTGACCTTCACAGTCTGCCCTTCGGAGAGCTCGTCGGCCACGTTCTGAACGCGTTCTTCTGAGATCTGCGAGATGTGCACCAGGCCGTCTTTGCCAGGCAGGATGTTCACAAACGCACCAAAGTCCATGATACGGACCACTTTGCCTTCGTAGACGCTGCCGACTTCGACGTCTGCAGTGATTGACTCGATGCGAGATTTGGCGTCTTCACCAGCTGTGCGGTCAACCGACGCTATGCGAATCCAGCCATCGTCTTCGATGTCGATTGAAGCGCCGGTCTCTTCGGTGATAGCACGGATCACCGCGCCACCCTTGCCGATAACCGCCGCGATCTTCTCGGGGTCAATCTTGATCGAGAGGTATCGTGGTGCGAAGTCGGAGAGCTCTGTACGCGGCGCATCAATGCACTGGTTCATCGCTTCAAGGATGTGCAGGCGACCCGCTTTGGCTTGTTCGAGTGCAGTCTGCATGATCTCGCGCGTGATGCCTTGGATCTTGATGTCCATCTGCAGCGCAGTGATGCCGGCGGCAGAACCCGCCACTTTGAAATCCATGTCGCCGAGGTGGTCTTCGTCGCCGAGGATGTCAGACAGAACAGCGTAATTGTCACCCTCTTTCACCAAGCCCATCGCAATACCGGCGACGGGGGCTGAGATCGGCACACCTGCGTCCATGAGCGCGAGTGAGGAGCCACACACGGAAGCCATCGAGCTCGAGCCGTTGGACTCCGTGATTTCAGACACCAACCGCACTGTGTACGGGAAGTCTTCAACCTTTGGCATCACCGCAAGCACACCGCGCTTGGCGAGCTTGCCGTGGCCGATTTCGCGGCGCTTGGGAGAGCCCATGAAGCCCGCTTCACCCACGCAGTAAGGGGGGAAGTTGTAGTGCAGCAGGAAGTTCTCTTTGTACTCGCCAGTCAGCGCGTCGATGATCTGAGCGTCGCGTGCGGTGCCGAGGGTCGCTGTGACAACCGCCTGGGTTTCGCCACGCGTAAACAGAGCCGAACCGTGCGTGCGCTTGAGCAAACCGGTTTCCATGTTGAGCGCGCGAACGGTGTCGTGAGCCCGGCCATCGATGCGCGGCTCGCCGGCACTGACGCGCGAGCGAACGGTGCTTTTCTCTAGCGCCGAGAAGGCACCGCGAACGTCGTCTTCGCTGTAACCACCGTCAGACACGACAGCCGCAATGGCTGCATGGCGCAGCTCAGAGAGCTTCTCCAGTCGCTCTGTCTTGTCAACTGTGCGGTAGGCATCACCGATACCCGCGCCAACTGCGGCTGACACCGCGTCTTCAAGCGCCTGGTCTTTCTCTGGTGCTGACCACTCCCAACGTGGCTGGCCCGCTTCAGCGACCAGTTCTTTTATCGCGTTGACGGCAACCTGCATCTGCTCATGACCGTACATCACGGCGCCGAGCATCACCTCTTCAGAGAGAAGTTTCGCTTCGGATTCGACCATCAAGACCGCGTCTGAGGTACCGGCAACTGTCAGCAACAAATCAGACGTTGCAAGCGCGGACTTGGTTGGGTTCAGGATGTACTGGCCATCTTGATAACCGACGCGCGCGGCGCCAATTGGGCCGTCAAACGGGATACCTGACAGCGACACCGCAGCGGAGGCTGCAAGCATTGCCAAGACCTCGGTACCGAGCTCCGGGTCCACCGACATCACGGTGATGATGACCTGGACTTCGTTTTTGAAGCCTTTGGGGAACAGCGGTCGCAACGGGCGGTCAATCAACCGGCTCGTGAGCACCTCTTCTTCGTTCGGCCGCGCTTCACGCTTGAAAAAACCGCCTGGGATCTTGCCCGCAGCGTAGGTTTTTTCTTGGTAGTTAATGGTGAGCGGGAAAAAATCCTGGCCCGGCTTGGCCTCGCGGCGGCCGACGACTGTAGCGAGCATTTGGGTGTCGCCCATGCTCGCGAGCACAGCTGCGGAGGCTTGGCGCGCGATAACACCGGTTTCCAGGGTGACTGTCTGATCGCCGAAACTGAAGCTTTTGGTGGCTTTTGACACGGTTGTTCCTGATTGGATGGAATTAGCGGCGCAAGCCGAGCTTAGAGATGAGCGCGTGGTAGCGACCCTGGTCTTTACGCTTGAGGTAATCGAGCAGTTTGCGACGCTGATTGACCATACGCAGCAGACCACGACGTGAGTGGTGATCGTGCTTGTGGAACTTGAAGTGTTCTGTCAGGTGGGCAATACGGCCTGACAAAAGGGCAACCTGCACTTCTGGTGAACCGGTATCGTTGGTTCCCTGCTGGTTGTCGGATACGAGTTGAGCTTTTCGCTCAGCGCTGAGGCAAGACATCGTGGTGTTGGACTCCGGACACGCGACGTGAATATGAGTGGATGTACTCTCGGTACAAGTAAACACGTCATTATAACAATCTCTGCCCCGTCAAGTGCAAGATCACAAGAAATTTCTGATAAATGATCCTGTCTTGCGGTCACCTATCACCGCGCCCGCACACCGCAATGGATCGAAATACCCGGTCGTTTTGACACCCGATGAGTCAATTTATTGACTCTTCCGACCACAAAGTCTCGCCTTGGCCCGCACCCTCGCCCGCATTTTCTCGCAAATTAGCAATCTTTCGCACACTGCAACTGGCGGGTGAATTGCAACGGGACACCCAAGGACCCGCCACAGCACCATGCTACCGGCGCGGTCGATGTGTACCAGAGCCCTGAGGGCTCACCCTACAAGGCGATCCACTGTGCCACTACAACACACCATATTATTTGCTGTGAGCGAAGCCGCTCCACTCATTCGAACCGGCGGTCTCGCAGACGTCGCCAACGGCCTGCCCAAGGCACTCCACGCTGCTGGCCACGACGTGCGAATCATTGTCCCAGCTTACCCAGACGTCGCCAGTGGCGTTCCCCAGCAACGAATCGTCGGACAAGCAACGGTGCCGCTTGGCACAGCAACCCTCAGGCAGGGTCTGATGCCAGACAGCAATGTCCCGGTTTTGACCGTTGACCATGGGTCATTGTCGGCCCGCCGCGGATCACCGTATGTTGACGAAAGCGGCCAAGATTGGCCGGACAACGCATCACGTTTTGCCTTGTTCTGCCAAGTCGTGCGGGAAGTCGCCATGGGCCGCACCGGTCTCGACTGGCGCGCGGACCTGGTTCATTGCAACGACTGGCAAACCGGACTGGTGCCAGCGTATCTCTCAGAAGAAGCTGACAGACCTGCAACCCTGTTCACCATCCACAACTTGCGCCACCAAGGTGTATTCGACCGCGACACCTTCCAGGAGCTCGCGCTACCGGAGGCGTGGTGGGACGTCGAGAAACTCGAGTTCCACGGCAACTTCTCCTTTATGAAGGCAGGACTCGTCTTCTCGGACCGCATCAACACCGTCAGCCCGAGTTACGCCATTGAAATCCAGACACCTGAATTCGGATGCGGACTGGAGGGGCTGTTGCGCCACCGCGCCGAAGACATGTGGGGCATCCTAAACGGCATCGACACCGCGCACTGGGACCCCGCTCAATCACCGCACCTGAGCCACCACTTCGACGCTTGGAACCTTATTGCCAAGCAGGCCAACAAACGCGACCTTCAACGTGAGCTCGGTCTCAAACCGGACCCAGACGCCTTGCTGTTGGTGCTTGCCGCCCGCTTGGACAGCCAAAAAGGTATCGATCTGGTTGTCGACGCACTGCGCAACAACACCGCCGCGCACTGCCAATTGGCGGTCATGGGTCACGGTACTGGCCAATTGGTCAACGACTTGAAATCTCTGGCGGCCCAGCAGCCAGAACGCGTGGCCTTTCGCGAAGGCTTTGACCAGGGTTTCTCGCACCGGCTGTTCGCCGGCGGTGACGCCTTTTTGATGCCGAGCCGTTTCGAACCCTGTGGTTTGACACAGATGTTTGCTCTGCGCTTTGGCACGCTGCCCATTGCCCATCGCGTCGGCGGCATCAGCGACACTGTTTTTGACAACGCCAGTGGCCACGCACGCAGTAACGGATTTGCTATCCGAAAACTCACGAGCGAATCAGTTGCCTCCGCCATCGGTCGCGCCATCCATTGCTATCAAGACGAACCCATTCGCTGGGCACGCTTGCAACAAAATGGCATGGGCTGGGAGTTCAGCTGGCGCCGAAGCGCACGCGGCTACCTCGCGTGCTATGCCGAAACACTCGCAGCCAACAGCCACCGCAAACACCGTGGCTTCAGACCGCAACTGGTGCACGGCTAGGCCATTCACCGCGCCCAACAGCGCTGGCTTTCAGTGCTGTTGGATTTCACGGTGCCGTGTTTGGAGCTTGCAAATAAAGCCTAGGCGACGGCAATACGCGGCCGGCGCTGCAGCGTGACGCATGCCTCAAAAAGTGCGTTTCACAATATAGAAGACACGCACTTTCTTACCCTTCAACGCAGATTTTCGGGGCAAGCCGTCTAGCTTACGGCTGGCATACCTATCGCCTCAGTTTTAGTCAGTGTGTCCTAGGGCGATTGCGGCCGCGTGTAGTAGTGGTAGTTGAACCCAGTGAACACCTGAGTTGGCAATCCAGAAACAGGAGGCGGTGCAGTCCCTCCAAGATTCTCTATCATATACCGCGCTCTGTACTCGTCCTCGCTCAACGTGCCACATGCACCTGCGCGATTGACTTCAACAATTGAACCTGCAGGTGAAAAATCACTTTCAATTACGGCGTCAAATGCGTCAAAGAGTGCCGGCAACGAATACGACGCAGGGTCGCCACCACCGCCCGACTGAACACGTTCAAACCAATAGCTCTGACCAGCCTTTGCGATCAAAGCAGCCGACCCAGACGAACTCGGCACGCCGTTGGGGCCAAAGTTGCGATGCCGAACTGAAAACTTGAAACCGGGCTTTGGCATCATCACACCTGCACTGTCTGTGTATAGGCAATCCAAGTAATTCTCGAGCACTTCAACGACATAATCACAACTGTTGGTTTCTCGACACGGGTCGTTAAGTGACACCGGAATACGTGTGGCGCCCATATAACTATTTCCCGGACCAACAGTCACGAATGTCGACGGTCCGCGACTGTACAAATCGTGCAAGTGCGGAATCATCTGACTGTCAGAACCGTTGTGCGTAATGGCTGTGAAAAACGCATCTTGCGACCGAGCCAACTCATTACCCGCAGCGTCATGCGCAAACACTCGCCAGCGGTACTGGCGACCTGGCACCAGGGTCAGCGTGCGGTCATACCGGTTGCGTCGTTCATAGTTGCCAGATTCATCGGCATAGAAAACCCGGAATTCTCCACCACTCTTAATCGTGACTCCTGTGCCCGAACCAGTAACCATGTCCGTAGTGGATACCCGGACTTCATCGACATTGGCAGGTACTGAAAGATCGCCTGATAAATCACTGTTATTCAGTCGTACCAGAAATTGATAGGTGCCCAACTCATTGATCACGACTTCGTCTTCAATACCCGGCGAGATTTGCTCAAGCAGGATTGCCGGTGCAACAAAGAAATTATCCGCAGAGCGCGCGATCTCGGTGCCGTCCGCTGCGTGTGCAAACACCCGCCAGCGGTAGTTTTGGCCGGGTTCCAAAGTGATATCCCGACTGACCGCGTAGGTGGTGTCTTGCCCGTTGCCCGCCGACACGGCGGTCACACCGCTACCCTCGGCAGTATCAAGATTGAAGGTTGAGACACGGTATTCAGCAACACCCGTGTCGTCGCTGCTGCTAAACCGAAAGACGTAGCCATCGCCATCCCAAACAGGCACGGCATCGGCGGGCGGAGCGACCGCAGACAAGCTCAGCTCGCCTGACTCACCAGACGTGTCGCCATCCCCATCGGTATCACCTGAGCCACCTGTGTCATCTGAACCACCTGTGTCATCCGAATCACCGGTGTCATCCGAATCACCGGTGTCGTCCGAACCACCGGTGTCGTCCGAACCACCGGTGTCATCTGACCCACCGGTATCATCTGACCCACCGGTATCATCTGACCCACCGGTGTCGTCCGACCCACCTGTGTCATCTGACCCACCGGTGTCGTCCGACCCACCTGTGTCATCTGACCCACCGGTGTCGTCCGACCCACCT
>CALAMQ010000118.1 GCA_937925815.1 uncultured Granulosicoccaceae bacterium | reverse complement strand
CCATCTGACAAGTGCACGACTTTCGCACTGCGATCAATCGACGTGACCGTCGACTCTGTGTGCAACGAGACGTTGTTATCCCCATACCAAGCTTCAGAGCGCAGAAAAAGTTGTGCTCTTTGCGTCTCACCCGTTGCGTATTTTTTTGACAACGGCGGGCGTTGATAGGGGATGAAGGGCTCATTGCCAAAAATTGTCAGCGGGGTGTCTGTATCCAGCTTTCGAAATTGCGCTGCGAACGACGCCGCTGCCTGCCCTGCACCGACAACAACTACTTGTGCCATGTCACCATCACTCAATCAGATAAACGGGATATAGAAATCGCGCACGTCATCCACGCTCTTGCCCTGAAGCCGCTTGAACTCATCCCGTTTCAAAAACAAGAGCGCATCACAGTAGGCCTCACCCACCGCCCTGCGCAAGTCAATATCCTTATCCAACGCGTTGAGCGCCTTATCCAGCCCCGATGGGATATGCCGCTTTTCACGGACGTTATCCAGTCCGTCCAAGTCTTCGGCGGGTTGCAGCGGCATCGCCTTTTCAACGCCTAGTCGCGCCGCCTGCAACACACTGGCGACCGCCTGATAGGGGTTGGTCGCGCAATCCGCCATGCGGTGTTCCAGCCGCGCAGACTTCGGCGATCCGGTAGAACAACGGGTTGTCACCAAGCGGTGGTCTTCTGCCCAATTCGCCCAATACCCAGCCATGCTGCCGGCCGCCAACCGGTCGTAGCTGTTCACCGTTGCAGCAAGCAAGCCCGCCAACGCTTCATGGTGATGGATCAAACCCGCCATACAGTGTTTCGCCAAGTCAGACAGTTCACCCGTTGGCGCGATGGGGTTTTGGCCGTTTGCATCAGAGAAACTGAAGTTGACGTGCAAGCCTGAACCACCGCGGTCAGGAATGGGCTTTGGCATGAATGTCAGCAGCAACCCCTTTTTCAACCCGATTTCACGCGCCATCGTGCGCAATAAAAAAGCGTCGTCACAAGCCTTCAGTGCGTGATCAAAGCGCAGCGTCAGTTCGAACTGCCCATTATCGAACTCGCCGTTCATGCTCTCCAACGGAATCCCGGCCCGGTGTGCGGCCTCCCAGATATCGTCGGTGACACCTCTAGGATCGTTTTCCGGCCCGGTTCCGTACACGAATGCGCCCGGCGAGTCATAGGGCCGCCAAACGCCGTCCTCATCACGTTGGAAAATGTAGGCTTCAGTTTCAAGCCCAATCATGGGTTTGTAGCCGAGCGCCTCCCAATCACCGATGGCGCGTTTCAACGCACCGCGCGGGCACAACCCAAAGGGTGCGCCATCGACTTGCAAATCACCCAGTGCGATCTCTGTTTGGGCTTGCCAGCCTGCTCGACGCTCACCGTCCAGAACCAGATCCATGTCTGGCAGGCCGTCGTAGACGCCACAGCCCGGAATCGGCAATAGGTCACGGTCGTAAGACACCGCAAAGGCGCCGCGCGCGAACCCAATTTTACCGCCCGACGCGACGTCAACAGGTACGTACTTGCCACGCGGAAGGTTGAGCATGTCATTGAACAAAACGCGTGTGCGTGTCATTGCAGTCATGATCAGGCCACTTTCGTCGCGCGGACATATTGCTGTTTGACGCCGCAGATAAAATTGGACCGAGTCCAGGTGGGGGCGTCAATCGCTTCGAAGGTATCAACGCGCTTTAGAAGCTCCTCAAGCGCAATGCGCACTTCCAATTTCGCGAGATGCATGCCCAGGCAAACATGTGGCCCGCCCTGCCCAAAAGCGAGATGCCGGTTGGGCGAGCGGCCGAGGTCACAGTCATTGGGGTTCTCAAAAACCGCCTCATCGCGGCTGCCGGACACAAACCACAACAGCACTTTGTCTCCTTCGCGGATGGTTTTGCCGTGGAGTGTGTAGTCTCGGGTAGCCGTTCGGCGGAAATGCATTGTCGGCGACGCTAGGCGCACAAACTCGTCCGCGCAGGTGTTCCAGTACTGCCCCGAACGCAAATGCGCAATCAGCTCAGGGTTGTGCGCCAGCAGGCTGAGTGCCATGGCGATGGAGTAACGTGTTGTGTCGTTGCCGGCGGCCACCAGCAGGCAAAAGAAATTTTTGAAACCCAGCTCATCCAGACCGTTCTCATCCCGCATCATCTTGGCCAAGATGCCGTCTTCGGCCACCGCACGGCGATTGGCCAGGAGGTCGCTTGCGTAGTCGTAGAGCTCCAACCCAGCTGGGCTGCGAAAGGGCATCATGCGATACGCACTTGTGTCCATCTTATCCACAACGTGATCGGTGAACTCTGGGTCAGAGTTGCCAATCAAAGCATCGCCTTTTTCGACCAACCAATCCAAGTCTTCGTCAGGCACGCCCAATATACGGCCCAACATCAGCATCGGAAGCTGCTTGGCGATGGCATCCACCGCATCAAACTCAGGCGACTGAAGCGCTTTTTCAACAATATCGGATGCCAATTCTCGAATCAGCGATTCAAATTTCGCAACCGTCGGTTTTGCAAAATTCGGGTTAACTGTGCGCCGCACAGCCGTGTGCTCGGGCTGGTCTGTCTCCTGAAAGGTGCGCCGCGCCAGGTATTCTTCTGGACTCTGATCCTCAAGGCGAATGCCCTGAGCGGAGCTGAATATGGCGTTTTCTTTGTTGGCCAAGCTGATGTCAGCGTGACGCGTCAAGCTCCAGAAGCCCTTGATGTCGCCGTCACCGTCGTTCCATGACACAGGGTCTTCTTTGCGCAACCGAGCGAAGGTCGCGTGGGGCACGCCATTTACAAAGCTGTCGTGGTCCAGCAAATTCAGAAAGCCGTCATCGGTCATTGGTCAGTGCCTCTCTGAAGAAGTGTGTCGACCAGGTTCCAAACGTGTGGCCGTCTTGCGGATTGCTCAGACTGTCCCAAGCCGCCGTAGCGTCACTGTCAGCCATCTTGCTTTCGGTGTAACGCAGAACACAGGCCATGAATTCATGCGAGAACTCTGGGTGCGCCTGGGTCGTAAAGATGTGCTTACCCTTAGAAAAGCTTGCTATAGGACACTTTTCACTCGAACCCAAAAGCGTGCAGCCCTCTGGGAGTTCGGTCACTTGATCCTCATGAAACACATACATCGCCAAGGTGTCTCGTGCAGGTGTCATCCAGTCTCGCCGTGTGTGAAATTGCGTTGCCTCAATCCCAACGTTATAACCCAGCGGCGATCTCTCAACCTTCCCACCTAAGGCCAAGGCAATAGCCTGATGCCCGAAACAAGCGCCCAGAAGCGGTTTTTTGGCAGCGTCGCACCGTTGAATGAATGCAAGCAAGTCGTCCGTAAAGAGGTGTTGGTCCAACACGCTCAACGGACTACCGGTGATCATGAAGGCGTCCTGTTCATCCAGATCTTCTGGAATTTCTCCGCCAATGGTCATGTAGATCCGATATTGAAAGCGGTCATCCTGCGCATCAAACAGGTCACGAAAGCGGTGGGCGTCGTCAGGAAAGGCGTCGCCAACCTCCACGCTTTTATCGTGATTGGTTTGGAGAATGCCAAGTCGAATTTTTTTCATCAGGAAGCCGTAAGTGCTGGGGCTGCCACTAAGCGTGGCAGCCCCAATTGGGAATCAATTCCCGATGATCTCGCCAAGTTCTGCGTTCTTGGCACGATCCGCATCGATGCGTGCAACAGACTCTTCCATGCCTTGCCAGTACACAGCTGCACCGGTTTCAGCCATCAGCTGTTGTGCTTCGTCACTTGCCATGGTGGCGGACGCAATGTCTGCCAACACATCAATCACTTCTTGTGGCGTGCCCTTCTTCACGAACAAGCCGTTCCAGAGCTCGATATCATTCACGCCTGATTGAGCAGACAGCGTCTCCACACCGTCAAGCTTGGCAATTGGGTTCGCCCCGATATTGGCCAACACATTGATGTCGCCAAGGCAGGGCTCGATCAGCGCCAGTGTGGTGTTGATGACGTCAGCATCGCCAGATGACAAAGTGTTGCAGTCCAACAGGTCAAACGCGGCATCGTCGGCAAATTCGAAATCCATCAATGCTGCTGCAGCAAATGAGGCGCGAGTTGGCGTGAGCCCGGCGCCAAAGTGACCGAGGACAACGTCATTGTCTTGTGCATGCGCCGCCAACTCCGCCATGTTTGAGTACCCAGCGTCACCGGATGCCGCCAACACGAAGGGGTAGGTCAGGAAGATGCCCACCGGTGTGAAGCTGTCTTCTTCGATGCCTATGTCAATGTTTGGTCCAACGACTGGAACGCCAATGACAAAGGAGCCAACCAAGGAACCGTCGGTTGGGCCATCGAGCACCTCAAGCGCACCTGGGAATGGGCCATCACCGCCACCAGGGCGGTTCACAACTGACGCTGACTGCCCGGTCTGCTCTTGGAATTCAGAGGCGATCATGCGCGTCAGGATGTCCTCGAAATCACCCGGTGGCCAAGGCACGATAAATTGAACGGGTGAATCCGGGTATGCCGCGGCGACTGGTAACGGACCAGCAAGTACGGCTGTCGCCGCCAGTGCGGCAGCAATTGTCATTTTCTTCATTTCCAAACTCCCTTGGTGGTGTTGTGGTCAGTTTTGATAGTCATTCCGCCTTTGTGTAAAAGACGTCCAGATAATGAACCCGATGACCATCAGGATCATCAAACACAATGTGCCCGAGACAGGGCGATTTACAAGGTCTATGGCTGATTTGATCTGGCCCGCGCCAGCGGTCAACCGCTCCAGAATGATTGACCCCAGAACAAGTCCAAGGACAATCGGCACCAGAGGCCAGTCCAGCCGCCGCAGCACAAAGCCAATAAAGCCAAAGAAAACGGCGAAGATACAATCGACCAAGCTGTTGCGAATCGAATAGACCCCGACAAACGACAAGATCATGATAAAGGCGCCCAGAAAGCGATTTGGGATATAAATCATCTTTGCAATGTGCCGGGTGCTGAACAGCAGCGTTATCAACACCAGTACATTGATAATCAGAAGCGCAATGAACAGGCTGAACAGAAAATCCGGGTTATTCTCGAATACGTCTGGTCCAGGCTTGATACCTGCGTCAAAGAACACAACCATCATCATCGCCGTCAAGGCCTCCCCCGGCACACCCAGCGCCAAGAGGGGGATCATCGCAGCAGCCGGCACGGCGTTGTTTGACGTCTCCGAGGAGATCAACCCCTCGGTTGATCCATGCCCAAAACGCGACGGTTCTTTTGACAGCGCGCGCGCCGTTGAATAGCTGAAGAACTGCGCGACAAACTCACCAACGCCCGGAATAATCCCCATGATTGTCCCGTAGCAAGCTGAAAAAAGCGTGACGATTTTATTCTTGGCTAGCGTTTTGAAACCGCTTAACAATCCACCAGAAATCCGCGCCTCTGGTGGGTCATCGTCCTTGCCCACCATCAGGTTCAACGCCTGACTGAGCGCAAAAATCCCAACGATAACAACAATCAAATTAAAGCCGGAATACAAGTACTCGATATCAAACGTAAAGCGGTCGATCTTTCGGGTGGTTTGCCGGCCTATCATGGCGATCAAGAACCCAAAGCCGAACAGCATGGCAGCGAGCCCCATCGTTTGGCGATGAGCCGCGATCAACAGCACTGCGCCAAGAATGGCTGCCATCATGATGTCGCGCTGCCCGAAGAGCGCGCCGAGGTCTCGCAAGTGCGGACCAAAAATAAAAAGCGCTATCAACGCAGCAAGGATGGAGAAACAACCGCCGAGAAACGACGCGGAATACGCAAGAGACAGCGCTTTTGAGGCCTCGCCCCGCCGCGTCATGGCGTAACCGTCGTAGGTTGTTAGCGCGTTAACGGGTGTGCCGGGCGTATTGATCAAAATGGCGGGGATCGCACCGCCATACATCGACGATCCGTAAACCCCCAACAGTAAAACAAGGCTCACAAGATCATCCAAAAACACGGTCGCCGGCAACAAAATGGCAATGGCTATTGCCGGCCCAATACCTGGCACCGCGCCAATAATCACACCCCCGACTGATCCAATCAGGATCGCAATCAGCACCGATGGCGCCAAGAGGTTGTCTATTCCAAGGAGCAACGCGTCCAATTTCCGGCCCCGTCAGAAGTAAGTGAGCATGAAACCGCGAATCGCGGTGGGCAGCTGGTCATACAGCCAGATAGAGCCCGGTGTCTTGATTTGCAAGAGCGTGCGGAACACGACCACCACCGCAATACTGGACAAAAAGCTGCGCATAAGCCAAATCCGACTACGGTAGCCCAAGCGCCACGGAAGATACAGCCCAAGCAGCAGTGTTGAGACCAGATAACCCAACACAGGCACCAAGAGCGTGTAAACGATGAAATAGAAAACGAACTCCAACGCGGCAAGGTATTTTGACAGTTCAAAAATTGCATCGGTGGGAAGCAAAAAACGCTTGCGCCAAGCGTGCTCTTTGAGCGACGCGCGAAGATTCCAAAGTGCTGTTGGCACAAGCAACACAAGGCACAGCATGGGTACAACCCACGATTGCTTAAGTATCCGGCCGAACCGGGTCACTCGACCATCTATCTCAACCAGTCCAAGCTGGTGCGCTAAGTAAACACCGAGTTCATCGGGTAACTTGCGGCTCTCCCACCCTGTCTGCGTCCAAAACGCGAACAGAAAAAACACTGCTGTCGCTGCCGCAACCACAGAGACCTGTACATCTCCTCGCCTTCGAGAGAACTTGAACAAGTCTTCGATTTTGACTTTTTTGTCGGGCGGGCATTCACTTTTGAAACTGCCATCGGCCTCATATGGCAGGGCCTCTTCAAACAGCATCAAATCGGGTTTAGTCACAACGCAATCCAAGCCGTTTTTTTATTGATGAATTTGTCGATTGCGTGGAGAGATTTGTCATGGCCATTGCCCGACTGTTTGAACCCGCCAAGCGGCACGGTATTATCTGCGCCGCCATAGGTATTCACGTGAACGACCCCGGCTTTAAGTGCAGTGATCATACGGTGTGCGCGGCTCAAATCCGATGTCCAAACACCCGCAGCCAAGCCCAATTCCGTCGCATTCGAAAGCGCCACCGCCTCCGCTTCATCGCTGAACCGCGTAACAGTCAAGACTGGGCCAAAGACTTCTTCGCGGAAAAGCGCGTTGTCCGCTTCTACCTCGGTGACAACCGCGGGGCGCATGTAACTGCCACCGGTGTCCTGCAACATACGCTGACCGCCTGTCGCAATTGACGATACACCGGCAAGCGAATCCAAGACACGGTTCAAGTGCTGCTCTGAACTCACCGCGCCGATCTGAGTGTTTAAGTCCAAAGGGTCACCGACCTGCATTGCCTCAGTCAAGGCGACAACCTTGTCGACCAGAACATCGTGGATCCTGTCCGCCACCAGCAGGCGAGAACCCGCAATACACACCTGACCAGCGTTTCGAAAAATGCCCGCAACGACCGCCTTTGCAGCAACATCCAGATCCTTGGCGTCATCGAAAACAACGTGTGGAGATTTGCCTCCCAACTCGAGGAACACGCGTTTCAAATTGCTTTGAGCCGCGTACTGCATCAACTGTCGACCAACCCCACCTGAGCCAGTAAAGACCAGGGCGTCGACGTCCATCGACATGGCGAGTGCGCGCCCAGCCACCGGCCCGGCCCCGGTAACCACATTCAGAACGCCCTCTGGCAATCCGGCTTCGTGTGCGAGCTCAACCAGTCGCAGCACCGACAGTGACGCCACCTCCGATGGCTTGAGTACGACACTGTTGCCCATAGCCAACGCCGGCGCGATCTTCCACGCAGAGATCATCAGCGGGAAATTCCACGGCACGATTGCGCCGACGACGCCAACAGGCTCCTTTTGGATCAACGCCAGAACCGACAGGGCGGTTGGCGCAATTTCGCCGTAGATTTTGTCGATCGACTCGGCATAGAAGCGGATCGTACCCGCAGCTGACATCGGCTCGGCTTTGAAAGCCATGGAAATCTCGGTGCCGTTATCACGGACACCGAGCACAGCCAATTCAAGGGCGTGTTCTTCGACAAGCTCGGCCCATCTCAGTAATATTTTTTTGCGTGCCAGTGGCGCCATGCGCGACCACGTCCCGGCGTCAAAACTCAATCGAGCAGCACTTACCGCCGCGTTGACATCGAACTCGTCGGCATGTGGCAGGTGCGTGAGCAACGCGCCGTCGATTGGAGAGTACACCGCGAGTGTCTGTTCAGACTGGGCGGCAACTGACGCACCGCCAATGATCATCTGCGGTGGTGCGACAGGCATAAGCCGCAAGCTGTCCAACTGTTCCTGCCGCATGTTGCTCTTCACTCCAAAGGTTCATATAATGAACCAATATATCATTATATGATATTGACCGGCATTGGCCTGCCTGTCAAGGTGAACGCACTTGGAGGTGCCATACGCATGTCGACCATTGAAAAAGCACTCGGTCTCTTGGAGCTCTTTTCGGGTATGCGACCTGAAATTGGCTTGACCGAATTCAAAAGGTTGACCGGCGTCGACAAAGGCACGCTGCACCGGCATCTGACGTCGTTGAAAAATTCAGGCTTCCTGGAACAAAACCCAACCACGAAGGCATATCGATTGGGTCCGGCAGTGTTGCGCATGGCAGCCGTCCGAGAGACCACCGTACCGATCGTCAAAAATGCAAAAGCGCATGTGGACAGGGTTGCAAAGCGAGTTGAAGAGCTTGTGCACGCCGCATTGCCACAAAAAAACGGATTGTCGGCGATCTATGCGATGGATGGCGGTGCACGTGGCACACGCGTGAGCTTTGATGAGGCGGAAATTTTGCCGTATCACGCAACCTCATCCGGCATCGCGATGCTCGCATTTGGCGACACCGCACTATCAAAGTCTGCATTTTCAAACCAACTAGAGGCCTTCACAGCGGCAACCTCAACCGCCACTTCAGAGGTTGAAAAATTGGTGGAGGAGGCAAAGTCAGCAGGCTATGCCTTTTCCAGCGAGCTCTACGAAGCCGAAGTCTGTTCCGTTGCCTTACCGTTCTTTGGCCAAAATGGCAGTGCCATGGGGACACTTGCAATTGCAACCCCCGTCACCCGAATGAATGAAGAGCGACGCAGCCAGTTCATTGCCGAGTTAGCCAACGCAAGTAAAAATCTGAGCCAAGACATTGGGGGTCAAATTCCCAAGCAGCTCAAAACACTTTGGCCATAGCACTCAGATCGATCAGGGCATCGCATCGGGTTGCGGATGCGGGTCGCAGTAGAAGTACTCTGTCACGCCAACCAACTGCCGACCGCTCGGTACGCTGTGAAAGCTGTCATGGCGAGACACATCACGACGATCATAGGTTTGATGAGTCGTGCACCCGCCGTCCAGGCCGCTCGCGCACCGAAATACGCGCCGATGAGCTGGCCCACCAGCATCACCACACCAACCACCAGAGCAATCTCGCCAAACACCAAGAATGACACCAGCGCCGCCACATTGCTCGCACAGTTGAGCACTTTGGCGTGGGCGGTTGCGGTTTTGATCGGCATACCACGAAACGCCACATATGACGATGTCATCAACGATCCAGTGCCCGGACCGAAAAAGCCGTCGTAAAACCCCAACCCCGGCACGACCGTCTTATTAAAGTATGAGCGCTCAACAGGCGCTGTCCGGCTCGCATCGAGATCGCCCGCAAACAACAGGTAATAGACAGCGACAGACGCAAGCAATACCGGCACGATGAAATCGAGCAAGCTCACATCGACGCGGGTGATCACAAAGCCGCCACACACCGCACCGACGCACACAGTAATTATTGCGCTGGCGTTATCGCTGACAGACACCGCGCCACGCCGAATAAAAAACAACGCGGCGACAAGTGTCCCCACACTGCCCTGCAGCTTGTTGGTGGCAATCGCGCTCGCTGGAGGCAAGCCGACAACCAGCATCGCGGGCACCGTTAGCAAACCACCGCCCCCGGCAATTGCATCGACCCAGCCGGCGACTGACGCCACAACGAACAACACCAGCAGCAACTCAACGCTTATGTCCAACGCCACGGGGATTTCTCAGTCACACCAAGTGCTATGACGGGCTTCAGTCGAAATAGCGGTCCAGCACAGCGTGTACATCGTCCACACCAACGCCTTTGGTCGCAGAGAACAGCTGCAAGCTCGCCGGCACACTGGCGCTCTCGAGTTCCTTGACGGTGGCGTGGAGAGCAGCGTTGGCCTTGTTGCGGCTGAGTTTGTCGGCTTTGGTCAATAAAATGTGGAGATCGAAGGCTGGTCCCTCGCGGTCGCCGAGCACAAATTCGAGTAAACGCCAGTCCACATCCGTGAGCGGGTGCCGCACGTCCATCAGCAACACCAGGCATTTCAGCGGCACGCGTTTAACGAGGTACTCCCCGAGCACTTTCTGCCAGTGAATGCGCTTGTCACGTGACACCTTGGCGTAGCCGTAACCGGGCAGGTCAACCAGATACCGCCCATCACCCTCGCCGAGCTGAAAGTAATTGATCAGCTGTGTGCGACCGGGCGTCTT
The DNA here is from genome assembly GCA_937925815.1 of uncultured Granulosicoccaceae bacterium. Taxonomy (GTDB): domain Bacteria; phylum Pseudomonadota; class Gammaproteobacteria; order CALCKW01; family CALCKW01; genus CALCKW01. The sequence goes on along the minus strand of CALAMQ010000118.1, from coordinate 14,193 downwards.
AGACGTGCGCGCCAGTTTACGGTTGCGCGTGATGCAATTGAGCGCACTCGACTTACCAGCGTTCGAGCGTCCCGCAAAAGCGACTTCTATCTCAGCGTCATCAGGCAACTGCCGCAGCGCGTTGGCGCTGGTTGTGAATTGCGCTTGGAAGTACAGTGAATTCAGCGGAGTTCTCTCGACGGTATCGGGCCAACTTGGCAAAGGCTGTGCAACATGAGCTGACTAAGCGTTGCAGCGGCCGTCATCTTATCAGAGCACAGTCGACAACAACGCTCAGACGCAATACCGGTCTCACCGGGCGCAAAGTGAAAGACCGCCGCGCGCCGCCGATGACCGAAGTGTCGCGATTCGCACTTGAGTGCTCGCGCACGCTGCAAGGCCGCAAAGGCTTTGCTACCATCGACCTTTATTGTGCGCCGCGCTCGCGCAACTCATTTCTGTTCTTAACAGTCGGACCGATCATGAAAAAAAGCCTAATGCACCTCGTGTGTGGCCTCTCACTCGCTATTGCGGGCGCCGCTTACGCTGTCACCGGGGACCCGGTCGCAGGTGAATCCAAAGCGGCCGTGTGCGCCGCCTGTCACGGCATCGACGGCAATTCCGCCGCGCCCACGTTCCCAAAACTCGCCGGCCAACATGCCGACTACACCGCCAAACAATTGGCAAATTACAAATCAGGCGACCGCGAAAACGCGATCATGATGCCGCAAGCTGCTGGCCTGAGTGAACAGGACATGGCTGACCTCGCCGCCTACTACGCCACACTGCAGACCAGCGTCGGTGTGGCGGGCGAAAACGCGGCCCCGATGGGCGAGGCGATTTTCCGCGCTGGCATTCCCGGCTCAAACACGCCAGCGTGCGCAAGCTGCCACGGCGCCAACGGTGCGGGCATTCCAGGTGCAGGCTTCCCACAGCTCAGTGGCCAGCACGCAGACTATGTCGCCACCCAGTTGCGCGCCTACCGTGACGGCTCACGTGCAACCGACGCCAACGCGATGATGCGCTCAGCCACCAAACGCATGACAGACGCCGAAATCGACGCCGTCGCAGCCTACATTCAAGGCCTCTTCTAGGCTGCAATAAAGCTGCTCAGGCAGCGAACCAATCGGGTTCGCTGCACTCTAACCGCCCGTTACCCCGCCAACGTGCGCCACCAGCCGGTTCGCCGCGCCGCTCGACCGTGCCCAGTAAGCCATGAGCCAATCCGCCCAACGCAGAGCCGGCCAGCGCCCCACCATCTGGGCATTCGTGGCCACCATGAGCTTCGCCATCACATTGTTGGTGGTCCTATCTCTTGCGTCCGTCATTGGAACGGTGCTGCAGCAAAACCTGCCCTGGAACGACTACATCATCAAATTTGGCCCGTTCTGGTTCGAAGTCTTCCGCCAGGCCGAGCTTTACAACGTCTACGCAAGTTCCTGGTTCATGCTGATTTTGCTGGTGCTGCTGGTATCGACCAGCACCTGCATCTTTCGCAATTGGCCCGCCATGCAACGCGAAATGCGCAACTGGCGAGACCGGGTGCAGCACCGCTCGCTGCGCGCGATGTCGCACAACGCTGGCTGGCAGAGTGAACTCGAGCCCGCCGAGTTCGCCGAGACCACCGCCGCACTCCTGAACAAACGCGGTTACCGCACGCGGGTCAAATCCGACGACAAAGGCGCGCTCGTGACCGCCCGACGCGGCAACTGGAACCGCGCGGGCTACCTCTTCACCCACAGTGCAATCGTGATCATCTGCGTCGGCGCACTGATCGACAGCACACTGTTTTGGCGCTTCGCCGAACTGGCTGGCAAGCTCTCGCCCGAAACCCGCAACATGCCAGCCTCCCAAGTGCCCGCGATCAGTCGTCTGCCACTGTGGAACCCGGGCTTTCGTGGCAACGTTGAGATCCCAGAGGGCTCGAGCGCCGACCTCGCGTTTGTGCCGCTTCGCGACGGCTACCTGGTCCAAGACCTGCCCTTTCGCATCGAGGTGGAGGACTTCCGGGTCGAGCACCACATCACCGGGCAGCCCAAATCTTTCGAGAGCGATCTCATCATTCACGACGACGAGCTCGATGAACCGTTGCATCAAACGATTCGGGTCAACCACCCGCTGGTTCACCGTGGCTACACCCTCTATCAATCAAGTTTTGGTGACGGCGGCACCGGGGTGCGCTTTACCCTCTGGCCGCTCGACGGCGCCATTGAACGCAACAACCAGCTCGACGGCATCGTCAAACAAACCATCCAAGTGGCCGCGCCCGACGGCGACAGAACTGTTGAACTCGATGATTTTCGATTGTTCAACATCAACGCGGTCGAAGATGACGACGGCGAAATGGAGCAGCGAAACTTCGGACCAGCGGTGCAGTTTCGCGTGCGCGAGAGCAACGGCCAGGCCATCGAGTTCTTCAACTACATGGCGCCAGTGATGATCAACGGCGTCTCGACTTTGTTGAGCGGTAGACGTGCCAGTGTCGCCGAAGAATTCGAGTACCTGCACATTCCAGCTGACCGATCCGGCGGCCCAACCCGCATGATGGAATGGGTTGCGATTTTGCAAAATCCAGAGAGCCAGCAACGCATCGTACGCAAAGCAGTGCTCGGCGATCAGGCCGATAACGCCTCCGAGGAACAACTCGGCATAGCCGACACCATGAGCAATCTCGTGCCGATATTCCTCAGCCGCGGCTTTGCCGGTGTTGAATCCGATATCGAGTCGCGGGTTCCAGAAGATCAGCGGGACACAGTGCGCGAAGCCTACTTGCGATTGCTACAACGGATTCTGACCGTCAGCTACCTCGAAGTGCTCGCCATCGAAGGCATCTACAACCCCATGGAGTTTGACCAACAATGGCTCGAGAGCGCCATCAACACGCTCAATGGTCTGTCTGTTTACGGTGCGCCGTTTTACCTTCAACTCACCGAATTCAATCACCGAGAATCTACCGGACTGCAGATCGCAAAGTCACCCGGCAAGGCTGTTGTGTATTTTGGGTCTACGCTGTTGATGATCGGTGTGTTTTTGCAGTTTTATGTCAAGCAGCGGCGGCTCTGGGTCTCAGTCAAGCGCCACGACGATGGCCAGCGCGAGGTGATCTTTGCCGGTGTACCCGAGCGTGACCCCGCCGCCTTCGATCACGAATTTGCTGTGTTGTCCGCAGGCTTACAAGCCCACACAGCACAGCCCACACCAACTGGAGACGCGACATGAGCACTTCTCAAGACTCTCTTCTCGCTGAATTCGAAAACAAGCCGCTGTTGAAACGACTCGGTCCATGGGACTGGCTCTGGGCCACGGCCATGGTCGTCCTCTCGTTCAACACCCTGAGTCTCTATGGCGCGGTCATGGACGGCTATGAAATCGGCATCCTCATAGGCTGTGCACTCGGTCTTGCCTGGCTCGGCTGGGCCTGGCGCCCGATGATCCCCCTCTCCGTCGCGGTGGGTGCGCTGAGTCTCTTTGCCATCTGGCTCTACGGCGACTCGCTCGAGCCCGCGCAGACCAATTTCTTTCTCAAATACTTGCTTGCAAGCCAGCAAGCTGTGATGTGGATGAGTGCGCTCTACGTCCTCGCAACCGCCTCCTACTTCTTCGGGCTCGCCATCAATTCCGACTTCTGGGATCGGGTCGGCACCGCGATGACTTGGGTCGCAACGGGATTCGGTTTCATCGGGCTTTTTGTGCGCTGGCGCGAGTCCTATCTCGTACACCCCGATTTCGGCCACATTCCAGTCAGCAATCTGTACGAGGTGTTCATCCTCTTTTGCATCATCACAGCCCTCCTTTACCTTTATTACGAGCAAAAAAGCGGCACTCGTCGTGCGGGCGGCTTTGCCTTGCTGGTGATCAGCGCAGCGGTGGGATTTATCCTCTGGTACACCTTTGACCGCGGTGCGCACGAGATTCAGCCACTGGTGCCGGCACTTCAAAGTTATTGGATGAAGATCCACGTGCCAGCCAATTTTGTGGGATACGGCGCCTTCGCATTGGCCGCGATGCTGTCGGTCGCCTGGCTGCTGCGCGACCGACGCGACCGCAAGGGCCTACCGAGCCGTCTGCCCGAAACGGCACTGCTTGACGACATCACCTACAAAGCTATCGCACTGGGTTTTGCCTTTTTCACCATCGCCACCGTACTGGGTGCGATGTGGGCCGCCGAGGCGTGGGGCGGTTATTGGTCCTGGGACCCAAAAGAGACCTGGGCGTTGATCGTGTGGCTCAACTACGCCGCGTGGCTGCACCTGCGGCTGACCAAAGGCTGGCGCGGCGCCCACATGGCGTGGTGGTCCATCATTGGGCTGTTCATCACGCTCTTTGCTTTTCTCGGCGTCAACATGTTCCTCTCGGGCCTGCACTCGTACGGCGAGTTGTGATCGACGGTACAAAAATCGCAATTTGAACCATTACGGTGTCCAACGATCAGACACTCCTCCACGGAAATTTAGAGAACACATTATGAATTTCAACGCACTGCGAGCGGGCTTGGTCGCGCTTTTCATCTTGGTGTCAGGCGGTGTTGCAGCCGAAGGCGGCTCAGGCTATGAGACATTGCCCCTTGCCGGTGACCAGCGCACCGATGGCAAAGTTGAGGTCATTAAGTTCTTTTGGTACGGCTGCCCACACTGTTACTCCGCTGAGCCAGCTGTGAACGGATGGCTTGAAAACACGCCGGACAACGTGGTTTTCCGCCGGGAAGCGCCGCCACTCAATCAGGGTTGGCAGATTCACTCCGAAGCATTCTACGCCGCCCAAATCATGGGCATTCTCGAAGAGTTTCACACGCCATTCTTCGATGAGATCCACCAGAACCGCAACCGTATGCGCAGCCCGGACGACGTCGGCGATTTTGTTGAATCTCTCGGCGTCGACCGCGACAAATTCCTGAGCACGATGAAATCGTTCGCCGTGCGCGGCAAGATTCAAAATGCGATGAACCTCGCGCAGAAATTTCGCCTAACGGGCGTACCGTCTGTGATCATCGACGGCCGTTTTCGCACCGGCGGATCAATTGCCGGCTCCTATCCGCGCATGATGGAAGTCATCGGTGAACTCGCAGACGAGATCACTGGCGCGAGCTAACACTAAATTGGGTCATTGCAGTGACTGAAAAGCCCATCGCGCCACCGCGCGACCTGGTCACTGACCCAGACGCTGCAGCCGAAAGGCTGCGGCGTTTTTTTGTGCAGCACCGCCCACTGGTCCTCACCGGCGCGGGCATCAGTGTCGCATCGGGCTTGCCGGCCTACCGCGACAAATTCGGCAGCTGGCAACACGCGCAACCGATGCAACACCGCGACTTCACGCAGTCGTCCACAGCCCGCGCGCGTTATTGGGCGCGTGCAATGGTGGGTTGGACCGCCTTCTCAGAGGCCTCGCCCAGCGCCGTTCACGGACAACTCTCGCGCTGGCAAGCGAGTCATCACATCGGCGATATCGCCACCCAAAACGTTGACGGCTTACACCAGCGCGCCGGCAGTTCGCGGGTGATCGACCTGCACGGCCGTCTCGATGAGGTGGTATGCCTCGGGTGCGGCGATCTAAGCCGCCGCGCGCAGATGCAACAGCGCTTGATCGCGGCAAACCCAGGCACAGAGACTCGCGCCACGGTTCCCGCCACAAAGCCCGACGGTGATACCGCCATTGACACTGTGCCCGAAGACTTCATCGTGCCGGACTGCACCCAGTGTGGTGGCATCTTGAAGCCTAACGTGGTGTTCTACGGTGACACCGTGCCACGCGAGCGCGTTGACGCGCTCTCGTCCGCCCTGCACAACGCGCAATCCTTGCTGGTGGTCGGCAGCTCATTGATGGTCTATTCAGGCTTCCGTGTCGCGCGTTGGGCCGCAGAAACCGGCTACCCCGTGGTATTGCTCAATGAAGGCATTACCCGCGCGGATCCCATTGCCACAGTGCGCCTGGCCGTCGACGCCCAGGCCCTGCTCAGCACCGTCATCTTGCCAACCTAACCCCACCCAGAGCCCATTCGGGTCTGAGCAACTCTGTAACGGCCTGGATATGTAGTCGGCAAAAAAATTGAACTACATTTTGTGCTTGCCGCTAACCGAACAGTTTTCAGTCGAACCAACGCTCTCGGAATCCCGCATGTCTCGCAACGCCAGTGATGAAGTTCTCGAACAATGGAAATCCCACCAACACCTCGCTGAGAAGATGATCCCGTTGCTGGGCCAGCTCTATCGGGAGAACGGTGTTGCCGTAAAAGTGTTTGGTCGACGGCTGATCAACACCACCACTGTGGACATCATTAAGGCGCACCGCTTTGGTCGCTCGATGGTCGGGCAAGAACTCGATATCTCAACGAGCTACGAACTGCTTGAAAAAATCGTCGCCATGGACCTGGCGCCCGCTCGTCTGGACATCGGCAAACTCGCATCCCAGTACGCCTCACTGGACAACCCACCGCCACTTGAGGACTACCTCAAAGCGGAGCTCAGTGACGTCGCGGGGCGCATCGCCGACCGCGGCGCACCCAAAGACGTTGTGCTCTACGGCTTTGGACGCATCGGCAGGCTGCTCGCCCGTTTGTTGATTGAGCGCACTGGCAGTGGCTACAACATGCGCCTGCGCGCCATCGTGGTGCGCGGCAAAGGCGATGATCTCGAAAAGCGCGCAAGCCTGCTGCGACGCGACTCAATACACGGCCCGTTTAATGGCTCGATCACGGTGGACAAAGAACAGAAGGCGATCATCGCCAACGGCAACCTGATCCAGATGATCTATGCCAATAGCCCGGACGAGATCGATTACACCGCCTATGACATCGACAACGCGCTGATTGTCGACAACACCGGTATTTGGAAAGACCGCGACGGATTGAGCCTGCACTTGAAATCAAAAGGCGCGGCCAAGGTGTTGCTCACAGCGCCAGCCAAGGGTGACATCAAGAACATTGTCTACGGCGTCAACAGTGACACCATTGCGCCCGAAGACGACATCCTCTGCGCCGCCTCATGCACCACCAACGCCATTGTGCCGGTGCTGAAAGTGGTCAACGACAGCTTCGGCATCCGCAGCGGCCACATCGAAACCGTGCACAGTTACACCAACGACCAAAATTTGGTGGACAACATGCACTCCGCTGAGCGGCGCGGCCGCAGCGCACCGATGAACATGGTCATCACATCGACTGGCGCTGCCAAGGCAGTGGTCAAAGCGCTGCCCGAACTCGGCGGTAAATTGACTGGCAACGCGATACGTGTGCCGACGCCTAATGTGTCACTCGCCGTGATGAACCTCAACCTTGAGAAAGCGACTGACACCGACGCGTTGAACGCCTTTTTGCGCGACCAAGCGCTGCACACCTTGCAGGGTCAAATTGGATTTACCTCATCGACGGAGCTCGTCTCGACGGACTTGGTCGGCTCGCACGATGCAGGTGTTGTCGACTCGGCCGCAACCATCGTCGACGGAGACCGCGTGGTGCTCTATGTCTGGTACGACAACGAAGCTGGCTACAGCAGCCAAGTGGTTCGGGTAATGCAGAAAGTGGTCGGCCTCGAAATGCCAGTTCTACCGGCAATCTAAGCACGCTCCTATTGAGTGGCGGTGACGCTCGCCATCGCGCCATACTGCGCGTTGGCGGCGCGTCAGCGTCTATGCCCTAGAATGCTGGACCGATTCTCAAGCCGTGTGGTTCTTGTACCGCCGAAATTTGCTCGCGCAGGTCGAGCACATGCTGATCCCAGTAGCGCGCCTCTCCAAACCACGGAAACGCTGCTGGGAAGGCTGGGTCACCCCAGCGCTCAGCGAGCCAGCCTGCGTAATGCAGCATGCGCAATCCGGCTAGCGGTGCGATGAATTTGAGCTCTGCGCGCGGGAAAGGTCTGAATTCTTCATAACCCTCAGAAATTTCCACAAGCGCAGCATTGCGTGCCGCAGTGTCGCCTGACAAAAAGAGCCAAATATCTTGTATTGCAGGCCCGGTACGAGCGTCGTCAAAGTCCACCAACAACAACCGGTCATCACGCGCCAGCACATTGCTCGCATGACAGTCACCGTGCAGGCGCAACGCTGGATACTGTGCGAGATCGGCAAGCGCCAGTTCAATCCGCCCCAAGAGATCCGCTGCGACGCCTTCGTACACCGACCGCATGTTGTCTGGCACCAGCTCAGATGACAGCACTTTGGCAATCGCACCGTGTCCAAAGTCGGTGGTGTTCAGGGTGGGACGGTGCTGAAATTGCCGCTGCTCGCCAACCAGATGGAGCCGCCCCATGATCTGACCCACTCGGTAGAGATGATCCGCTTGATCGAGCTCGAGCGCGTAGCCACCGCGGCGCGGATAGACTGCGATCCACCAGGGGTCACAAAAATTTAAGCGCTCACCTGTCGCAGGCGCAGGCAGGGCCGCGACCACAGGAATATCGCGCGCCTCCAACTCGGCCACAAAGCTGTGCTCTTCGGCGATGGCCTCCGCCGACCACCGCCCAGGCCGGTAAAATTTGGCAACGACTGGGTCTGCATCCTCAATGCCGATTTGATACACACGGTTTTCATAACTGTTGAGGGCAAGCAGCCTACCGTCACACACCCAACCGAGCGACTCGATGTCATCGAGCATGCGGTCAGGCGTCAAGCTTGCATAATCCCAATCGCTTTCAGAACGGTCCACTGTGCACATTCACCCATCAATCGAGGCAATAAAAAAGGGCAAACGGCGAACCGTTTGCCCCTTGTGGTTGGCGCAGAGCACCAACCGCTGAACGTCGATGCTTACTGCATCTCAGTCTTGGTACCAATCACAACTACTTCAACGCGACGATTCTTGGCGCGGCCAAGCGCAGTGTCGTTGGTTGCAATGGGCTTTCTTTCACCACGGCCAACTGACGCAACATCGAGTCCAGTGAGCTTTGTAGTCAGGTAGCTTGCAACCGATGCAGCGCGGCGCTCAGACAGTGCCTGGTTGTACGCTTCCGTACCGGTGCTGTCCGCGTGGCCGACAACCACAACCCGGCGCACTTGCGACAGACCTTCAATGCCTGCAGCCAGCGAGTCGAGTGCAGCGAGGCCGGAACTGCCGAGATCAGCGCTGTCAGTTTTAAACAGTGTGCGCGCGTCAAATTTAACTGGCACGTTAATCTCAACGGGCGTCGGCTCTGCTTTGGTCTCAGGCTCCGCTTCTGGCTCGGGCTCTGGCTCCGGCTCTGGCATCACGCCTTCACATTCGTGGAACGCATTTTCAGCAGACCACGTGCCGCTGTGAATGAGGTCTTTAATTCCGCTGACCGCGATGGTGCCGTCGCCGCCGATGACGTAACCGTCTGCGGCTTCTAAACCACTAGGGCAGTCCATGCTGCTAGCACTGTTGCTGGCACTGAATGTACCGCAACCGGCGAGAATCGCACTCGCCGCGAGTGGAACCAAAAGTCGAATTTGCATTGAGGGATCTCCTGAAAAAACCGAATAAGACAAGCAATTGAGGATTCGAGCTCTAGACGCAGCTCTGCCGCAGACATGTTATCACTGCACCCGCGCCGTTGACGCTTAGCATTTTGCAACGGCGGAAAAAAATCAGTAAGCGCGCACCCTCTGCCGCATTTTGCGCAGGGTGCACGACTGAATCCTCATGCTAAAAAAGTAGTCGACATATTGGCGAACGACAAGCCATCGTCAACAACTTGACGAATTATTTACCAAGGCCCGTGAAAAATGCCGCTTTGATCTGTACGTTCAAAGCTGTGCGATCCGAAAAAGTCCCGTTGCGCCTGAATTAAATTGGCTGTCCCGCGTGGCTGTCGAATGCCGTCGAACCATGCCAACGCAGCGGACAGGGCCGGGATTGGCAAACCTGCCGCAACCGAATCGCCAACAATTTGGCGAAGCGCTGGGATCGCCACTGTCATCTGCGGTACAAACAGCTCGTTCGTCAATAAATTGTCATGAGCCACACCACCTTGGAACGCTTCAGCCATGTCGTCGAGTAGACGCGACCGAATGATGCAGCCCGCTCGCCAGATCTCCGCCACGCGCGCAAGTGGAACGTTCCACTGATGCAATTCAGAGGCGGCGGCGATGGCGTTAAAGCCCTGCGCGTAGGCACACAGTCGCCCGGCCAACAATGCAAGCTCCAGTGCCTCAACGGTGTCGTCCGCGCCGAAACCGGTCGCACCCTCAGAGCTGTACACGTCCGACAATGCCGAACGCAACGCACCTTGAGACGACACGCAGCGCGCCGATACCGCCGCTTCAACTGTTGTCGCCGGACGACCTAACTTCTGGGCCTCAATGGCTGACCAGGTGCCAGTGCCTTTCTGTCCGGCGCGGTCCGCGATCACATCGACGATAGGTCCGTTGCTGGCCTCATCGTGCACGGCCAGCACATTGGCCGTGATCTCCACCAAATAGGCATTGAGCACCCCATCATTCCAACGCGCAAACACCTCGCCGATATCACCCGCGGACCAACCCAAGCCATCTCGCATCAACCCGTAGGCCTCCGAGAGCATTTGCATATCGGCGTACTCAATGCCGTTGTGCAGGGTCTTGACGAAGTGTCCGGCGCCATCGGTTCCAAGACGGGCACAGCAGGAAACATCGTCGTGCTTGGCGGCAATCGCGCTCAATATAGGCGAGACGCGCTCGTACTCCGCTTGCGTGCAACCAACCATAATCGACGGCCCAAAGCGCGCACCGTCACTGCCACCCGATACCCCAGCCCCGACCCAGCCAATGCCGGTGCCGTCGAGCTCAGACAGACGGCGCTGCGTCTCATTAAAATCAGCATTGCCGCAATCGATCATAAGATCACCGGGCTCGAGCAAAGGCAGCAGCGCGCGCATCTGCGAGTCGACAGCGGCGCCGGCTGGCACCATGAGAATGATCATGCGAGGCGCGGCTAATGATGCGACCAGCTCCTCTAGAGACCCTGTGGGCGTGAGCTGGGCGGCGAGTTCATCGGCTGATTCCATGAAGGTCGCGGTGCGTTCAAGCGTGCGGTTGTACACCGCAACAGTGAAGCCGTTCTCCGCGATATTGAGCGCTAGGTTTGCACCCATCACCCCAAGACCAATCAAACCAACTGACGCACCCATTTGAGATTATCTCCTTGTTTTTAAACTGATTACGCCTTCACCCGGACCAAAAGGCGAAGACCGTAGCGACGCAGCTGCCCGCGCGCCTTAAAGCGTAGACGGCAAGCAGTTAACACGTACTGCCTACACCGATCGCGTGGCGCCGCGTTGTGGACAAACTCAACCTGACAACACCGGTGGTGTCGGATCCACAACACAGCACTCTACAGGGCGCGAATCTGGCCATTCAGTGCCCACAAAATGCGCTTTACCCCGCGACGGGCGCCTCGTAGTCGTAAAAGCGGCTGAGAGGGTCGCCCAGTCAACACCAGAGCGAAGCAGCGCGGAATGTTTTTTCCAATAATAGGGAAGATAAACCAACAGGGTCACCCAATGGCCACAGCCAGCCCCCGACGCCGTCGAAATGCCCGCGCCGCCAAACACGCCGAACGTGCCGCACCGCTCCAGGAAAACGAGCGGCCAGTCAGGCCGGGGTTTGAAGGCGGCCGCTTTGCCCCCTTCACGGATGCCCAGCTCGATCACCTCAACCGGGCCACGCTCGACGTGCTGGCCGACATCGGTCTTGCCAACGCCATCCCGAGCTGCATCGATCGCGTTGTCGCCGCCGGCGGCGAGCTGACCGACGCGGGCCGCCTGCGCTTTCCGAAGGCACTGGTTGAAGACACCCTTGCGCACTGCATGCGCAATGTCGTTTTGCACGCACGCGACCCCCAACACGATCTCAACCTCAGCGGCAGCCGTGTGCACTTTGGCACCGCCGGCGCGGCGGTCCACATGGTCGACATCGAAAACGACCACTACCGTGACACCACCCTGCTCGACCTCTACGACCTCGCCCGCCTCGTCGACACGCTCGACAACGTTCACTTCTTCCAGCGCCCGGTTGTTGCGCGCGACATGATCGACAACCGTGACCTCGACATCAACAGCTTGTATGCGTGCCTTGCCGGCACCACCAAGCACATCGGGGTGAGCTTCACTGACCCAGACTACGCGCGCGAAGCACTGGAGATGCTGCACAAGGTGGCAGGGTCTGAAGCGAAGTGGCGTGAACGGCCTTTCGTCAGCCAGAGCAACTGCTTTGTTGTGCCGCCCTTGCGTTTTGCCGAAGACGCCTGCAAATGCCTTGAAGTGTCAATTGAGGGCGGCATGCCCGTCTTGTTGTTGTCGGCAGGTCAAGCCGGCGCGACCAGCCCGGCATCACTCGCCGGTTCCGTGGTGCAAGCAACAGCCGAGTGCCTTGCAGGCCTCGTCTACGTCAATCTCGTCAAGCGAGGGGCGCCTGCGGTCTTTGGCACCTGGCCGTTCGTGTCAGACTTGCGCACCGGCGCGATGACTGGCGGTTCTGGCGAACAAGCTATTCTCGCAGCCGGCGTCGCGCAGATGGGCCGCTACTACGGTCTCTCCTGCGGTACCGCAGCTGGCATGTCTGACGCCAAACTGCCCGACGCCCAAGCCGGCTACGAGAAAGGCGCCGCCATCTCACTTGCGGCCCACGCCGGCGCCAATATGGTGTACGAGACCTGCGGCATGTACGGCAGTCTGCTCGGCTGCTCCTTCGAAGGCATGGTCATCGACAACGACATGCTCGGCGCAATCAACCGCACCGTGCGCGGCATCGAAGTGTCAGATGAGACCATCGGCATCGAAACCATTCGCGAAGTGACCAGTGGCGCACAACACTACCTCGGCAGCGACCAGACCATGTCGCTGATGCAGAGCCACTACATCTATCCCGAGATCGGCGACCGCACAAGCCCCAAGGAGTGGGGCGAGCTCGGCAAGCCCAAGCTGCTCGACGTCGCGCGCAAGAAGCTGCACGCCACGCTCAGCAGCCATTACCCGCAACACCTCTCTCCGGAGCTCGATGCGCAGATCCGCGCCGAACACACCATCCACCTCGACACGGCGTTGATGACCGTCAGCGACCGCTGGACCACCGAGAACTGATCATGTCTGATTTCCCAACAACCGCGCGCGTCGTCATCATCGGCGGCGGCGTCGTCGGCGTCTCCACGCTCTACCACCTCGCGCTCGCCGGCTGGACCGACTGCGTGCTGCTTGAAAAAAACGAGCTCACAGCCGGCAGCACCTGGCACGCAGCCGGCAACGTGCCGACTTTCTCCGGGTCATGGTCGGTTATGAACATGCAACGCTACTCGACCGAGCTCTACCGCGACCTCGGCGAGCGCGTGAACTACCCGATGAACTACCACGTCTCAGGCTCGCTGCGTCTCGCGCACAGCAAAGAGCGCATGCAGGAATTCGAGCAGGTCTGCGGCATGGGCCGCTACCAGGGCATTGACGTCGAGATGTGCCAGGTCTCGGACCTCAAAGACCGCTACCCCTTCCTCGAGACCCACGATCTCACCGGTGGCCTCTACGATCCGACCGACGGTGACATCGACCCGGCTCAGTTGACCCAGGCGCTCGCAAAGGGCGCGCGCGAACTCGGCGCCAGCATCATCCGCTTCTGCCCGGCAACCGGCGTGCGCCGCGAGAACGGCGAGTGGGTGGTCGAGACCGAGAAAGGCGAAATCCGCTGCGAGAAGGTGGTCAACGCGGCGGGCTATTACGCACAACGCGTCAGCGAGTGGTTCCGGCCCTACGGCGGCCGCACCCTGCCGATGATGGTAATGAGCCACCAGTACCTGATCTCCGAGACCATCCCCGACATCGAAGCCTGGAGCCGTGAGCACGGCAGCAAGCTGCCGCTGTTGCGCGACGTCGATTCCTCCTATTACCTGCGCCAGGAAAAGATGGGGCTGAACCTCGGACCCTACGAGAGCAACGGTCAGGGCGCGTGGATGGACCCGTCCGATCCGATGCCCGAAGACTTCAGTTTCCAGCTCTACCAGGACGACCTCGAGCGCATCGAGTGGCACATCGAAGACGCGATGGCACGCGTGCCGCTGCTCGGCAGTGTCGGCGTCGAGCGCGTCATCAACGGCCCCATTCCCTACGCCCCCGATGGCCTGCCGCTGATCGGCCCGATGCCGGGTGTGCCGAATGCGTTTGAAGCCTGTGTGTTCACCTTCGGCATCGCCCAGGGCGGCGGTGCGGGCAAAGTCATGGCCGAGTGGATTACTGAGGGATCAACTGAGTGGGATATGTGGTCCTGCGACCCTCGCCGTTACACCGACTACACCGACCAGGA
>CALAMQ010000117.1 GCA_937925815.1 uncultured Granulosicoccaceae bacterium | reverse complement strand
ATGTGCTCTAACCAACTGAGCTATATGGCCACGATGACGGTATGGTCGGCTGAGTCGCCTGTTTTGTCAAGGTGAACATACTGATTTTGAGCAATGCGCAAGCCTAAAATAGGTCAAACATTGAACCTAAAATGCACAACGTCTCCCTCGACCAGCACGTAGTCTTTGCCCTCCAGGCGCCATTTGCCCGCATCCTTCGCGCCCTGCTCTCCAGAGCAACTGGTAAAGTCGTCAAAGCCCACGACTTCCGCGCGAATAAAGCCCCGCTCAAAATCCGTGTGGATTCGCCCCGCACCTTGCGGCGCCGTCGCGCCTTGGCGCACTGTCCACGCGCGCACTTCTTTCACACCCGCTGTAAAGAATGTCTGCAAACCGAGCAATGCGTAACCTGCTCTAATGACGCGGTCTAGCCCCGCCTCGGACTGACCGAGATCAGACAGAAAATCTGCTTTGTCTTCATCATCGAGTAACGCAATCTCGGCCTCGATCGCGGCACAAACTGGCACCACCATCGCATTTTCGGCTTTGGCCCGGGCCTGCACTTTGGCGAGCAAGGGATTGTCCGTGTCTGCACTGTCGGCGACATTGGCGATGTACATCACAGGCTTCGCTGTGATCAGGCAGAGCGGCTTGACCCGCGCCCGAGCATTCTCGTCCATGTCCAACGAGCGCGCTGGGTGCCCCGCTTCGAGGTGCACCAACAAGGCCTCAAATGCATTCTTGTCGGCTATTGCATCCTTATCACCGGATTTACTGAGCTTTTGCGCCTTTAGCACCGCGCGTTGCACAGTGTCCATATCGGCCAGCACTAGCTCCGTGTCGATGGTCTCGATGTCATCTATTGGGTCAACACGCCCAGCGACATGGATGACATCGTCATCAGTGAAACAGCGCACCACGTGCGCGATAGCATCTGTCTCACGTATGTGGGACAAAAATGTATTGCCAAGACCCTCACCCGATGCTGCACCGGAAACGAGACCAGCGATGTCGACGAATTCCATTGTCGTGGGCAGGATGCGCTCTGGGCTGACAATAGTCGCCAGTTCCTCAAGGCGCGGGTCCGGCACAGGCACAACACCGACATTGGGGTCAATGGTGCAAAATGGGTAATTCTCAGCTGCGATTTCCGCGCGAGTCAACGCGTTGAATAGCGTCGATTTCCCAACGTTGGGCAGTCCGACGATGCCGCACTTGAATCCCATCAAACTTCTCCAGTCAACACATTGCTAATT
Organism: uncultured Granulosicoccaceae bacterium; assembly: GCA_937925815.1. Classification (GTDB taxonomy): domain Bacteria; phylum Pseudomonadota; class Gammaproteobacteria; order CALCKW01; family CALCKW01; genus CALCKW01. The sequence goes on along the minus strand of CALAMQ010000117.1, from coordinate 13,759 downwards.
GCCAACGACGCGCTCAGGGGCGAGACGCGGGCACGGTATTGATCGCTTGGGTCGCTTTTGCAAAGTCGCCACCGAGCAAATCATCGAGGTTATACAGCACGCGATCCATCGCCTCAGCGATCTGTGTGTCGTCCTCACGGCTTGGCCGTGACAACACCCAGGGACTCACGCGGTCTTTATGGCCTGGATGTCCAATACCCATGCGCAGCCGCCAGTGGGTATTGCCAAGCACCCGCGCGATGTCTCGCAGGCCATTGTGCCCACCGTGGCCGCCGCCTCGCTTTATCTTCACGGTGCCAGGCGGCAAGTCCAACTCATCATGGACCACCAGCATTTGTTCGGGCTCGACCTTGAAGTACTGACAAACAGCGAGAACGGACTGGCCGCTTCGATTCATGAAGGTGCTTGGTTTGAGCAGCCGCAAATCAAGCGGTCCACGCTGCACACGTGTGAGCCAGCCGTGCGCTTTAGAATCAGACGCGAACTGGCTCGCATAGTGTTCAGCAATCCGATCCAATACCCAAAACCCGGCATTGTGCCGGGTTTGCTCGTATTCACTGCCTGGATTGCCAAGCCCGACAATCAATTTGATGTTCGGGCGAGGCTCAGGCATCGAGGATCAGACTGACGTCGCGTCAGCCTTCTTCACCGCTGGCGTCTTCGCTGTCATCGCCACCATCTTCAGAGTCAGATCCACCGCCTTTGCGTGCGTTGACTGCTGCGACCGACAAATCGTGCTCTTCACCGTGCGCCAGGGCAACCGATGTCACACCCTCTGGCAGTTTGATGTCTGAGATGTGAACCGACTGACCCACGTCAATGTCTGCGAGATCGACTTCGATGTATTCAGGCAAGTCTTTGGGCATACAGGTGACTTCGAGCTCGGTCAGCGTGTGGCTGATCAAACCGCCGCCCATTTTCACGCCGACGCAAGCCTCTTCATTGATGAAGTGCAGCGGCACCTGCATGGTGATCGCCTGACCGGCGACGACGCGCAAGAAATCCATGTGCATCACAAAGCCCTTGGCTGGATGGCGTTGCAAGTCACGCAGAATCGCCTGCTCACTCTTGCCGCCGACTTCCAGGGTCAAGACATGCGAATAAAAGGCCTCTTCCTGCAGATTGCGGGCGACTTGGTTTGCTTTGAGAGTCAGCATTACCGGCTCGCCACCGCCGCCGTACAAAATAGCGGGGACTTTGTTTTCGCGACGCAGGCGGCGGCTCGCACCCTTCCCTGTGTCAGTGCGCGCCTCGGCGCTGAGCGTAAAATCGATGCTCATGGGTTTCTCCAGTCTATGTAATGCGGCAACAACCGCGGATCAGCGTGCATGCGACCTGCACGCCGTAAAAAAATTTCAGTCTCAGTCCATGTACAGCGAGCTGATGGATTCTTCGAGGTGCACCCGGCGCATGGTCTCGGCCAGCATGTCGGCTATCGACACCTGCCTGATTCGATCGCACGCAGCAGCCGCCTCAGACAGCGCGATCGTGTCAGTCACCACCAACTCGTCGATCACCGAGTCCTCGATGTTGTCGATGGCCTTGCCAGAGAGCACTGGGTGTGAGGCGTAGGCCACTACCCGCTCAGCACCGTGATCCTTGAGCGCACCAGCGGCTTTGCAAAGGGTGCCAGCGGTGTCGACCATGTCATCGACGATGACACAGGATTTGCCCTCAACGTCACCAATGATGTGCATGACCTGCGCTTGGTTGGCTTGCGGACGGCGTTTATCAATGATTGCAAGGTCGGCATCACCGAGTTGCTTGGCCACCGCGCGCGCGCGCACCACACCGCCAACATCGGGTGAGACAACAATCAACTCTGGGTATTTCTGACGCCAGATATCGGCGAGCAGCACCGGCGAGGCGTAGACGTTGTCTACAGGGACATCGAAAAAGCCTTGCAGCTGATCTGCGTGCAAGTCGATGGTCAACACCCGGTCCACACCGGCTGCAACCACCATGTCAGCCACGAGCTTGGCTGAGATTGCCACGCGCGCGCTGCGCACTCGGCGGTCCTGCCGCGCGTAGCCAAAATAGGGAATCACTGCTGTGATGCGGTCAGCTGAGGCGCGACGGAGCGCATCGACCATGATCAACAGCTCCATGAGGTTGTCGTTGGTCGGCGCACAAGTCGACTGCAGTACAAAGACGTCGCGACCGCGCACATTTTCCAACACTTCAACGCTGGTCTCACCGTCACTGAAGGTTGTGACGTGGGCATTGCCCAAGCGTTGTTGCAGTTTGGCTGCGATACGTGTGGCGAGTTCAGGGTTGGACCGCCCTGCGAAGACCATCATCTTGCCGTTGCTCACGTCACCGAACCCGTCTATTGAATGTTGAAACTGAGAAAATGGCTGGGCCGGTAGGATTCGAACCTACGAATGCCGGGATCAAAACCCGGTGCCTTACCGCTTGGCGACGGCCCAACTGGGGGGTGTGGCATCACTGCACGCCGTGTAACTCTAGCCTATCGTGTGCCAATGACGACGCTGTCCCCTGCGCCACAAAGCCCGAGAGCGGATGCGGTGCAGAAGCGAGCACTGAATTGGCTTTGCTGCAGTCATCGAAGACGGCAAAAAAACAGCCGCCGGTGCCGGTCAACCTCGACTTGAAGAGCGCGCCCTGGTCATCTAACCAACGCATGCCACTGTCAATATCGGGGTATCGGTCCCGAACAAGGGGCTCAAATACGTTTGATCCCTTGCCTTCAGCAAAGTCCTCTATTTTGATCGGCCCGCAATCCCTTGTCAATTGCTTTGACGCGAACAAGGGCGCAGTTTCGATTGCCACACCCGCGTGCAGCACCAAGTAAGACCGCGCGCCTGTGTCGATGGGTTGCAAAAGATCCCCAATGCCTTGACCAAAGGCTGTGCGGCCACGCACAAACACTGGCACATCGGCTCCAAGCGCGCGACCGATCGATGCCAACTCATCGAGCGCGACGCCACAGTCCCACAACGCGTTGAGCGCCAGCAAGGTCGTCGCAGCGTCAGAGCTGCCCCCACCCACGCCGCCGCCAGCGGGCAACCGCTTGCGCAGCCGAATCTGGGCGCCTGCTCGACCCGGCGCGTGAGCTCGCAGCGCCCTGGCAGCACGCAACACCAAGTTGTCGTCACTCTCTAGCGCTGCAATGTCACAACTGAGTCCCAATTGCCCGTCGTCGGTCAGCTGGAAGTCGAGCTCATCGCCCGTGTCGAGCAACTGAAATACCGTCTGCACGTCGTGGTAGCCGTCGGCGCGCCGCCCGGTGATATGCAAGAACAAGTTTAATTTGGCCGGGGCTGGCCAATTGCAGGACCAGGCCATCTCAGGCGCCCGCACGGCCCGGTATCGGAATCCGGTCAACCGCCGCCGGCGGTGCGAGTTCAAGCGTCCAGCGCTTGGGCTGCACACTCACAGACAAGTGGCCATCAGTGACGTCGATACGGTGCGGCAATGCCAAACCGTCGACCTGCTTATACCGGCTAAAGCTGCCACTCCACTTACGAAATTGAGCAGATTCAAGCTGCGCTTGCGCATCGCGCGACAACACCGCCGCCGGGCCCGGCAAGCCCAGCACCCAGTCGTTCATCAGAGATAACGGCATTGGCCACCCGACGAGTTTCGCGATCAGTTCATCCGGCGTCGCCGCCGAAATCACGTCGCCGTTGGCGCGCTTGAGTACCACTCTGCCCGGCGACACTGACAGCGTCGATGCGCTGAAGCCGCCAGGTCCAGACAAGGTGATTTCGCTCGATTGGCCGCGTTCGATCCAGCGGATGTCCGCGTTGATCGGTCTCTCGTTACCACTGACGCGAACTTTGCCAACAAATGCCCAACTCGCGAGCTCATCCAATCTGCGTTCTCGCTCGCGCTGCTGTGCGCGCACGGCGGCGTCATCGAGCGTCACAACGGGTGGCGGTTCGACAGTCGCACAGCCAGACACCAGCAAAAACACACACGCACAGACCACTTGGCGCGCTTTGAATTGCATCACTCGCTATCCCCCTCGACCTCGGCCGCAGTCAACGCGGGAATCCGCGCATTCAGCTCAGCCAGCAACGGCGAGTCGGGATGGCTCTCGCGCGCTTCGGCGAAGAACGACCTCGCCGCGTCGAGTTGGTCCGACACCCACAACACCTCAACCAAATGCGCTGCAATCTCGGCATCAGCTAATTGCGCATAGGCACGCTCGAGCCAGAGCTGCGCCTCAGGCAAATTGCCCAGCCTGAAATTCACCCACCCCATGCTGTCGAGGATCGCGGCGTCGTCAGGTTCGAGCTCGTTGGCGCGTGTGATCAAGCGCTCGGCCTCGTCGAGGTTTTCGTTCCGGTCCGCAAGGGCATAGCCGAGCGCGTTGAGCGCTTGGGCGCTGTCGGGATCAACGTCCAACACCACCTGCATCTCGCGTTCAAAGCCACGTTCGTCTCCAAGTCTGGACAGCAACAAGCCACGCGCGTAGTGCAAGTCGAGGTGGCCAGCATAGTGTTCCAGCGAGGTGTCGAGCACATCCAACGCACCGTCGTAATCGTCGTGGAATTGCAGCAATCCGCTCTCGCTCAGAGCAATTTGCGCCATCCCGTCTGGGTCGGTGGCATCGCGCAGTGCGTCCAGGCGAACTCGCGCCTCAGCAAGCCCAGTGCTTCGACCTACAAGCTCTGCCGCACGCAGCGCTGATTCAAAGCTGTGCACCCCACGCTCGACCAAGTCGTAGTGGATCACAGCCTGAGCCACATCTTGTTCAAAGTCGTGTATGCGGCCGAGGTAATAGTGTCCATCGTGCTGCAGCGGGTCGAGTTCCACCGCCCGCTCGAGATAGACCCTGGCCCGTGGCAGGGCTTGCAGCTCGAGCGCCATCAGACCAAGGTTGAATACCAATCGACTTCGGCTGTCCTGGGATTGATAGAGCGTTTCCATCTCAGCGAGCGCCTGCTCAACTCGTTCCGCCTCTATTAACAGCTGAACAAACCCTTGGTGCGCTACGACGTCGGCGGGGCGTGCCCGCACATGATTTTCCAATGTGTCCAGCGCATCGTCGGTTTCACCGCGCAGCAGTTGCACCCGCGCGCGCGACAGTTGTGCACGACCAAAAGCGGGCTGAATGGCGAGGCTCTTGTCGAAGGCGTCAATCGCCTGATCGAACTCGGACGCATCAGAGGCGAGCTGACCCACCACAAAGTACCCCATTGCGTTGTCTGGGTGGCGCGCTACCAATTCTTCTGCCACGGCAATGCTAACGCCCCTGTCGGGCTCTTGCTGCAAGGCCGCCAGAATACTGGTTGCACCCGAGTCGAAGGATTCACCTGCGAGTGACAACACTTGCTCAAATGCACCCGCTGCGTTGACGGGATCGCCCAGACGCAAGTAGACACCGGCGAGCAAGCGCTGAACATTCAGCGAATCTGGCGTGAGATAGGCCCAGTGCTGCGCGGTCAGCTCAGCGGCCTCCCAATCTTCAAACCGGATCGCGACTTGCGTGGCGCGCTCTGCAAGGGCCGGGTCGTCACTTCTAAGCGCCGCGCTGAGAAAGCTGTCCACAGCGAGCGTGCCATCGCCTTTGTCGAACGCCATCTCTCCAATGAGCACGTGATAGATGAGCTCTCCACGGTCGGCCATCACAGGTTCACTGACCAGCGGTTCCTCTTCGAGCTGTGCCAAGGCCCCCTGGGCCGCGCAGACCGAAAGCAGCGCAACCCCAACCCACTTTCCAAACGAATTCATAATTTGTGTCATCGTTTTACGGTGCGAAAACGCACTCAATCCCCAAAGTCTAGTGCGCCGGTGGATTGTCACCGTTCGCAGTCACGGCAAATTGCCAAAACACCTGCTGATTGCCGCCGATTAAGGCAGGTTCCAAGGTAAACTGCGCGCCATGCCGCTCGTTGCCTTTGGACTGAATCACCACACTGCGCCCGTCGCTGTCCGCGAGCGTATCGCCATCGACCCTGCAACACTCCCCGATCACCTGCGCGCGTTGGCCCAAATGACCTCTGTGCGCGAGGTCGCGGTGGTTTCAACCTGCAACCGAACCGAAGTCTACGCACGCCTGGACAGCCAAACTGCCGACAAAGTTGCACAGCAATACTTCGGCAACCGGCAATTTGAATTCGGCACCATCAGCCCCTATCTGGTCAATCTCGCCGAACGCGACGCGGTCAGGCACCTCTTTCGGGTCAGCAGCGGCCTCGACTCCCTTGTACTGGGGGAACCGCAAATTCTCGGCCAGATAAAGGTCGCCTGGCAGCAGGCCCGCTGCGAAGGCACGCTCGGACGCTCCCTTGGCCGGTTGTTTCAACACGCGTTTTCGGTCGCCAAGCAAGTCCGAAACGACACCAATATTGGCGCTGGCGCGGTGTCAGTGGCATTTGCAGCCGTGCAACTGACGGGTCGCATTTTTGATCAACTGGAACACAAGACCGCCCTGCTTCTGGGCGCCGGCGACACCAGCGAACTGGTGCTGCAACACCTGCACAGCCAGGGCGTTCGCAAGATTGTCATCGCCAACCGTTCGCGACAGCGCGCCGAGGCACTCGCAGCGCGCTTTGGTGCCGAGGCCATCGCACTCGACGATCTCAACGCCCACCTACACCGCGCCGACATCGTCATCGCCTCAACCGCGTCGAGCCGGCCAGTATTTGGCAAAGGAGCCGTCGAGACCGCGCTCAAACAGCGCAAGCACCGCCCGATGTTGATGATCGACATCGCCGTGCCGCGCGACATCGAACCAGAGGTCGCCCAGCTCGACGACGTCTTCCTTTACACCGTGGATGACCTCACACAAATCATCGACGCGGGCCATCAAGCGCGTCGCGACGCTGCCTCCATTGGCGAGACCATCGTCGAAAAAGAAACAGACGCCTTTATGCGCTGGCTCGCTGAACGCGAGGCGATCGACCCGCTGATCGAATTGCGCGAAGCGGCAAGTGAAATAGAACGCGCCGCCCTAGAGCGCGCACTGTCACGCCTCAAAGCCGGACAGTCACCAGAGGTGGCACTCGAACACCTAGCACACGCTTTGACCAACAAACTCTTGCACGCGCCACTCACCTCGCTCAGAGAGGCCGCACGCAATCAGGATGCGACCACACTCGACGCGGCGCGCACATTGTTCAAACTCGGCCGAGACCATGACACCCGCGATTGAAGTGAAGCTGCAAACCCTCATTGAACGGCACGCCGAAGTGGCGGTATTGCTCGGTGATCCAGACACCCTCGCCGACCAAGTGAGCTTCCGCAATTTGTCGCGCGAATATGCGCAACTCGAGCCCCTGGCCGCCGCCTTTGTCTCGCTTGAATCAACCCGAGAAGACTTGATTGCCGCGCGTGAAATGGCGCAAGACAGCGACACCGAGATGCGCGAGCTCGGGCGTCAGGAAGTGACCGAGTGCGAGCAAAAAATTGAAGCGCTCGAAGCCGACCTTCAGGTGCTGTTGCTGCCGCGTGATCCACGCGACGACAACAACGTCTTTCTCGAAGTGCGCGCGGGCACCGGCGGCGACGAAGCTGCAATATTCGCCGGCGACTTGTTGCGCATGTACGGCCGCTACGCCGAGCAACGTGGCTGGCAAACTGAAATGCTGAGCGCCTCCGAGGGCGAGCACGGCGGCTACAAACAAGCGGTCATGCGCGTGGTTGGCCAAGGCGCCTATTCGCGTTTGAAATTTGAATCGGGCGCGCACCGCGTGCAACGCGTGCCCCAGACAGAATCCCAAGGTCGAATCCACACCTCTGCAGCCACCGTGGCGATCCTGCCGGAGATCGAAGCAGTCGACGAGATCGATATCAATCCGAGCGACTTGCGTATTGACACCTTCCGCGCAAGCGGCGCCGGCGGACAGCACGTCAACAAAACCGATTCGGCCATTCGACTCACGCATTTGCCGACCGGTATCGTCGTCGAGTGCCAAGAAGAGCGCTCTCAACACAAGAACCGCGCACGCGCACTCGCGCTTTTACAAGCCCGTTTGCTCGACGATGAACAGGCCAAGCACACCGCAGAGCAATCCGAAACACGGCGTTTGCAAGTGGGCTCCGGCGACCGCTCAGAGCGCATCCGCACCTACAATTTCCCGCAGGGTCGGGTCACTGACCACCGCATCAACCTCACGTTGTACAAGCTAGAAGACGTGCTTACCGGCACACTGGACGACATCATCGATCCACTGCTCGCCGAGCACCAGGCAGACCTCATGGCTGATTTGGCCAATGCCTGAGGACGCGTCGCCAACGCCGACGATCCAATCGGCGCTGCGCGACGCCACGGCGCGGCTCACCAACCACACTGATTCTCCCCGCGCCGACGCGACGGTCCTGCTGTGCGACTGCCTCGGCGTTGACCACTCGGTCCTAATCACCCACAGCGACCGCGCACTAGACCCTGTACAAAACAGCCGCTTCCGCCGAGCCTGCGAACGGCGAGCGCAAGGCGAACCGGTTGCCTACATCACAGGCCGGCGCGCCTTTTGGAACTTCGAGCTCGACGTCAATCCCCACACGTTAATCCCTCGACCAGACACCGAGACCTTGGTTGAACAAGCACTGAGTCACTTACCCCAATCTGCACCGCTGCGCGTGCTCGACCTTGGCACCGGCAGCGGCGCAGTCGCCATCGCACTTGCCAGCGAGCGTCCAGCGTGCGTTGTGACCGCCACCGACATCAGCGCCGACACCTTGCGCGTCGCGCAGCGAAACGCGGAACGTGTCGGGGTCAAGATCGTGTTCAAGGAAAGCGACTGGTTCAATGGCCTGTCCAGTGTCAGCGACGCACCGTTCGACATCATAGTCAGCAACCCACCGTACATTGCACAGGGCGATCCGCACCTCGACCGAGGCGACCTGCGCGCGGAACCGCAGCGCGCATTGGTTGCAGGACCAGACGGTCTCGCCGATATCCGCACGCTGATTCAACAAGCGCAAGCCTGGCTCGTGCCAGCGGGCGTCTTGTTGCTCGAACACGGATTTGATCAAGCAGAAGCGGTGACCGCAATGATGACTGCACAGGGACTGACATCTGTGTGTACGGTTCGCGACCTCGGCGACAATCCTCGGGTCACATTCGGCCGCAAAGCCAAATGACGCGGTCAACACCGCCGGACGTCTCAGACTTCGCTGCCATCGATCTTGGCTCAAACAGCTTTCACATGGTGGTGGCGCGCGAGGACGCAGGCCAACTCAGACTGCTCGACCGCTTGCGCGAACCCGTTGCGCTCGGCGCGGGTCTTGACCGAGACAAACGTTTGAGCGAGGCGGTTCAGCAGCGCGCGCTCGACTGCCTGGCGAGCTTTGGTCAGCGGATTCGAGGCCTGCCCAACGCCAACGTGCGCGCCGTCGGCACCAAGACATTGCGCCGAGCGTTGAACGCTGCAGACTTTCTCGCCAACGCGGAGCGCGTGCTCGGCCGCAGAATCGACGTCATCCCCGGGCAGGAGGAAGCGCGCTTGATCTACCACGGGGTGCGGGCGAGCGGTGGCATGGTCGGCGATGCCCCAAACCTCGTTCTCGATATCGGCGGCGCCAGCACCGAAGTTGCAGTCGGGTCATCCGCGCAACCCAGTGTCACCGAGAGCGTGAGCGCTGGCTGCGTGGTGGCAACCCAACAACATTTCGCCGATGGCAAGATCACAGAACAACGCTGGCGACGCGCCGTCAATGACACTCAAATCGAACTGCGCCCGTTAAAGCGCGCACTGCAGCAAAGCCAGTGGGCGAGCGCGGTCGGCTGTTCGGGTTCGATCAAAGCGATTGCCGCACACTTGGCTAGCAGCGGCGAGTCCGACGGCGAGGTCATTACGTTGGCAAGCCTAAAGCGCTTGCGCGACCACATCATCAACGCCGGGAATCTCGACTCAACCGCCTTTGATCACCTCAGCGAGGCTCGCCGGCAAGTGTTCGTCGGCGGGTGCGCGGTGTTGTTCGCGGCCTTCCGTTCAATTGGTATTCGCAGCATGCACGTGTCGCAAGCCGCTCTGCGCGAGGGCGTGCTCTATGAGCTCTTTGGACACACCGAGGGCGACGTTCAACGCCGCACAGTAGACGGTTTGGTGCACCGTTTTGGCATCGACATTGAACACGCCGATCGGGTGACAGTTGTGCTCGATGCCCTGATCGACTCGCTCACCGGCAACTGGGAAATCAGTGACGCCGAACGACACCTAGCGCGCCACGCGGCGCGCGTTCACGAGTTGGGGCTTTCTGTTTCGCACAGTCAATTCCACAAACACGGTGAGATGTTGCTCAGCCGCACGGACCTGCCGGGTTTCACTCGAACTGAGCAGGTCATGCTCGCAACGCTGGTGCGTTTGCAACGGCGCCGACTGCATCGCCGACTGGTGCCAGAGAGCGTGTCTGAGCACACAGCGTCAGTCTTGCGTTTGGCAGTGCTGTTGCGCACTGCCCTGATTCTGTGCCGAGACCGTCAGTCCGTGGAGGTCGAACGCGTGAGCGTGTCAGCGACAGACAACGACATACATTTTATGGCCGATGCCGCGTGGCTCGAAGCACACCCGCTGACCCGCGGTGAATTGCATGTCGAGTCCGAGGCGCTGCGCCAAGCTGGGTGTGAATTTGCCGTTATTGCTCGCTGAGTAATCGGTCTTTCAGCACCAATACATCAGGCCAAAAGGCTTCAAAATCACGCGCCAGTCCGAGCTGCTCGCGCGCCACCACATCCGCGCCACCGCTGAGCGCGGGCAACCGATGCGACAAACGATCACAGGCGAGTGCTACGCCATCGGCGTCGCCGATACCGCTCAACACCCGAGCGGTATACAAACGCTCACGCACCGCCTGCAAACGCGGCGGCAGTGCGTTGTGATGCCGTGCGAGATCGGCGTGCACAGAAGACTCAAATGCATGCAGTGACCCGGTGCCCCAGCGGTCCCAATTGCGCGCGAGAAGATGGCCGTAAGCCAGATCGACAAGCACACCCGCATAGCGGCGCCAGGCGCCGTGCAGACGCGCGCGGCTGCGTTTGACAGCCTCGTGTTGGTCGGTTGCAGAGTCGAGCAATCGGTGGTGTCGAATCCCCGTGGCAAGGGTAGCCGGGTAGGCGCTCAGATCGCGGCCTTTGACAAAGTCTCCCGCGACTTGCCCCACGCGCAACAACTCATCGTCTGCGCCGCACAGCGCGTGAGCCAACAGGTGCATGGGGCGATCCAAAGGCGGGGAAAGGGCTAGTGTAGACTGGGGCTTTGCGAAAAGGCAGTGACCCGGTGGACGACGCCGCATTCGAACGCTACAGCCGCCACATCAACCTCGACCGCATTGGCTTCGATGGCCAATTGCGCTTGAGCCAATCCCACGCGGTGCTGATTGGCGCAGGCGGACTGGGCTGTCCCGCCGCGCTCTACCTGGCCGCCGCGGGCGTGGGCACGTTGACAGTGGTCGACGACGACACCATCGAGTTATCCAATTTGCAACGGCAAATCGCCCACACAACCGCGCGTGTTGGCGACGCCAAAGCGGAGTCGCTGTGCGACGCCGCGACCGCAATTAACCCGACGGTGACATTCAACGCCGTGACCGCGCGCGCTGGCGATACCAATCTCCACGAATTGATCAAGACCGCTGACGTGGTGCTGGACGGCTCGGACAACCTCGCCACGAGGCAGTCTGTGAACGCGGCCTGCGCCGCACACCGGGCGCCATTGGTCACAGCGTCCGCCGTGCGTTTTGATGGGCAACTTGCGGTGTTGCACCCGGGGGCGACCGGCCGGGCCTGTTACCGTTGCCTGTATCCGGAGACCCTCAGCGGGCGTGAGACCTGCCAATCGGCGGGTGTCATCGGCCCCTTGGTGGGCGTGCTCGGCAGCTATATGGCGCTTGAAGCCGTGAAGCAGTTGATTGGCATTGGTGATGCGAGCGTTGACACCCTTTGGCTGTTTGACGGCTTGCAAAACCACTGGCAACCGCTGCGGATCGCGGCCAAGCCCAATTGCCCAGTGTGTGGCTCAACGCAACAACCGCAACCCTAGTCGCCGTCAAACAGCGCGCCGACGTCTTTGGCATCAAAGCCGTAGCGTTGATGACAAAATTCACAATCCACTGTGACCTCGCCACCCTGTTCTTGGAGCAGGTTTTCGACATCCTCACGCCCGAGGCTTTTCACCATCGCAGCAGTGCGCTCACGCGAACAACCACAACGAAAAGCGAGTGCGCTCGGGTCGAACAGACGCACGTCCTCTTCGTGGAATAACCGACTGACTAGGATGTCAGCGTCTACAGACAACAGTTCTTCTTCGAAGAGCGTGGAGGCGAGCTGTTGCACGCGGTGCCAGCCGTCGTCGTCTTCGGCATCGCCAGGCAAGCGTTGTAACAGCAACCCCCTGCAACGCGTCTTGTCAGCACCGAGCCACAGTTGCGTTTTGAGCTGTTCAGAGCGTTCAAAATATGTCGCCAGCGCACCGGCGAGCGTGTCGTTCTCGAGCGCAATCAACCCTTGGTAATCATCACCTCGACGCTGACTGAGCGTCAACGCCACCTGCGCGGCGGTGCCGGCGACCTCGCGAAATGACATACCATCGCCGCCGCCGAGGCTGCGCGCGGTGGCGCGCAGGCTACCGTCGGCGCTCGCCTGCGCAACCAGCATGCGAAGCGGGCCGTCACCTTTGACCTGCAACGACAACCGACCATCAAATTTGATGGTTGCCGTGAGCAGCGCGACCGCCGCTTGCGCCTGGCCGAGCCAACGCACAACCCAGTCGGGGTAGTCAGCGCTGGACAACAACTCTCGCCACGGCCCGTCGATGTCGACGTGCACACCGCGAACGTTCGCAGCTTCAATCAAAAATGTTCGACGTGAACCCACCGACTGATAACCCTCTTTAGTCGCGCGTCAACGCGTCGCGCAGCAACTGATTGACGGAGCCGGGGTTGGCTTTGCCCTTGGAGGCTTGCATCACTTTGCCCATCAAAAAGCCGAGCACCTTGTCTTTGCCAGCGCGAAATTCGGCCACTTGCTCCGGGTGCGCCGCAATCACTTCAGCCACCAGTCCCTCAATGGCGCCAGTATCGGTGATCTGCACCAGTCCACGCGACTCGATGATGTCGTCAACACCACCCTCCTCGGCCCAGAGTGCATCCAGAACCTGCTTGGCGATTTTGCCCGATATGGTGTTATCCGAAATTCGCGCAACCAACCGACCGAGTTCTGTCGCTGCCACCGGGCAGTTGGCGAGCTCGAGCTCGTGTTTGTCCAGGCGCGCTCGAAGGTCATTGAGCAACCAATTGGCGACACCTTGCGCACCACCTGTGCCAGCACTGCCTACAGCCTGCTCGAAATAGTCTGCGAGATCGCGGTCCTGCACGAGCAACGTGGCCTCGCTCTCGCCGAGGCCGAGCGAGTCCATAAAGCGCGCGCGCCGTGGTTCTGGCAATTCAGGTAGCTCGCGCGCAACATCATCAATGTCGGCTTGCTCGAGCACCACTGGCAACAAATCCGGGTCCGGGAAGTAGCGGTAGTCGTTCGCCTCCTCTTTGGAGCGCATGGAACGGGTTTCATCGAGATCGGCATCGTAAAGACGCGTCTCCTGCACCACGCGACCGCCGTCTTCGAGGATCTCAGCCTGGCGCTGCACTTCGAAATTGATTGCACGCTCGAGGAAGCGAAAGGAGTTGACGTTCTTGATCTCGGTGCGGGTACCGAGCTCATCCTCACCCATTGGCCGAATCGACACATTGGCGTCAACCCGAAATGACCCCTCTTGCATATTGCCATCGCAGATGCCGATGTAACGCACCAGCGCGTGTACCGTTCGCGCGTAGGCGACAGCCTCTGTCG
>CALAMQ010000116.1 GCA_937925815.1 uncultured Granulosicoccaceae bacterium | reverse complement strand
AAGCTGGTCTTCGAAGTGCACACCGGCAGCGCCGTTGGCGATCATGTTTTTCATGAGCTCAAACGCGTTGAGCACGCCGCCAAAGCCCGCTTCCGCGTCGGCGACAATCGGCAGGAAGTAGTCGATGCCGTTCTCGTCTTGCGGGCTCACGCCACGTGACCACTGAATTTCGTCTGCGCGCTTGAAGGTGTTATTGATGCGGCGCACGATGGTCGGCACCGAGTCATAGGCATAGAGCGATTGATCCGGGTACATCTGCTCTGACGAGTTGGCGTCCGCCGCCACCTGCCAGCCAGAGAGATAGATTGCCTCGATGCCCGCTTTGGCTTGCTGCATGGCCTGGCCGCCAGTCAGCGCGCCCATGCAATTGACGTAGCCTTTCTTCGCATCGCCGTTCACCAGGTCCCAGAGCTTCTCCGCACCGCGTCGAGCGTAGGTGTGCTCAGCTTGGACAGAGCCGCGAAGGCGCACGACGTCCTCTGCGGTATAGGGGCGCGTCACGCCTTTCCAGCGCGGGTTCTCAGCCCAATCTTTTTCGAGGGCTTCAATTTGTTCTTGGCGGCTTTGAGTCATTGGGGTGGGTCCGTGTGTCACGTTGTTGAATCGGGTTGGCGAGCTGCGCTGTGCACAATGTTGCAGATAGCGATCAGCTCACATGAAATAATATTCTTTTACATGAAATCATTTCAGGCGATCATACTAGGGGTCGAGCAGTGTGCACACAAGCCTATGGCGCACATGCACACTATTAATTTTCGATATAATCGACTGCTTCACACTCGCAGTCAGTCACCATCGGCATGAAACGAAACGCCAATCGACTCAGACAGCTCAGGGCTTTTTGCCACGCAGCCCAGAGCAACAGCATCTCCAAGGCCGCTGAAAAGCTCGACATCAGCCAGCCATCCGTTTCGCTGCAAATTCAGGCACTGGAAAAAGAGCTGGATCAGTTGTTGTTCGAGCGACGTGGACCGCGCATCTCACTCACCCCCGCCGGTGACACCCTGCTCGAGCTCGCCCAGCCATTGGTCGAGGGCATGGACAAGTTGCCGGAGGCCTTTCGCGCCAGAATGGGCACCGTTGACTCAGGCTACCTCGACATCGCCGCCGGCGAGTCGACACTGCTGTATATCTTGCCCGAAGTCACTAAACGCTTCTGCACCCGATTCCCACACGTCACCGTGCGCCTGCACAACGTGACCGGCCACGACGGCATGGCCAAATTGCGTGCCGATGAAGTGGATTTTGCCGTGGGTTCGATGCTCGATGTCCCAGAGGATCTAACGTATCACCCGATCCACGACTACACCCCAACCCTGATCACTGCACCCGAACACCCGCTGGCGTCGCGCGGAGACATCTCGCTCGAAGACATCAGCCCCTATGGAATGATTCTGCCACCGCGCCATTTAGCCACCTGGCGGGTGGTCGAGCTCGTCTTCCAGCAGCACAACCTGCCCTACCAGGTGCAAATGGAAGCGGGCGGCTGGGAAGTGATCAAGCGCTATGTCGCAAACAACCTCGGCGTGAGCATCGTCACGAGCATTTGCTTGCAAGGTGATGAGAATTTATTCACCTACCCACTGTGCAACTACTTTCCGAAGCGGACCTACGGCGTTATCGTTCGGCGCGGTAAATTTCTCACGCCCCAGGCGCGCGAATTCCTCGACGCCATGCAACCCGGACTCGCCGACCAGCGCGAACCCTCGCCCCATCATTCACTGCACCCCGCCCGCCGTGGCGATTTACAAGTATCACCCTTTGTCGATGCCAGTTGAGACCCACGTGAACCACCCCGTTTGGACCCCGCGCATGACGGTGTCAGCGCTGATCGAGGACGCTGGCCGATACTTGGTTGTCGAGGAAGTCATCAACGGACGCCCGGTGATGAACCAACCGGCTGGGCACGTTGAGGACGGCGAGAGCCTCATCGACGCTGTGGTGCGCGAAGTGCGAGAAGAGATCTGCAGACACTTTGAACCCGTGGCCCTGACCGGGCTCTACCGCTGGCGCGAACCAACATCCGGCACCACATTCATGCGTGTCAATTTCACGGGGCGGGTTTCAGCTATTGATGATTCGCTCGCGCGCGACCCAGACATCGTCGGTGTCCACTGGCTAGACCGAGACGCCCTCGCCCAGCCTGGTCTCTGCCGCAGCCCGCTGGTGTTGCGTTGTATCGACGACGCCCTGGCGGGCCGCACGCATTCATTGGAGTTACTCCATGAACTTGATTGACGCAACTGTCGAGTCTATTCGCCCTCAGCTGCCAGCGCCTGGCAGTCGCGTGGTGGTTGGCGTCTCGGGTGGTGTCGACTCAGCCGTGACAACCTTACTGTTGGTGCGCGCCGGCCTCGACGTGCAAGGCGTTTTCATGCAGAACTGGGAAGACGACTCAGCCGATTGCACTGCGCGCCAGGATTACCGTGACGCCGCCGCAGTCTGCGATCAGCTTGGCGTACCGCTCGACGCACTCAATTTTTCAGATGAATACTGGGACCGGGTGTTCAGCCATTTTCTGCAAGAATACAAGGCTGGCCGCACACCGAACCCCGACATTCTGTGCAACCGTGAAATCAAGTTTCGAGCTTTTCTCGACCACGCACTTGAAAATGGCGCCGATGCCATCGCCACTGGCCACTACGCACGTCACGCCACTCTAGACGGCGCACCGGCACTGCTGCGCGGTGTAGACAGAAACAAAGACCAAAGCTATTTCTTGCACGCGCTGCAACACGACCAGCTCGCACCGTCCTACTTTCCGCTTGGTTCACTTGAGAAGCCGCTGGTGCGCGAACTCGCATCCGCTGCTAATTTGCACGTGCACGCCAAGCGAGACAGCACCGGTATTTGCTTCATTGGTGAGCGGCATTTTCAAGAATTCCTCTCGACCTACTTACCCGCTCAGCCCGGAGACATTGTCAGTGACGCCGGTGAGAAGCTTGGCCGCCACAACGGCCTCATGTATTACACGCTCGGCCAGCGCCGAGGCATTGGTATCGGTGGGCGCAATGATGCCGAGACAGGTGCGTGGTTTGTCGCTGACAAGGACCTCGAAGGCAACCAATTGGTCGTGGTTCAAGGCAGCGAACACCCGATGATGATGCGCCAACGAATGCGCATCGAGCAGCTCTCATGGTGCCGTCAGATCCCAAGTTCACGCGAGCGCCGTTGCACAGCTAAAATACGGTACCGACAGGATGATATGCCGTGTTGCATACACATGACTGACAGCAGTCATGCGACACTCGTATTTGACCAACCCGTTCGGGCCGCAACGCCGGGCCAGAGTGCCGTGTTTTACGACGGCGACGAGTGCTTGGGCGGTGGCATTATTTCCGATTTCGCGCGACAGGTAGACCGCATCCAGTGAAGAAGATTCTCGACAACCAAGTGTTGGCATTGGCCGCCGTTGTTAACTGCGCAGAACTCGTCTCGGACATTGCTGTAGACGGCGAGTGCGACCGAGTTCAACGCGGCGTCATGCTCGAGAGCATTTTCTCGCTCGACGCCGACTCAATCGATGGAATATACGGTGGACGCACAAACCTGATTCCGGGCTTGCAAAGTTTGGTCAACCAGTTTCAACCCAACAAAAAACTGCGCGCCGACGTCGCGCAATACCAAATGGGGCTGATTCAACTGCAATTCCAGTTGATGAAAAACGCCGATGCACAGTCCGCGTTGCGCCGAGGCGTCAAGCAAATCGACGGCTTTAGAGAAATGTCGGGCAACTCAATCGACGGCGTGATCGTCAACCGCTTGTCGACGCTCTACCAAGATACGCTCAGTCACCTAAAACCCCGCATCATCATCCGTGGCAACGCCGCCAACCTCGCGGCACAAGACAAGGCGGACAGTGTCCGAGCACTGCTCATGGCCGGCGTCAGAGCGGCCGTCTTGTGGCGTCAAGCAGGGGGATCGAGGTGGTCGCTGTTACTCGGTCGCCGGGCGACCATTCAAACCGCCAGGCACATGGTCGAGACCTTGGAGCCCAATTCACACAACGACGAAGACAACTGAGACCAGAGGTCAAAACGGTGCACATTTGTGCGCACGAGCGTTCTGCCTAATTCGTGTATCAGCCGTCTAAATCGAGTTGTGACAACGGACTTGCGTATTCAACCCAAGTCTCTACTTTCGCAATCGACGCGACTTCTGAAACCAATCCCAAATCATCGTTTTGAGACACCAATTGAGCCTGCAACTCGGTGGCGACGTGTTCGTTTAAAGTGTCGACACTGAGCACACCCGCTTCAATCAAAAGTTGGGCGTGACTCATGTCCATGCCCGGCACACGCAGGAGATCAGACAAACTGCGCCAGCGGCGAATTTGCGAAACGTCCTGTTCCACAGCAGTGGCCATCAAGCGCAATTTGGATTCTGAATCGGTTTCACGCAACAAATCGTGCGTTGTGCGAATGCCAAGTTCACGCATTTGCTGCAAGGTGTTCTCATCCAGACCAACCAAGTCTGCCACGCGGTACTCGCCGCTGCCTGCGGTTGTCTTCTTCAAGCCTTGAGCGATTTGCAATCCGGGCAACGTCGGGGCTTCACGGCTGTGATCGACACCTCGGTTGAGTGCGGCTGTGTCGACCCGCATTGACGACCCACTTGGCGCCGTTGGAGCTGAAAAGTCGCCCCCGCCAGCGTGGCGCACCATTTCCTGTGCACGGCGCAGGCGATTCTCAAGTTCATCGCGGTCGGTTTCCAAACGGCGAAGCTGAATTTCCAATTCGTCCTCGCGGGCAGATGCGTTGCCGGCGGTCATGTGGCGAAAACCCCAACCGACAAGGAAACCGATCGCGCCAGCGGCGGTGAGAAGCAGCGCCATCTCGCCGATCAGGTACGTCATACCCATGCTGTTATTCTCCGAAAACGTTAAATTCGATGCGACGATTGAGCGCTCGGCCCTCTGCCGTCTCGTTTGTCGCAATAGGCCGCTGCGGCCCGTATCCCGTTGCCATCACACGCGTCGCGGCAATGCCGCGCTCAATCATGTACAAGCGCACTGTGTCAGCGCGCCCTTGACTGATGTCGTTGTTGAGCTGCAAAGAGCCACGCGCGTCAGTAAAGCCGGCCACTTCAACCCGCACACTGGGGCACTCGGTCAGGACGTCGACCACGCCGTCAAGCACCTCGAAGGATTCAAAACTCAAACTCGTTGACGCGCGCTCAAAGACAATCTTTTTGCCGTCCATGAAGCCAAACAAATTGGTGTTGCACTCGAAAGCAGACAACCCCTCTACTGGGCTGCCGTCGTTGACGTAAGAGAATTCTGTGCGCCAGCTCAGCGTGGACGGTGTGAGTTGCACCAATGCACGCCGAATCGACTCTTCCCGCTCGCGGTCTACCACGGTGCCCGTGATCTTGAGCTGCCCATTGGAGAGCAAGGCATTGCCCGCGCCCATCTCAGCAAGCGCGGTCGCCCCGGCAATCACACCACCAGACCAGCTGTCCGGCAACGCCTCTTGCGCCTTGGCCGTCACGTTGACCGGTACATTGCCTGCAAGCACTCGAAGTTGCTCAACAGTCGACTGCATCAGCAAATCGTCGTCGATGGAATCACCGCTGAGCGAGAGCCCGGTGTCGTCGAGACGCAGCCCTGTTGCCCAGGCACCTGCTGTTGAATCTATTGAATCAATCGCCGACGCCGGCGCGACGGTGTCGCTTGTGCCGCCATCAGTGTTGCTAGCTGAATCTGCGTTGGTGGGACTTGCGGGTGTCGCGCTTGTATCGTCTTCAACCACCGCGACATAGATCCCGGTGGACACGGACGCTTTAGAGCCCAAACTGGTGTCGACCCAATTGGCTTCTTGGACGCCAAATTGCTGCCGCATCAACTGCAGCGCAGTCGACTGGACATCGACGTCACCTGTGGCCATCAAGCGGCGTCCATCGGCGCGCACGCTGACCCCAGCTATGCCTGCGTTGTTCAGCCGCTGCACCGCTTCGGCCTGTACGGAGCGTTCGATGCGAGGTGCGTCGATAACTGCGGCGTAAAACACCAGCAGCGACAGCCCGATAAGCCCGAGCAAGCTAAGAATCACTCTGCGCACAGCAGCCCGTCCACGCGAATTTCCATTGCCTTTGTCACGATCCGCCAGGGCGTATAGCCGCCCATTTGTCAATTCATTGACACATAAATTTTGTCACTGTCTCAACAATGCAACAGTGACAGCTCACACGGTGCCGTAGCATACCATTCACTGCAGCAAAGTTGGACAAGTTACCGTTTGTAAACGAAACTCTGATTTGAACAGCTAGTCACAGCTGAGGCTGTGGGCACGGTCCGCCTCTTTGCGTGTCCCGGCTTTGTCAGTGCTTGGCCGGGTTCTGCAACTGTGCAGTTCCCGGCTTTTTTATGCGTTACAGCTGCACCTTGTGGGCGTGACCACCGCTGTGCAGCACCGCGAACTCACCTTCGACAGTGAGCTGCTCGGCCAGGCGATACCACGCCGGTCGGGTCAATCGACCTTCAAGTGCCAAGCATCCAGGCCCCGCCACACTGGCCGGTCGCACGCACACATAAGCGCTCGCAGTTTCACCAGCACTGGGATCGCCAGCACGCAGCGGGTGCGCCGCGTCGAGGGGCACTCGCTCGCCGTGGGAGGTTGTTGCCACCCAGAGCGATGTCGCGTCAACCGTGTCCACAAGTTCGAGATCCACGATTGAAAAGGGCACGTCCTCCACGGATATCGCCAGCGATTCCACCGGTGTCACCAGCGCATAGCTACCGTGTTGATCACGCCGCAGAATCGACGCAAACAACGTGACCAGAGACGGCCGTGTTATCGCCCCACCCTCATGAAACCAATTGCCGCCGACATCAATGTGTATGTCGATGCTGCCGCGGTGTGTCGGCGCCCAAGTGTGAACCGGCGGCAAGGCCTTCTCATCAGCAGACCAGCGCTCGATCAAGTCGTCGAGCGACGCTGACATCGATGTCATCGCAGCAGCTCGATTCGGCCCTGGAACTGACTCAGGCACTCCGGATTCTTGATCGATTCGATGGCGTCAACCGGCTCGCCGTTGACCACAGCGCGCACGCACATCTCAGCGAGCTTGCCCGCGCGCGTGTGCGGAAAGCTCTCCACTTGCAGGACCACCGCAGGCACATGCCGCGGTGAGGCGCGACGGCGCAAGGCGCTCTTGATGTTATCGATCATCTCGTCGTCCAGCGATGCGCCATCACGCAGGCGCACAAACAGCACCATGCGCGCGTCGTTCTCCCATTTCTGAGCAACGACTAGTGAGTCGAGCACATTGTCCAAGGTATTGACCACGCGGTAGACCTCGGAGCTGCCTATGCGCACACCGGCTATGTTGAGTGTGGCGTCTGATCGGCCGTGATAGACCACGCCACCCGACTCAGACCGTGAGATGTAATCACCGTGGTGCCATATTCCGGGATAGCGCGAGAAATAGGTCGCGTGGAACGCGGATTTGTCCGTGTCGCCCCAAAAGCCGAGCGGCATACTCGGAAAGGCATTTCGACACACGAGTTCACCGCGCTCACCGGTCGTGCACTCACCGGCCTCACCCCACACCGCCAGATCCATGCCGAGCGCCACACATTGCAATTCACCGGCGTGGACTGGCAAGTTCGGGTGACCGGTGGCAAAGCACCCCATGATTTCTGTGCCGCCGGCAATCGAGGACACACGCACACCTGGTTTGATCTCGCGGCACACAAACTCAAAACCGGCCGGAGAGAGAACAGAGCCCGTGCTCAGAATCACGCGCAGCGGTTCGAGCGAGCACGTACGCACCGGGCGCCCGCCGTGCTTGCGTAAATGTTGCAAAAAACGCGGCGAGGTGCCGAAGATCGTGATGCCAAATTCATCGACCAACTCAAACAAGGCGTTGCGATCAGGCTGCAGCGGCGAGCCATCGTACAGCACCACTGAGGCCCGGCACGCAAGTGCACCGAGCAACCAATTCCACATCATCCAGCCAACGGTGGTGTAGTAGAAAACGGTATCGGTCTCGCGGGTGTCGATGTGCAGACGGTGCTCTTTGACAAGTTGCAGCAGCACGCCGCCGGCGCTGTGCACAACACACTTTGGCTTGCCCGTGGTGCCAGAGGTGTAAACAACCAGCAAAGGGTGGTCGAAGTCGAGCTGCTCAAACTGCGGTTCCACGGGTGAAAAGCCCGCCAGTGCACCTGCAAGCAAAACGGCGTTTTTAAAATCCCTTGGCAGCAGAGGCTGGTCCTGAACATAGCCACAGACGGCGACCTTGGCGATGCTCGGCAGGCGCTCGGCGATGGCGTGGGCTTTGTCGAGGCTGTCCACTGTTTTGCCACGGTAGAAATAGCCGTCGGCACAAAACAAGACCTTTGGCTCACACTGCGAGAAGCGATCGACAACCGCGTCTACACCGAAGTCTGGTGCGCACGCCGTCCACACCGCACCAATGCTCGCGCACGCGAGCATTGCACCGACCGCCTCGGGCATATTCGGCATGACTCCGGCGACAACATCGCCCTTGCCAACACCCCATTGACGCAGCAACTGCTGGGTGCGCGACACCAACCGGCTGAGCTGCTCCCACGTCAATTCCGACTCGACGCGGTCCTCGCCGCGAAAGAACACCGCCGTGTCTTGATCTCGTCGGGGGAGCAAGTTTTCGGCAAAATTGAGTTTAGCGCCGACAAACCATTTGGCGTCGTCGAGCGCATCACCAGGCACAAAAACCGCGTCGGCCTCCCGACTGCATTTGATCCCACATTGCTCCCAGACCAGACCCCAAAATGCCTCTGGCTCGGCAACTGACCAGGCGTGCAGTTCGCCGTAGTCGGCGAATCGTCGCCCGATCAACGCCTCAGCTGCGCGTTGAAAAGCCAGCATTTGGCTGCGGGCCATGTCTTCGCCAGTGGGCTGCCACAATGGCGCACGCAATTGGCCCGCGTCTAACACTTCGTCTTTCATGCTGTTTGGTGTTCCATTTCGTTAGCGGCCCATGCTGAAAAATTCGCTATTGGGCTCAATACTCAAGGCGTTTGCGAGGCGATTGGAAAGCCCGAAAAACGCTGTGATCGCCGTGATGTCCCAGACGTCGTCCGCACTGAAGCCAATTTCAATAAGTGCGGCGTGGTCTGCATCGCAAACGCGATCGGAGTCGAGCGCCACGCGCTCGGCGTAATCGAGCATGGCCCGTTGCTTCGTGCTGAGATCAGTCTTTCGGTGGTTGATCGCCACGCGGTCAGCGAGCAATGGGTCCTTGCTGTATATCCGCAGCAACGCCCCGTGCGCCACCACGCAATATTGGCATCGACTGAGCGCACTGACTGCCACCACGATCATCTCGCGATCGGCAACCGACAGCGTCTCGCTATCGCGTTTCATGATCGCGTCGTGGTAGTCGAAAAAGGCGTTAAATTCAGCCGGACGACGTGCCAGTGCCAAGAAGACGTTCGGCACAAAGCCGGCCTTGTCTTGCACCGTGAGGATGCGCTCGCGCACCCGATCAGGCAGGTCGTCTAAGTTGATATCAGTGTGGTTAAACAGCGCGCCGTTCATGCTGGTCTCCGGGTTCAGAGACCACTATGGCACGCCACGCGATGGGATGTCGAACGTCAGCGCCGACGCTTGCGCAAGTCCTTGAGAGCCCGTTTAAATGCCTTATTAGTCACCAGCTCCGGCTCGACGTAGGGCAGCTCTGGTATTGCTGCATCGTCTTCAACTTCAATCGGCTGGCCGTCCATCTCTACGTCGATCTGCAACGCATCGTCATCGTACTCGTCGTCGTACCGAGAGTCCTCTGGCGTCGCATAGGCCACGGCTGGAAAATCACCCGGGCTTTCCTCGTCTTCTTCAGACTCGTCATAGCCGTCGTCTTGGCGGTCGTCGTAGTCGTCGTCGTACTCGTCATAACCGTCATCATTGAGCGCGCCTTGCTCGTCAGCGCCATCTTGGACGTCGTGCTTAAATTCCGGTCCTTTGAGCATCACAACATTGCTCGGCGCCTCTAGGGCCTCGTCGTCGCCATCGAGATCCTCACCGGTTTCTGACGCATCGTCGGATTCCGGCGCGTCCATTAAATCGACGTCATCAAGGTGCGCACGCAATTCGTGGTCAGCCACAACCGAAATAGTGTCGAGCTTGCCGTGGACGCTCGGTGGCAGACCCGGTGGCACGACACTGGCGGACAACAGTTCCAGGCAGCCTTCCAAAAGCATGTCTGCCGCGCTGTCGTAGCTTTCGCGGTCAATGACTTTTGACTCCGCAATCGCCTCGAGCTGGTCGAACACCTTTGAGCCAATCAGCGTGTCAGTGAGCGAGGTGCGCGAGCGGTGGCCTTGGTAGTTCAACACGACGTCTTGCAGACCGACGAGCACCTTATCAACCGATCCGCGCACCAACTGCTCGACCAAAATGCTGAACATCGGCACCGGATGACCCCGCCAGCTCTGCACAGTGAGGTGGCCTGGTCCGATTTTGTTCATGATGCAACAGGCGACGTACACCATTTCAATGCCGTGCAATGCGTGCGCGAGCTGTGAGGTGTCGACGCCCTGTTGAGCATCGAGTTGCCGGACACCGAGCGCGAGAACCGTCTTGTCTTCGTCAACGCGCATTAGGGGTTGGTCGCGACTCTCAGTCAACGCGATCAAATCTGGCAGGTAGTTGGTTGCGAAGTGCACGCGTGTGTGCAAATCGTGCAACTGCACCAATTGGAAAGAATCCAAGACTTTGGTGCGGATAAGCTTGCGCCACATCAAACCATCAAACAGCCCTTCGAGCCGCATGATTTCGCAGACACGCTTCTCAGCGTTACTGAATGCCTTCGCCGTGGCGTGAAATTCACTGTAGCTGCTGAGCAGCATGTGCAAGAAGTCGCTGGCATCGGCGGGGCGCGATGACTGACTGATGTGGCCAAGTGGCGTCAACAAGTCTGACGCATCAATCGCATTGATCACGTGTCGTAACGCGTTGACTGGATCTGAGCGAACCATCAAATGGGCATCCTGTTATCTGTGAACCGCGCAACAGCTTTGCGCACGGCGAAACGCCAAAGAAGACTTCTTTCAAAGGTTATCGTTCGGAACTGGCGATAATTGATCAAATTTACTGTTACAGCGTGTCACCAGAATCGCTACGAGTTTGTGACGGTGCCGCCATTACCTGCTTCAAAAATCTATCAAGCGTCACACGTTCAGCCTGTGACCACCCTTTAAAGTAGCTCGATTGGTGAGTTTGGGCCGCCTCGCGCACCCTTTCACCTAGCTCTCGGCCAGATGGGGTTGCCGTGATCAGAACCCGACGGCGGTCGGCATTGTCGGCCTCACGCACCACCCAACCCGCGTCAACCATGCCATCGAGCACCCGTGTCAGGGTGGGTTGTTTGGCCACAACAAGGCGAGCAAGTGCATTGACCGATTGACTCGACTCAATCAAACAGGCCAAGACCCGCCAGTGAATCGCTTTCACACCGTCCGGCAATTCCGCCGCAAAATCACCGTTAAATGCGGCGCTAGCACGGCCCAACAGTGCCCCAATGTACTGGTCGGTGAAGGTCGAATCCGACTCATCTAGCTGCCCTTGAGGCAGTGCGTCAGCCAATTTGCCGGCCTGAAAAACCAGCGGCTCGCCTCCTTGCGCATGGAGCCCGGTGACGCGTGCGATCACAAGCGTGTGGTCACCGACCTCGTGCAAAGTGTCAATCTGGCAATCAAAGAACGCAATCGCTGCGGGGACCACTGGACAGCCGCCTGGGCTGTCGTCCCAATCGAGGCCGTCAAAGCGCTCTAGCCTGTCGTCCGCAAAGGCGTAACAGAGCGCACCCTGCTCACGCGCAAGCACCGACACACCAAAGCGCTCACCAGCGAGATAACGGTCGAGGTCCACCGTCTGCTTATCAAGTGTCCAGAGCACCAAAGGTGGATCGAGCGACACCGAGCCAAAGGAATTGATGGTCATGCCAAAGGCATTGCCGGCCGCGTCTCGGCTGCTGAGGATGCACACACCGGTGGCAAATTGGCCGAGCGCCGCACGCTGTTGTTGCTCGCTCAGCTGATCGATCGCAGTGACACTCATGACTTGTGATGCACCCTCAATTTGTATTACTTTTCATATTATCATTCTTGATGGAAGTCCACAGCGTGCTCACCGACCGCATTGAATGGCGTTGGATCGACGCCTTTCGCAACGTTTTCCAACGCTGCGGCATCACCTCAGACGAGACCTGCGTGATCCTCGCGGAGAGCCAGTCCCGCGCGATCAACCTCCATTTGGCCGAGCTCGCACTCGAATCATTCGGCGTGCTTCCACTGCACATCAGCCTACCCACCCCCGCACAATCGGCGCCTGTGCCGGTGAGATCAACAGGTGCCTGCCAAGCGCTGCGTGCCCACCCGTCGGCACTTGCCGCGTTGGAGCGCGCCGATTTTATTGTTGACTGCACGCTTGAAGGCTTGATGCACGCGCCCGAACTGCCGCGAATCCTGCAATCGGGTGCCCGCGTGCTGACACTGTGTAACGAGCACCCCGACACATTGGAGCGCTTGCAACCGGACGACGTCATCAAATCCACCGTCCAACAGGCTGCGCGTGCTGTGCGCGCAGCAACAAATTTGCGCGTCACATCTGACGCTGGCACCGACCTCAGCGTTGCGCTCAAAGGCGCGTCAACCGTTGGAATCTGGGGTTACACCGACAAACCCGGCACCCTCGCCCATTGGCCTGGCGGAATGGTTGTGTCGTTTCCAGCGGCCCACAGCGTCAACGGCACTCTGGTTCTGGACAGGGGCGACCTCAACCTCACTTTCAAGCGCTACCTCGAGCACCCCGTGACATTGGTGATTGAAGATGATCACGTTGTCGAGATCCGTGGCGACGGCACTGACGCCGAACTGCACCGCCGGTACTTCGCCGCGTGGGGTGACCGCAACGCATACGCTGTGTCCCACGTCGGCTGGGGCATGAACCCCGCCGCGCGTTACGAGGCGATGTCACTCTATGACAAGGGCGACACCAACGGTACTGAACTTCGGGCCTACGCTGGCAACTTCTTGTTCTCAACCGGCGCCAACGAATTCGCCGAACGCTACACCGACGGCCACTTTGATATCCCGGTCAAGGGCTGCACCTTGAGCCTCGACGGCAACGCCGTGGTGCGCGACGGCGAGCTGGTCTCAACATGAGCACACCGCTTGCAGAGGTGGCCGGTTCACCACAGAACCCAGCGCTTGTCTTTTTGCACGGCGTCGGCGGAGACGGCCACAGTTTCGCACCGCAACTGACAAGCTTTTCCAACGAGTACCACTGCCTCGCGTGGCACATGCCCGGCTACGCCAACTCAGACCTGATCACACCCTACGACTGGGACGGACTCGCGAACGCGCTACTGCGCCTGCTCGATTACCACGGCATAGCCACAGCAACGTTGGTCGGGCACTCGATTGGCGGCATGGTCGCGCAGCACTTAGTCGGACTGGCTCCATCGCGTGTCTCGCAGCTTGTGCTCTCGGCCACCAGTCCTGCCTTTGGTAAACGCGACGGTGACTTCCAGCAGCAATTCTTAGCGGCCCGTCTCGGACCGCTTGACCAAGGACACACCCTCGCCTCACTCGCACCCGGCATTGTCGATGAGCTGCTGGGCACGAACCCCGTTGCCAACGCTCATGCGCGCGCCGTTGACGCGATGTCGCAGGTGCCGGAGGCGAGCTACCGCGCAGCGATGACGGCAATCACTGAATTCGACGCGCGCGCGACCCTGGCGCAAATCGACTGCCCTACGCTGCTCATTGCAGGCGAATGCGACAGCAACGCACCAGCGGCCATGATGGCGCGCATGGCGGAGAAAATACCGGGCTCACAATACGCCTGCATCGACGGAGCAGGACACCTGTCTTACATGGAGCAGCCCGCAGCCTTTAATGCCATCTTGGACCGTTTTTTACAACCCCAGGCTGAGCCGTACCCAGAGCGATCCCAATCATGAATCAACCCGTTGAACCGCTGTTTGATCAAAGCGCCTATCGACTCACCGACAAACAAGCCGAACTCTGCGCGCGAACACGCGAGCTCGGACACAGCGTCTTCGCCGGGCGCGCCGCCGACTGGGACCGCGACGCGACATTCCCAATGGCCAACTACCGCGATCTGCACCAATCTGGCTTGCTTGGCATCTGCATTCCCGAGTCTGATGGCGGCATTGGCGCGGACTACCCAACCTACATGATGGCCGCGGCCGAGATCGGCCGGTTTTGCGGCGCCACGGCATTGACCTTAAACATGCACGTGAGCTCTTGCCTGTGGAGTGGCAGCCTGTGTGATGACCTCGAGATGTCGGTTGCAGAACGCGACCAACACGCAGCCAGGCGCAGCGTTCACTACGCGCGCATCCTCAACCACGGTGCGATCTACTCCCAGCCCTTCTCCGAAGGTGGCGCCGCGGCCTCTGGTGCTGTCGCCTTTGGAACCACTGCCGAGCGCATTGACGGCGGCTGGCGTGTCAATGGCAAGAAAATATTCGCCTCGCTCGCGGGCCACGCCAACTACTACGGCATCCTTTGCACCGACATCACCGACGCCGCGCCGAGCCGTGCAAACACGCTCTATCTCGCCATTCCCGCCGATGCACCAGGTGTGACTGTCACCGGTGACTGGGACCCTCTGGGCATGCGTGGCACAGTGTCACGCACCCTGTTGTTTGACAACGTCGAGCTCAGCGACGACGCCGAACTCATGCCAAAAGGCGTCTACTTCAAAGCCGCCTCGACCTGGCCGCATATGTTCATGACGCTGACACCAACTTACGTTGGAATCGCGCAAGCGGCAGTCGACTTCTGCGTGAGCTATCTGCGCGGCGAGGTGCCGGGCACGCCACCGGTCAAACGCCGCATGTACCCGACCAAGCAAATTGCCGTCGCGGACATGCAGATCAAACTGGAGCAAACCAAGAACCTGTGGTTCCAGGCCATCATGGAAGCGGGCCCAAATCCAAGTGCCGCGCAAGTGCGACGCGCGTGGGCGGCGCAATACACCGTGATGGAAAACGCCAACGACATTGCACGGCTTGCAATACGAACCTGTGGCGGGCAGTCGATGCTCAAGAATCTGCCACTCGAGCGTCTGTACCGCGACAGCCGCTGCGGCGCGCTAATGTTGCCGTGGACTGCCGAGCTTTGCCAAGACAGGCTCGGGCGATCCATGTTATACAAGCCCGGTGAAAGCGACGACTGATTGCCAGCCATGCCCACACTCGACAACTGGATCACCGCCCACAGCGTGCATGCACCAGAGGCCATGGCGCTGCGCTTTGAACAGCAAAGCTGGACTTACGCAGAACTCGATGCTGATATCAATGCATGCACCCAGGCGCTGCGCTCACACGGCATCACGCAGGGCACGCGCGTCGCCTGGATTGGCCAAAACCACCCACAATGCCTCGTGGCCTTGTTCGCCTGCGCGCGGATCGGCGCAATGCTCGTGCCGCTCAACTGGCGGCTCTCCGCCGCCGAAATGCAGTACGTGTTGGACGACGCAACGCCAACGCTTTTGCTCTGCGACAACCAACTGGCCGAACGCACTCAGGAATTGAATCACGCAGCGTCAGTCATCAATGTCGAGCAGTGCGCATGGCTCGACGAAATCGGCCACTGCGAGCCAACCGAGACCGTGCACGCAAGCGAGGCAGATCCGCTTCTTATCGTGTACACCTCTGGCACCACGGGCCGGCCCAAGGGTGCTGTACTCACGCAGCACGCCTTGAACGTAAACGCCGACAACAGCGTTCACATGCACAGCTTGACGGCACAAGACCACGTGCTCAGTGTGCTGCCTCTGTTTCATGTTGGTGGTTTAAACATCCTGACGACGCCCGCGCTGCGCGTTGGCGCCTGTGTCACACTCCACCGGCGCTTTGATCCCGGTGACACAGTGCAGGCGCTGGCGCAGTCCAAACCGACACTGTGCGTGCTGGTTCCAGCCACAATTCACGCAGTCGCACAGCACCCCGAATGGCCGAGCACACCACTCGACTCGCTGCGCATGTTAACCACCGGCTCGAGCATCGTGGCCCAGGAGACACTCGACCTGTTTGAAAACCGCGGTGTGCCGGTGGTGCAAGTCTATGGCTGCACGGAAACCTGCCCAATCGCCGCCTATCACCTGCCAGACAAGACCCGACTCGTTCCTGGCTCAACCGGCCGCGCCGCCGC
Organism: uncultured Granulosicoccaceae bacterium; assembly: GCA_937925815.1. Lineage (GTDB taxonomy): Bacteria > Pseudomonadota > Gammaproteobacteria > CALCKW01 > CALCKW01 > CALCKW01. The sequence goes on along the minus strand of CALAMQ010000116.1, from coordinate 1,956 downwards.
GCACACCCAGATACTCATCGACCTAGACGGCCAACCCGCCCCCACAGGCCACAGCGGCGAAATTGTGGTAATCGGTGAACACACCTTTGAGGGCTACTGGAACAACCCTGAAGCCAGCCAAGCCGCGCGTGCACACGGCGGCTTCGCCACCGGCGACATGGGTTATCTTGATACGATTGGTAATCTCTTTGTGCAAGACCGCGCACGCGACCTCATCATTTCAGGCGGTGAAAACGTCTACCCTGCCGAAATTGAGCGGGTGCTGAGAACGGTCGAGGGCGTAGTGGATGTGGCGGTCACCCGCGCCGACGATCCTACCTGGGGACAGGTGCCAGTGGCCTGGCTGATCATTGACACCGCTCAATACGACCAACGCAATGCCGAGGCTGCACTCAAACGCGAACTTGCACGCTTTAAACACCCGCGAGACTGGCACACAGTTGACGAATTCCCGCGCAACGCGCTCGGCAAAGTCCAGAAATTCAAGCTCACAGACAACCGTTAAGTGTGTATTTGACCCGGCAGATCAACGGACTTCGGCAAACACCATTGTTGACTCATCGTTCGAAAGCACAAGCTCAACCCCTGAGTGAGTGACCTCAAAGCGCGCTTCGGACAAGGCCGCGACAAAAGCGTTCTCACTGTCTGACAAATCGCGTTCTTTGCAGGCACGGCGCGTTGTGAACAACGGCCCAACAGACAACATTCCGTCTGTCTCCAGACTTGCCGATCCCCAGTACAGGTTGCATCCGGCATAGCCCGACAGGCTCAGGCCGTCATCACGTTGTTCAATCAGCACCGTCTGCCCTCGCAAGTCGACAGGTGAACTAAAACGCACTAACACGCGTTCGCCGAGCAAGTCTGCCGTCGGATTGACCACTGGTAAGGTCTGGCACCCAGAGAGCCCAAGTGCCACCCACAACACGAGGGCACATTGATAAACCGGGTGTTGCAAACCAAAAAAAGTAAAACGGCGCATGGTGGCACTCGGCGATGACAACGAGTTAAGACTCTAGACGCTGAGTTCGGCAAAATAAATAGCATTGCCCTAGCAGGGGTTCACCGGCAGCACTTCAACCCTCAATCAACCTCTGTTCGTGTGTCACGGGGCGCCCAAAGCCACAACGAATTGATCGTGTGACGGCTTGCCGCTGCGACAGCCGCCAACCCACCCAAACCGCGAGACCACCGACACAGAATCGCCCTGCTGGGGAGGCTCCGCGAGACTCCCAGCTGAGTGCGAGACAAGGCGACGCACTGCCAAAAAAGCGGAATTTACTCTCTGTTAATGAGCATTTTTTGGCTGGGCATCAACACAGTACTGCGCCAAATGGGACTTGCTCGGCGGTTTCCTAGGCAGTCGAATGAATCACTTGGCTCGTTTTCACCGTGTTTCAAATGAATCTGTGAACAGGTGGACGTCTTGCAACCCTCGAACACCCCATATGGGTCAGAGATATTGAACATTATTGGGTAAAAATGGCTGACCTATCAAGTGAGGCGGTGTTGAACACATGATCAAAGCACTGCCACCGTGGCGGTTCCCACACGCGTTGCTACTCAGCCTGTTTCTGACCGCTTGTGGCGGCGGTTCGGATGACACCACGGCAACTGTCCCAACAGACGAGCCACCACCCTCACAGGAAGACCCGGACAGTCCACCGCAGACTCAGGACCCAGAGCCCATTCCGGAACTGACAGCGCTGTCAGCTGTGTCTCCCGCGGCGAATGGCAGCCTCTCGATTCAATCGAACAACCGCTACAGCTTTATCTTCAACGCGGATTCCGACGGCGGTGTCGCCGAGTACCGCGTTTCAGTACTCAATGACAACACCGGCACTGGCACCGGCTATACAGCCGTCACTGCACGCGGTGTCAACAACCCATCTCCTTACACTGTTGAACGCGAGCTCGCGCTGCAAGTTGGCGTGCCCTATCGCTGGGCAGTGTTCGCAC
>CALAMQ010000115.1 GCA_937925815.1 uncultured Granulosicoccaceae bacterium | reverse complement strand
CATCAGCCGTGCGCCAAGCCAGTGGCGCGCGAGCTGCCAATTTGTGTCGGGGTCGGCTTGCAATGACACCGCCTGACACAACCGCTGTGCCAAGGCATCGTCAAAACCGAGGGCGTGCAGATCCCGGAGCAGCGCCACACTAGCTGGGCTGCGTTCGACCTGCGCTTGCCAGCCCATGATCGCCAACTGTTGCTGCATCACTTGGCGCATACGTTTGAGTTCGGCTGAAACCTCTGCACTGACCTGAGCGCGCGCAGCGGGGGCTCGCGGTGCTGGGTCACTTGCAGGCGGCGGCGCGGCGCGGCGCGGTTCAGTTGGAAGTTCAGCGTGCGCTACTGCCGACTGCGTCTGCTCTGGCAATGTAGATCGCGCAACCTCTGCTGCGCGGGTCGACGGGGTCGGTGCAGTCTTGGGTGCCGCGGTCGCGGCGCGAGACGCCTCGGCCAGGTGGCTCTGAAAATCTGAAACCGGGGGAGTCGTTGGCTCAGCTGACACCGGTGCTGTCTCCCGGGTGCTGCCGCTGAAAACACGGCTCGCGGCTTTCGCCGACTCGAGCAATTGTTGCGCGCGCACCACGGTGCGGCTTGCCTCCGTCTCTTCTGCGGTGGTCGCTGCAGCAACCTCTTCTTCAAGCTCAGCGACTGTGCCTCGACGCGCACTGCGCGGTGCACTCTTGCGCACTGACTTCGCTGGCGCAGCTGCGGCGGCGGGCTCAGCGTCGACGTCAATCGCTGACACCACCTCAATTCCGCCAGCGACATTGCGCTTGCTGAGAATCACAGCTTCCGGTCCGTGCGAATCTCGAATGATCTGCATCGCAGCGCGCATATCCGCTGCCACCGTTCGCTTGATCTTCATGCCAGGGATTCAACCATTCGGGCCCGTACCGGGCGGTTCGCATCCGCGCGCGTATGCGGCCTTACTGCCCGCCTACGCTCGCGACAATTTCAATATTCCAGTCGTCTGGAATCTCGTTAAACGCCAGCACACTCACCGACTTAACGGCCTGACGCAGCAGGCGCGCCAACACAGGGCGAAGTACCGGTGAGACGGCCAACACGGTAGGCGCGCCACGCGATTCTTGAGTCTCGGCGACGGTCCGCAACTCCTGGTACAAATGCTCCGCGAGTCCAGGCTCGAGGCCGGTGCCAGGCTGACCGTCACTACCCTGTACTTTCAGCAACATTTGTTCCATTGCTGGAGCCAGCGTCACAATGGGTAAATCCCCTCTTTTATCAGCCACTTGCTGCACGATCAGGCGCCCCAAACCCTCGCGAACCTGCGCCAACAATGACGCCGGATCTTTGGCGAGCTGGGTGTTCGAGCTGAGGATTTCAGTGATCGTGCGCATGTCACGAATCGGCACCGACTCTTCGAGCAGGTTCTGTAGCACGCGCACCACAACTGCCAGGGACAGCTCGTCAGGTACCAAACCATCGACCAGTTTCGGCGCACTCTCGGCCAGTTTGTCGAGCAGTTGTTGCGCCTCATCGTGTCCAAGTAACTTGTGCGCATTTTCTTTGAGCAACTTGCTCAAATGGGTTGCCACCACAGTGCTCGCGTCAACCACGGTGTAACCGCGCACTTGCGCAAGATCTCGCTGGTCGTCGTCGATCCACACAGCGGGCAAGCCAAACGCCGGGTCTTCTCCAGCCACGCCATCGAGCTCGCCGTAGACGGTGCCAGGGTTGATCGCGAGGTGCTTGCCGGGGTGAATTTCAGACTCGCCCACCGCCACGCCGAGCACAGAAATCCGGTAGCCGTTAGGTGGCAAGCTCAAGTTGTCGGCGATGTGAACTGGCTGCACCAAGAAACCCAGTTCTTGCGACAGCTTCTTGCGCACTCCTTTGATGCGGTTCATCAGTTGCCCGCCTTGCGCTTTATCGACCAGCGGAATCAGGCCATAGCCAACTTCAAGCCCTACAACATCAACTGCCTTAACGTCGTCCCAGGAAAGGTCACGCGACTCGGCAGGCTCGCCACTGGGCGCATCCGCTTCGGGCTCAGTACTTAGGTCCGGCGCGCGCGTGCGCTGGTGGTGCAACCAGGCCGCGCCACCAGCGGCCAGCGCACCCAAGCTCAGAAACGCAAAATTGGGCATGCCCGGCACCATGCCCACGGCGATCAGGATTGTTGCCGTTACGATCAACGGCCGCGGGTTGTCAAACAACTGCCCGACCATCTGCTTGCCCATGTCACCCGACTTCGACACACGGGTGATAATCACAGCAGCGGCGGTTGAGAGCACCAGGGACGGAATCTGCGCGACAAGTCCGTCACCGATGGTCAGCAAGACGTAGTTCTCAACTGCCGTTGAGAAATTCAATCCGTGTTGCAGGGTTCCAATGAACAAGCCGCCGATGATGTTGATAAACAAAATCACGATACCGGCTATGGCGTCACCGCGCACGAACTTGCTCGAACCGTCCATCGAGCCATAGAACTCAGCTTCGGCCGCGACCTCAACCCGACGGGTTCGCGCCTCTTCCTGGTTGATCAGTCCGGCATTCAAATCCGCATCGATCGCCATTTGTTTGCCGGGCAACGCATCCAACGTGAAACGCGCCGACACTTCTGAAATCCGGCCCGCACCCTTGGTCACCACCACGAAGTTGATGATCACGAGAATCGCAAACACCACCAGGCCGACGGCGTAGTTACCGCCGATCACAAAATTACCGAAGGATTCGATTACCTTGCCCGCAGCAGCCGCCCCGCTGTGCCCCTCGAGCAACACCACACGGGTGGAGGCAATATTCAGCGCCAGACGCATCAAGGTCGCAACCAGCAATACCGTCGGAAACGCACCGAACTCAAGCGGCCGCATCACGTACACCACCACCAACAAAATGATCAATGAAAACGCGATGTTGAAAGTGAAGAAGAGATCGAGCGCCAGCGGCGGCAACGGCATCACCATCATCGCGAGGATGGCAATCACCAGTATCGGCGCACCAATGCCCTGGCTGATTGTCGAGGCGACGTTACGCCAATCAACACTGGGCGCGGCGAGGTTGAGGTTTCCTAGTTTCATGCGTTCACTTCAGGCGGTTCGTACGGATCGAGGAATCCGTCGGGAATGTCAGGGTTTGGCGGTTTCGGGCGCGGGTCGCCGTTGCGCTTGGCATTGCGCAGGTTGACCACAAAGGCGAGCACCTGCGCGACTGCGACGTAGAGCGCGCCTGGGATAGCCGCCATCAATGGCGTGGTGTAGTACACCGCCCGCGCAAGCGGTGGCGCGCTGACGATTGGAACTCTGTGCTGTTTGGCGATCTCCCGGATACGCTCGGCGACCAGGTCCGCACCTTTGGCCACGACAATGGGTGCATCCATGGTCTCTGGCTTGTATTTAAGCGCAACAGCAAAGTGCGTCGGGTTGGTGATGATGACATCGGCTGTTGGCACTTCGGTCATCATGCGAGCGCGCGAGAACTCTTGCTGCAATTGCCGCACACGCTGCTTGACCTCTGGTCGCCCTTCGGTCTCTTTGGACTCATCGCGCACTTCCTGCATGGTCATGCGCTGCTTCTGAGTGAACTGCCACACTTGAAATGGCGCATCGATCGCCGCGACAACAATCAATCCAGAAGACAAGGCCGCCAGCGACAAGATCAGCATTTCAGCACTGCGGATCAAAGCCGGTTCAAGCGGCATATCACCTAGGGTCAGAATCTCTTCCCAGTACAGTTGGAACAGCAAATAGAAAATGGAGCCGATGAGCGTGACCTTGAGTATGGACTTGATAAATTCCATACCTGATTGCACAGAGACAATGCGTTTGACGCCGGCAAGTGGGCTGATGCGCTCAAACTTCGGGGCCATCGCTTGCGTGCTGAAAGACCAGCCACCGAGGATCATCGGTGAGAACAGCGCCACCGCCAACATGATGGCCAGCATCGGCATCATCGCCACCGCGATATCGAGTGTGAAGCGCTTGAGCTGCAAGGAAATAAAATGTGGCGCCAACAAGTCCCCGCGCCCGACCGCCAAACTGTTCTCCATCAACAGCATGAGCTCTTTAACCAGCACCTGCCCACCTGTCCACAGGGCAACTGCACCCGCCATCATGACGAACATGGTGTTGAATTCACGCGAACGCGCTATCTGGCCTTGGTCTCGCGCTTGGCGGAGTTTTCGTTCGGTGGGTTCCTCTGTGCGTTCTTGACCGCTGTCTTGCGCTGACATATCAGCCTCCGAACAACGTTCTGACGAGCGCGAGGCTTTGCAGCAACAGCGCGCTGAAGTGGTTACCAATCATCGGCATCACCAACATGATGGTGACAAAACCACTGAGGATGGTCAGTGGGAAACCCACTGAGAAAATATTCATTTGCGGTGCAGCTCGGGTCATCACACCGAGCGCGATATACACCAGCAACAACATCGCAATCACCGGTAGAGACAGCAGCGCCGCGCCGACAAACATCTGGCTGGCCCAGGCGGTCAGTCCCCGAATAGCAGACAGTGACACCACCGCTTCACCCACAGGCAAGAGCTCAAAGCTCGACACCATGAGTTCGATCACCAGCGTGTGGCCCGACAATGCGAAGAAAAGCAGATAGGCGATGATTTGCAGAAATTGCGACACGATCGGCACGTTAGCGCCATTGAGCGGATCGACCATCGAGGCAAAACCAAGACCCATGGCGTTGGCCATTTGCTCACCGGCCATCACAAAAATGCTGAAGACAAATGCAAGCGCGAGCCCCATGGCAAGCCCGATCAACACTTCGTTCAGCGTGATCCACAACCCACCGGCAGAAACAGGGTCGATCGGTGGCAATGTACCTACCAGAGGGGTTACCAATATTGTCAGCGCCGCGGTTAACACAATGCGCACCCGCATCGGCACTGACCTCGAGCCGAACACCGGGTTGGCGAGCAACATCGCGCTGATGCGGATGAATGGCCAGACCACGCTGCCCACCCACGCACCGATTTGATCGGTGTCGAGTTCCACTAGATGTCACCCACTGGCGCGAGACTGTCTAGGCGGGCCATGCGCAATCACCCAACCAACGTTGGGATGGCGAGAAAGAGGTCTCGGGTATAGCCGATGATTGTGTGCAGCATCCACGGACCGGCGATAAAAATTGTCAGTACCAATGCACCGAGTTTGGGGATGAAGCTCAAGGTGGCTTCGTTGATCTGCGTTGCCGCTTGGAACATACCAATCACCAGACCAATGCCCAGCGCGACCAAAAGTGACGGTGCTGCAATCAGCGTCGCCACTTTCAACGCTTGTTCACCCAATGCGATAACTTGATCAGGGCCCATCAGGGTGACACTCCAAAGAAGCTGCCAACGAGGGTGCCAGAGATCAATGCCCACCCATCGATCAACACAAACAGCATGATTTTGAACGGCAGTGAGATGATCATGGGAGACAGCATCATCATACCCATTGACATCAAAACACTCGCGACTACAAGGTCGATGATCACAAACGGAATGAACACCAAGAACCCAATTTGAAACGCCGTTTTCAGCTCGCTCACCACGAAAGCCGGTATCAACACCGTCAACGGCGTGAGTTCGGGCTCGTCGATAGACTCAATGCCAGCCATGCTTGCAAATAACGCCACATCTGACTCACGCGTTTGCTTGAGCATGAAATCCATCAGCGGGCGTTTGCCGTTCTCAAAGGCTTCTGACTCGGTCATGGTGTCGGCGAGATAGGGCTCGAGTCCCTCGACATAGGTCTGTTCAAGCACCGGCGCCATGATGAAGATCGACAGAAACAACGCAAGGCCCAACAAGATGTTGTTGGACGGCGTTTGCTGAGTGCCGAGGGCCTGACGCAGAATCGCAAGCACAACGATAATCCGCGTAAACGACGTCATCGCGAGCACCATCGCCGGCATCAGCGTGAGCGCTGTCATCAACACCAGTATCTGCAGTGACAGCGACCACGTTTGACCACCATCGCTGTCGTTTACGGTGAGAATGGGCAGCTGACCTGCTGCCTCAACCGCTGGTGTGCTGAACGCCAAAAACGCAACAACCACTGTGAGCAAAGCACTAAGCAGGCGCATTACCGCCCCCTTGTTGAGTCGCCTGGCCAACCGCTCGACGCAGCGCACCAGAAAACCCTGGCTCTTCACGGGTATCCACATCAACTGGGTGTTCAAGCACGTGCACACGCTCC
>CALAMQ010000114.1 GCA_937925815.1 uncultured Granulosicoccaceae bacterium | reverse complement strand
GCCATTTTTCAACGGCTACCGTCCGCAGTTCTACTTCCGTACAACGGACGTGACAGGTGCGGTAACCTTGCCTGAAGGCACCGAGATGGTGATGCCGGGTGATAACGTGAAGGTGTCAGTAGAGCTGATCAACCCGATCGCGATGGAAGACGGACTGCGATTCGCAATCCGAGAAGGCGGCCGCACAGTTGGTGCAGGCGTCGTCGCTAAAATTTTCGAGTAAACTAGTACTCGAAAGCCGGTTAGGGCGGTCAATTGGGCTGCCCTAGCCAACAAAACAACAGGCCAGTAGCTCAATTGGCAGAGCAGCGGTCTCCAAAACCGCAGGTTGGGGGTTCGATTCCCTCCTGGCCTGCCATTTATTTACCATTGCTCAGAAGGGGTGATGGTGTATATAATGGCTGGCTTGTCTTTATTTAGGGTCCGGCACACATGGTGGCCAAGGTCGACGAATCCGGCGTACGCAGCGACAAGATGATGTTGCTCGTTGCGATAACCTTGGCTGCTGCGGCCCTAGTGGGCTTCTACGTCTCAGCAGAATCTCCGCTTCTCTATCGCGTCCTCGGGCTGCTTGTCGGCTTCGGCGTGGCTCTCTTTGTCTTCACGCGAACTTCTCAGGGGCGCGCTGCGCTCGGTTACGTGGAAGACTCCCGCACGGAAGTGCGCAAGGTGGTTTGGCCCACGCGTCAAGAAACCACGCAAACAACCCTGATCGTCATGGTGATTGTGATTTTTATCGGGCTGTTCTTGTGGGGTCTCGACAGCTTGTTCGGGTGGGGCTTTCGCATCGTAACTGGCATTGGAGGCTGAGTTAATGGCGATGGAATGGTACGTCGTTCAGGCTTTCTCGGGCTTTGAAATGTCCGTCAAGCGGTCGCTCGCTGAACGCATCGAGCGCGCTGGCATGGAAGATTTGTTTGGCGAAGTCTTGGTGCCAACAGAAGAAGTGGTTGAAATTCGCGGTGGGCAGAAGCGCCGCAGTGAGCGCAAGTTCTTTCCAGGTTACGTTCTCGTGCAAATGGAAATGAACGATGAATCTTGGCACTTGGTGAAAGAAGTGCCGCGGGTGCTCGGCTTTATCGGCGGTACCGCCGACCGGCCGGCGCCGATCTCTGAGCGTGAGGCGGATGCGATTCTCAACCGCGTGCAAGAGAGTGAAGAGAAGCCCAAGCCGAAGGTGTTGTTTGATGTCGGTGAAGTGGTTCGCGTCAATGACGGACCGTTCAACGATTTCAACGGCGTGGTTGAAGAGGTGAACTTCGAGAAAAACCGCCTGCTTGTGGCGGTACAGATTTTTGGACGTTCGACTCCGGTCGAACTTGAGTTTTCTCAGGTCGAAAAAGCCTGAGTGTCACCATCATCGGGGAGCCGAGAGGCGTTTGCACCCGTGGAGTTAAGTCAGCATGGCCAAGAAAGTCACAGGCTATATCAAGCTGCAAGTTGCAGCGGGTCAAGCCAACCCGAGCCCTCCGGTCGGCCCAGCATTGGGTCAGCACGGCGTCAATATCATGGAGTTTTGCAAGGCCTTCAACGCGGCCACGCAGAGCACCGAGGCGGGTTTGCCGTTGCCGGTTGTTATCACCGTCTACAGCGACCGCAGTTTTACCTTCGTCACCAAGACGCCACCAGCAGCGGTTCTGATCAAGAAAGCGCTCGGCCTGAAGTCTGGCAGCGGTCGGCCCAACACTGAAAAAGTGGGCAAGATTACGCGCGCGCAACTCGAAGAGATCGCCAACATGAAAGAGCCCGATTTGACGGCGTCTGACATGGATGCAGCGGTGCGCACGATTGCTGGTACCGCCCGCAGTATGGGCATCGACGTGGTGGAGGGTTGAGACCATGGCCAAATTGACAAAGCGCGTGAAGGCGATCCGCGAAAAAATCGATCGCAACAAGGTGTACCCAGCGCAGGAGGCTTTCGGTCTGCTGCGTGAGCTCGCGACTGCGAAATTTGAAGAGTCTATCGATGTCGCGGTAAAGCTTGGCGTCGACCCGCGCAAATCTGACCAAGTTGTGCGCAGCTCTACTGTGATGCCTAACGGCACCGGCAAGACGGTCCGTGTCGCAGTGTTCGCCCAAGGTGAAGCGGCGGAAAAAGCCACTGCGGCCGGTGCGGATCGCGTCGGTTTTGACGATCTCGCTGAGGCCATTCAGGGTGGTGATCTCAACTTTGACGTTGTGATTGCAGCGCCTGACGCGATGCGTGTTGTCGGTAAGCTCGGCACCATCCTCGGGCCACGCGGCTTGATGCCAAACCCGAAGGTCGGAACCGTAACCCCGGACGTTGTTGGTGCTGTGAAAAATGCCAAGGCTGGTCAGGTGCGTTACCGCACAGACAAAGCCGGCATCATTCACTGCTCGATCGGCAAGGTCAGCTTTGAGAACAGCGCACTTGAGGAAAATCTCGTGGCACTGCTCAACGACCTCGTGCGAATCAAGCCTGCGTCGGCCAAAGGTGTCTACCTGAACAAGATTGCGGTGTCCACGACGATGGGGCCGGGTCTGGTCATCGACCACCAAGCGTTGGTCTAAGAATTTTGTCGCCCTTCGGGGCGAGTGTTGAACCCGGGGAGAGGGCTCGCTCTTTCCCCAGGCCTTTGAAGTGACTCGGCCAAGGTCGGGTGCGTCAAAGACCGCAGGTGCCGGTGTTGTGATGCCGGCTTAATGGCCTGCGTAGATGGCCCAAGGCAATGTTGCCTGAAGCCTTTTATCGCCTGTGCTTCGGCGCAGGTGTCATCCGCTTATATCCCACAAGTGAGTGGGAGTATAGAGGTGCTCTATGGCTCTGACACGCGCAGAGAAAGAAGCGGTAGTGGCTGAAGTCGCGGAAGTGGCTTCTGATGCACTGTCCGCCGTTGCATCCGAGTACCGTGGCTTGACTGTAGATCAGATGACGTCCTTGCGCCAGAAGGCGCGTGAGCAGGGTGTCTATGTTCGTGTGGTCAAGAACACGTTGGCTCGTATTGCAGTCGGGGGTACAGAGTTTGAGTGTTTGCAGGATTCGCTCAAAGGTCCGATGTTGCTCGCGTTCTCGAAAGAGAGCCCAGGCAGCGCGGCGCGTTTGGTGCGCGATTTTGCGAAGGAAAACGAGAACCTGAAACCGGTTATGGCTGCCATTGGCGGCAAATCGGTGGATGCCAGTCAACTGGACACAATTGCCAACTTGCCAACGCGCGATGAGGCCCTGTCTATTTTGATGGCAACCATGAAGGCGCCGATCGGCAAGCTCGCATCCACGCTCAACGAAGTACCCGGCAAGCTCGTTCGCACGGTGGAAGCTGTCCGCCTGCAGAAAGACGCTGCCTGACACAACCCTTTTTAGCCGGGCAAGTGCCAGGCGAACACAACATACAGGAGTCACATCGTGGCCACATCTGAAGAAATTCTGGAATCCATCTCCAACATGACTGTGATGGAGGTCGTTGAACTGATCTCTGCCATGGAAGAGAAATTTGGCGTGACTGCTGCGGCAGCTGCCGTTGCTATGCCAGCTGGCGGCGGTGACGCCGGCGGCGCTGCTGCTGAAGAGCAGTCAGAGTTCAACGTTGTTCTCGCATCATTCGGCGAAAACAAAGTTGGCGTCATCAAGGCGGTCCGCGGTATCACCGGACTCGGCCTGAAAGAAGCCAAGGATCTCGTCGAAAGCGCGCCTAGTCCTGTGAAGGAAGGCGTGGAGAAGGCAGAAGCTGAAGAGCTGAAGAAGCAACTCGAAGAAGCAGGCGCTACTGTCGAGTTGAAATAACTTGTCGCAGGGTTTCCTGCGTTGAGTTGGTAACAGGTTGGCGAGTCCAATGACCCGCCGACCTGTTGCCGTTTTTATTGTTTTCTATCGAAGCCGGCCCGTGCGGGTCGCTTAACAGAGGTAGACCGATGTCGTATTCCTTCACAGAAAAGAAGCGAATCCGCAAGAACTTTGGCAAGCGTGCACAGGTTCTGGATGTGCCCTACTTGCTGCAAACGCAAATAGACTCCTACAGGGGATTTTTGCAGGCAAAAAAAGAGCCGGACGAGCGTGATGACATCGGTCTGCACGCCGCTTTCAACTCGGTTCTGCCGATTGTCAGCTATTCCGGTAGCGTCGAGTTGCAATACGTTAAGTATCGCCTCGGCAAGCCCGGTTTCAACGAGACCGAATGTCGCATCCGTGGATTGACCTTTGCCGCGCCACTGCGCGTGTTGGTCAGGCTTGTCATTTATGACAAATCCGCGCCCAGCGGCAGTAAGATTGTCAAAGACATAAAAGAGCAAGAAGTCTACATGGGCGAGTTGCCGCTCATGACAGACAACGGCACCTTCATCATAAATGGTACCGAGCGCGTCATTGTGTCGCAGCTCCACCGGTCACCCGGTGTGTTTTTCGATCACGACCGCGGCAAGACGCACTCCTCCGGGAAGTTGCTGTTCAGCGCGCGAGTGATCCCGTACCGCGGCTCTTGGCTCGATTTTGAATTCGACGCCAAGGACATCCTGTTTACGCGTATTGATCGCCGTCGCAAGCTGCCCGCGACCGTGTTGCTGCGTGCACTCGGCTACCAAATCCAGGATATCCTCGACGAGTTTTTCGAGACCAACCACATCAAGATCTCCCGCGGCAAATACCAGCTTACGTTGGTGCCAGAGAGACTGCGTGGTGAAACTGCGAATTTCGACATCAGTGCCAAAAAGGAAGTGATTGTCGAAGCTGGCCGTCGCATCACTGCGCGCCATATTCGCAAGCTCGACGAAGCCGGTGTGAAAAGCATCGAGGTTCCAGACGAATTCTTGATCGGTAAAGTGGTGTCGCACGACATCGTCAACGCCGAGACAGGGGAGCTGGTGCTCGGAGCAAACGGTGAGATCACCGAGGAAATGCTCGCGGCGTTTACGGCGGCTGAGGTCAAGGAATTTGATTTCCTCTACACCAACGATCTTGACCGTGGCCCCTACATCTCAACCACGCTTTCAGCGGATACCACCAATACGCAACTCGAAGCGCAGGTGGAAATCTACCGCATGATGCGTCCGGGTGAGCCACCGACAAAAGAGGCGGCACAGAACCTGTTCCAGAACCTCTTTTTCGAAGAGGATCGCTACGACCTCTCAGCGGTTGGTCGGATGAAGTTCAACCGCCGCGTTGGTCGGGACGAAGAAATCGGCCCGGGCATTTTGTCCAAAGAAGACATCCTCGCCGTGATGCAAGAGTTGATCAGCATTCGCAACGGTGAGGGCACGGTGGATGACATTGATCACCTCGGCAACCGCCGTATCCGCTGTGTTGGTGAGATGGCTGAGAACGTCTTTCGCGTCGGCCTCGTGCGGGTTGAACGTGCGGTGCGTGAGCGCCTGTCAATGGTTGAAAGCGAAGGCTTGATGCCGCAAGACATCATCAATGCCAAGCCTGTTTCGGCTGCGATCAAAGAGTTCTTCGGCTCCAGCCAGCTCTCGCAGTTCATGGACCAGAACAACCCGCTGTCAGAAGTCACGCACAAGCGGCGTGTGTCCGCGCTCGGCCCAGGTGGTCTGACGCGTGAACGTGCGGGCTTTGAAGTGCGCGATGTGCACCCAACGCACTACGGCCGGGTCTGCCCAATCGAGACGCCGGAAGGGCCAAACATTGGTCTGATCAACTCGATGGCCGTGTATTCGCGGACCAACCGTTTTGGTTTCCTCGAGACGCCGTACCGCAAGGTTGAAAATGGCGCAGTCACTGACGTGGTCGAGTACCTCTCAGCGATTGAAGAGGGCAACTACATCATCGCGCAGGCTAACGCCGAGATCAGCGATGACGGCAAGCTGACCGATGAATTGGTCTCCTGTCGTCACCAGAACGAGTTCACGATCTCATCGCCTGACAAAGTGCAGTACATTGACGTCTCGCCGAAGCAGATCGTGTCGGTTGCAGCCTCGATGATTCCGTTCCTCGAGCACGATGACGCCAACCGCGCCTTGATGGGCTCGAACATGCAGCGCCAAGCGGTGCCAACCTTGCGTGCTGAGAAACCGCTCGTTGGAACCGGTATGGAGCGCATTGTGGCGGTCGACTCCGGTGCAACCGTGTCTGCGAAACGTGGCGGTGTGGTCGACAGTGTCGATGCTGCGCGTATCGTGGTCCGCTGTAACGATGACGAAGCCGGCGATGACGGCGTGGGCGTAGACATCTACAACCTCGTCAAATACACCCGGTCCAACCAGAACACTTGCATCAACCAGCGTCCGCTGGTGAACCCAGGTGACGTGATCGCGCGCGGTGATGTGCTGGCCGATGGCCCAAGCACGGACATCGGCGAGCTCGCGCTTGGTCAGAATATGCTGATCGCGTTCATGCCTTGGAACGGTTACAACTTTGAGGATTCAATCCTCATCTCTGAGCGCGTCGTTCAGGAAGACCGCTTCACCACGATCCACATCGAAGAGCTGACCTGTGTCGCACGTGACACCAAGCTCGGTTCAGAAGAGATAACCGCTGACATCCCGAACGTGAGCGAGAACTTGCTCTCGAAACTCGATGAATCAGGTGTGGTGTTTGTCGGTGCGGAAGTGAAGCCGAACGATATCTTGGTCGGCAAGGTCACGCCGAAGGGCGAGACCCAGCTCACGCCGGAAGAGAAGCTATTGCGTGCCATCTTCGGTGAGAAAGCCTCGGATGTGAAAGACACCTCCTTGCGCGTGCCGCCGGGTATGGACGGCACCGTCATCGACGTGCGTGTGTTCACCCGCGAAGGCGTGGAGAAGGACGCGCGTGCCCGCTCAATTGAAGACAGCGATATTCGTCAGGCGAAGAAAGACCTCGACGACGAGCTGCGCATCATCGAGCAGGACATCTTTCAGCGTCTGCGTCGTCAGCTGATTGGCCAAAAAGCCAACCGCGGTCCGGCCGGCCTGAAGAAGGGCACCGAGATCGACGAGGCCTACCTCGACGGCTTGCAAGATGAAGAGTGGTTCGACATCAGTTTGCAGGACGAAGACGCCAACATGCAGTTGGAGAAAGTCTCTCAGCGCCTCGGCGAGATCCGCAAAGAGTTCGATCTGCGCTTCCAGGAGCAACGCGACAAGCTGACCCAGGGCGATGACCTTGCACCGGGCGTGCTGAAAATGGTCAAGGTCTACCTCGCGGTCAAGCGTCGCTTGCAGCCGGGTGACAAGATGGCTGGTCGCCACGGTAACAAGGGCGTGATCTCGATGATCGTGCC
This sequence comes from uncultured Granulosicoccaceae bacterium, assembly GCA_937925815.1. GTDB lineage: Bacteria > Pseudomonadota > Gammaproteobacteria > CALCKW01 > CALCKW01 > CALCKW01. Next base: position 8,444 of record CALAMQ010000114.1, on the reverse strand, counting down.
GGTTGAGGACATGCCTCACACTGAGGACGGGGAGACGGTGGATATCTGCCTCAACCCGCTTGGTGTCCCGTCGCGTATGAACATCGGGCAGGTGCTAGAGACGCACTTGGGTTGGGCTGCTAAGGGTCTTGGCAAGCGCATCAACAAAATGCTTGAAGCGCAAGAAGAAGTCTCCAAGTTGCGTGGCTTCCTCGCTGATGTTTACAACGGCGACGAGTCTAAGAAAGAGGACATCGACAGCCTCTCAGACGCCGAAGTGCTTGAACTATCAGAGAACCTGCGTGGCGGCGTGCCGATGGCAACACCGGTGTTTGACGGTGCCAATGAATCAGAGATTCGTCGCATGTTGGAACTCGCAGGTTTGCCAGCCTCCGGTCAAACGCAGCTCTACGACGGCCGAACAGGTGACGGTTTTGAGCGGCCTGTGACTGTGGGTTACATGCACATGCTCAAGCTCAACCACTTGGTCGACGACAAGATGCACGCTCGTTCGACTGGGCCGTACAGCTTGGTCACACAGCAACCGCTCGGCGGTAAAGCGCAGTTCGGTGGTCAACGATTCGGTGAGATGGAGGTCTGGGCACTGGAAGCCTACGGTGCTTCCTACACCTTGCAGGAGATGTTGACGGTCAAATCGGACGACGTGAACGGTCGTAACAAGATGTACAAGAACATCGTTGACAGCGATCACCGCATGGAAGCGAGCATGCCGGAATCCTTCAATGTATTGCTCAAGGAAATCCGTTCGCTCGGAATCAATATCGAACTGGAACAGGACTGACGTGTACCCGTTGGTATTCGTCACTCAGGTTAATTCGGAGACGCCATGAAAGAGTTGCTGACCCTATACAAGATGCAGAACGAGACGGAGAATTTCGACAATATTCGAATCTCCCTCGCGTCACCAGAACTGATCCGCTCCTGGTCATTTGGTGAAGTCAAAAAACCGGAGACGATCAACTACCGCACGTTCAAGCCAGAACGTGATGGGTTGTTCTGCGCAAAAATCTTTGGCCCGACCAAGGATTACGAGTGCTTGTGCGGTAAGTACAAGCGCCTCAAGCACCGCGGTGTGGTGTGTGAGAAGTGTGGTGTTGAAGTCACACTGACCAAAGTGCGCCGTGAGCGCATGGGCCACATCGAGCTCGCCTCAAAAGTGGCGCACATCTGGTACCTCAAATCCCTGCCGTCGCGCATTGGTTTGTTGCTGGACATGACGCTGCGCGAGATCGAGCGGATCTTGTACTTTGAAGCCTTTGTCGTGATCGACCCAGGCATGACCACGCTCGAGCCGTGTCAATTGCTCAACGACGAGCAATACCTCGAAGCCGTGCAAGAACACGGTGACGAGTTCGACGCGCGCATGGGTGCAGAAGCCATCCATGACATGCTCAAGGCGATTGACCTCAAAAGTGAAGCCGAGCGGCTGCGCCAAGAGATCGAAGAAACCAAGTCTGTCACCAAGCTCAAGCGACTGACCAAGCGCTCCAAGCTGCTCGAGTCGTTTATTGAGTCGGGCAATAAGCCCGAGTGGATGATTCTGTCTGTGCTGCCTGTGTTGCCGCCGGACCTACGTCCGCTGGTGCCACTTGACGGTGGCCGCTTTGCGACCTCGGATCTGAACGACCTCTACCGCCGTGTGATCAACCGCAACAACCGCTTGCGTCGCCTGCTCGAACTCAGCGCGCCTGATATCATCGTGCGCAATGAGAAGCGCATGCTGCAGGAGTCTGTTGATGCACTGCTCGACAACGGCCGCCGTGGTCGTGCGATCACAGGCAGCAACAAGCGCCCGCTGAAGTCGCTCGCCGACATGATCAAGGGCAAACAGGGTCGTTTCCGTCAGAACCTGCTCGGAAAGCGCGTCGATTACTCTGGCCGTTCGGTCATCGTGGTTGGCCCAACCTTGCGACTGCACCAGTGTGGTCTGCCGAAGAAGATGGCGCTTGAGCTGTTCAAGCCGTTTATTTTCTCGAAGTTGCAGATGCGTGGCCTTGCCGCGACCATCAAGGCCTCCAAGAAGCTCGTCGAGCGTGAGGGCCCTGAAGTCTGGGACATCCTCGAGGAAGTAATTCGCGAGCACCCGGTTATGCTCAACCGCGCGCCGACGCTTCACCGTCTGGGTATCCAGGCGTTTGAGCCGGTGCTGATTGAAGGCAAGGCAATTCAGCTGCATCCGCTCGTTTGTGCGGCGTTTAACGCCGACTTCGACGGTGACCAGATGGCCGTTCACGTGCCGCTCTCCATCGAAGCGCAGCTTGAAGCACGCGCGTTGATGATGGCGACCAACAACGTGCTGTCGCCTGCCAGTGGTGAGCCGATCATCGTGCCGTCTCAGGATATCGTCCTGGGCTTGTACAACATGACGCGTGTGAAGATTGCTGCAAAGGGCGAGGGCAGTTGTTTTGCCGATGTCGCTGAGTGCCGTCGCGCTTATGACTCAAAGCACGTGGATCTCGGCGCGCGCGTGACCGTGCGCGTCAGGGACAGTGAGCAGATCGAGGACACCGAGGAGTACGTGAGCTCGGTGCGTCGTGTTGAGACCACTGTTGGCCGCGCGCTCTTGTCTGAACTCTTGCCTGAGAAGATGCCCTTCAGTCTGGTCGATTGCGACCTAACCAAGAAGAATATCTCTCGCTTGATCAACACTTGTTACCGCAACTGTGGTCTCAAGGATACCGTGGTGTTTGGCGACCAGCTGATGTACCTCGGTTTCCGCCAGGCGACACAAGCTGGAATGTCAATCGGCATCGAAGACATGGTGATCCCCAAGGCGAAGAAGCCGATCATCGACAGCGCCGAAGACGAAGTGAAAGAGATCGAGTCGCAGTACGCGCAAGGTCTGGTCACCGCGGGCGAGCGCTACAACAAAGTCATCGATATCTGGTCTGCCGCCAACGAGAAAGTGGCGCAGTCAATGATGGCTGAACTCGGCTCTGAGACCGTGACCAACAAAGAGGGCGTCGAAGAAGAACAGTCCTCTTTCAACGCGATCTTCATGATGGCCGACTCCGGTGCCCGGGGTAGTGCGGCGCAGATTCGTCAGCTCGCTGGAATGCGTGGCCTGATGGCCAAGCCTGATGGCTCGATCATCGAGACGCCGATCACGGCCAACTTCCGCGAGGGTCTGAACGTCCTGCAGTACTTCGTCTCCACGCACGGTGCGCGTAAAGGTCTTGCCGATACCGCACTGAAAACCGCGAACTCCGGTTACCTGACACGCCGATTGGTGGACGTTGCGCAGGATGTGGTGGTTAACGAGGTCGACTGTGGCACCAAAGGTGGTCTGGTCATGCGGCCGATCATCGAAGGTGGGGATGTGGTTGAGCCGCTGCGTGCGCGGGTGCTCGGCCGGGTCGCAGCGCTCGATATCGTCAACCCACTGACCGACGAAGTGCTGCTTGAAGCGGGCACCTTGCTCGATGAGAAACTGGTTGATCTCTTGGAAGAGTCGAGCGTTGACGAAGTCACGGTTCGCTCTCCGATCACCTGTGAAACGCGTTACGGCGTCTGTGCCAAGTGTTACGGGCGAGATCTCGCACGTGGCGACCAGATCAACGGCGGTGAAGCGATCGGTGTTATCGCAGCCCAGTCGATCGGTGAGCCTGGCACGCAGCTGACTATGCGGACCTTCCACATCGGTGGTGCTGCCAGCCGTTCTGCGGCGGCAAGCTCAATCGACGTCAAGTCAGCCGGTACGGCGCGACTGTCCAACATCAAGTTGATCACCAACAAGCACGACCAAGAAGTGGCCGTGTCGCGTTCCGGTGAACTCAGCGTGCTCGACGACAACGGACGCGTCCGTGAGCGCTACCGCGTGCCATACGGCGCGGTGCTTGCGGCCAAAGACGGCGAGTCCATCACAGCGGGTCAAGCGGTTGCCAACTGGGACCCGCACACTCACCCGATCATCACCGAGGTGGCAGGTCGGGTGCGCTTCAACGATTTCGTTGAAGGTGTGACGATTGACCGCGAGACGGATGAGTACACCGGTGTGAGCTCAATTGTCATCCGCGATCCCAAGCAGCGCACGTCAGCAGGTAAGGACTTGCGTCCGCTGGTGCGTCTGGTTGATGAGAACGGCGACGATCTCAACTACAGCGGAACCGATCTACCGGCACACTACTACCTGCCGGCGGGCGCTCTGATCCAGCTCGAAGACGGGGCAGAGGTGTCAATTGGTGACGTTGTCGCTCGATTGCCACAAGAGTCTTCGAAGACGCGTGACATCACCGGTGGTTTGCCGCGTGTTGCCGACTTGTTCGAAGCCCGTCGTCCGAAGGAGTCTGCGATCCTCGCAGAGGTCACCGGTACGGTGTCGTTTGGCAAGGAAACCAAGGGCAAGCAGCGCCTCGTGATCACCATGGAAGACGGTGAACGCTACGAAGAGTTGATCCCGAAATGGCGTCAGGTCAACGTGTTTGAAGGTGAGCATGTGGAGCGCGGTGAGGTGGTCGTCGATGGCGAGCACAACCCGCACGACATCTTGCGATTGCTCGGTGTCAGCGAGCTTGCGTCCTACCTCGTCAAAGAGATTCAGGACGTCTACCGCCTGCAGGGCGTTGGCATCAACGATAAGCACATCGAGGTCATCATTCGCCAGATGCTGCGCAAGGTTGAGGTCACTGATTCTGGTGATTCAACCCTTCTGCCAGGCGAGCAAGTGGATATCTCTCGTGTGCGTGATCTCAACGAGCAGCTCGACGCCGACGGCAAGTTGCCAGTGCGCTTTGAGCGGAACTTGCTGGGTATCACCAAGGCCTCGTTGGTTACTGACTCGTTCATCTCGGCGGCGTCCTTCCAAGAGACCACACGGGTGCTCACCGATGCCTCCGTTCGCGGCCTCAAAGACAACCTGCGCGGTCTGAAAGAGAATGTGATCGTCGGTCGGTTGATCCCGGCAGGTACCGGTCAGGCGTACCACCGCATGCGCAAAACTGCGCCGGCGCGGGATGTTGACGTGGACCTCTCGGAACTGCAGTCGATGTTCGAAGAAGTTGATAACAAGGCCGCAGCGGAAGCTGTTGCCGACACCGCTGGGGTGGTTGACACACCAGCAAATGACCCGTCTTTGCCGGCGAGCGAGTCATAATGTGGGGGTTCTGGTGGGCTTTGGTTGACACTGGGCCCGTCAGAACCCTAAAATTGCCGCTTTTCGCAGGCCGTGTTCGCACGGCCTGCTTTTGATTTGCCCGCTAACAACTGCCGCGACACACACCGCGCGGCTTCAGCGGTAGAGAACAGCAACGGAAACCCTATGGCCACTATTAACCAGCTTGTGCGCAAACCGCGCAAAAGCAAGGTCGAGAAAAGCAACGTACCCGCGCTTGAGGCTTGTCCTCAGAAACGTGGCGTGTGCACGCGTGTCTACACCACGACCCCTAAGAAGCCCAACTCTGCAATGCGTAAGGTCGCCCGTGTGCGCCTGACCAACGGTTTTGAGGTCACCTCCTACATCGGTGGTGAAGGACACAACCTGCAAGAGCACTCGGTCGTGTTGATTCGCGGCGGTCGTGTAAAGGATTTGCCCGGTGTGCGTTATCACACTGTTCGCGGCGCGCTCGACACCCAGGGTGTTGATTCTCGCAAGCAGGGCCGTTCTAAGTACGGCACCAAGCGTCCCAAGTCCTGAGGTAGGTCGGTATGTCACGCAGAAGAGAAAGTCAGCAGCGCGCGATTCTCCCGGACCCTAAGTTCGGTGATTTGAAAGTCGCGAAATTCGTCAACATGATCATGAAGAGCGGTAAGAAATCCGTCGCAGAGGGTATCCTCTACGGTGCGCTCGATATCCTCGCCGAGAAAGGCAAGGGTGATCCGGTTGAGCTCATGGGCGCGGCCCTTGATAACGTCAGCCCCTCGGTTGAGGTGAAGTCTCGCCGTGTTGGTGGTGCAACTTACCAGGTGCCTGTTGAAGTGCGCCCGGTACGCCGCAACACATTGGCCATGCGCTGGATCATTGATGCGGCGCGCAAGCGTGGCGAGAAGTCCATGACCCAAAAGCTTGCCGGTGAGCTCTTTGACGCGACCGAAAACCGCGGCTCGGCGGCCAAGAAGCGTGAAGACACGCACCGTATGGCGGAAGCCAATAAGGCCTTTGCTCACTACCGCTGGTAACACCGCGGTACTCACCGGAAATTTGTCTTGTCCCGCAGCACACCTATCGAGCGCTACCGAAATATCGGAATCATGGCGCACATCGATGCGGGAAAGACCACGACGACGGAACGTATTCTGTTCTACACCGGCGTCAACCATAAAATCGGTGAGGTCCACGATGGCGCAGCCACCATGGACTGGATGGAGCAGGAACAAGAGCGCGGCATAACCATCACGTCAGCCGCGACCACCTGTTTCTGGGGTGGGTCGGACCAACAGTTTGACCAGCACCGCATCAACATCATCGACACGCCTGGGCACGTTGACTTCACCATCGAAGTAGAACGCTCACTGCGAGTGCTTGACGGTGCGGTGTTTGTGCTCTCGGCCGTCGACGGTGTGCAACCGCAATCTGAGACGGTCTGGCGGCAAGCCAATAAGTACGGCGTGCCGCGCATGGCGTTCGTCAACAAGATGGACCGAGTCGGCGCCAATTTTGAATTTGTGCTCGACAGTCTCAGCAAGCGCCTTGACGCAACGCCGGTGCCGGTGCAGTGGCCAATTGGTGATGAAGAAGACTTTGCGGGTGTGGTTGATTTGATCACGATGCAGGCACTGACGTGGTCCGACGGTGACATGGGCGCGAACTTCACGCGCGGCCCGGTGCCGGATGAGATCGCAGCCGAGTGCGCAGTGTGGCGCGAGCGGATGGTTGAGGCCGCCGCTGACGCGAATGAAGCACTCACAGAGAAGTACCTAGAAAGCGGCGATCTCGACGCTGCGGACATCGTCGAAGGTCTTCGCTTGCGAACGCTCAGTCTCGACATCGTGCCTGTGACGTGTGGCACTGCGTTTAAGAACAAAGGCGTGCAAGCTTTGCTTGATCGCGTGATTGACCTGATGCCGTCTCCGCTTGATGTGCCTGCGATCAAAGGGCTTGTCGATGATGCTGAAGACGAGCGTCCGGCGGATGACAGTGCGCCGTTTGCGGCGCTTGCATTTAAGATCGCAACCGACCCTTTTGTCGGTTCGCTGACGTTTATGCGGGTCTATTCAGGCGTGTTGAAGTCCGGCGATGCGGTGTACAACTCGGTTAAGGGCAAGCGCGAACGCATAGGCCGGTTGTTGCAAATGCACGCGAGCTCTCGCGAGGAGATCAAAGAGGTGCGCGCGGGTGATATCGCTGCTGCCGTTGGTCTTAAGGATGTGACAACAGGTGAAACCTTGTGTGCGATGGACAGCAAGATTGTCCTGGAGCGCATGGAGTTCCCCGAGCCCGTGATTTCGGTCGCGGTCGAGCCGCGTTCGCAGGCGGATCAAGACAAGATGGCGGTCGCGCTCGGCCGTTTGGCGCAAGAGGATCCGTCCTTTCGCGTTCACACCGACGATGAATCGGGTCAGACCATCATCTCCGGTATGGGTGAGCTGCACTTGGAGATCCTCGTTGACCGCATGAAGCGCGAGTTCAATGTGGACGCCAAGGTTGGCAAGCCGCAGGTGGCTTACCGCGAGACCATCGGCGCCACCACTGAGGTTGAGGGCAAGTTTGTGCGCCAAACCGGTGGGCGAGGGCAGTTTGGCCACGTCTGGCTGAGGTTGGAGCCGCTGGCATCTGGCGCGGGTTATGAGTTTGAGAACGCGATTGCTGGCGGCGTTGTGCCCAAAGAGTACATACCGGCGGTTGACCGGGGTATCCAAGAGCAGATGCAAAGTGGTGTGTTGCTTGGCTTCCCGGTGGTAGACGTTAAAGTGACGCTCTACGATGGGTCGTACCACGACGTCGATTCAAGCGAAATGGCGTTTAAGATTGCGGGCTCAATGGGGTTTCGCAACGGCATAGAGCAAGCGTCACCGCGTTTGCTTGAGCCGATGATGGCAGTAGAGGTGGAAACACCAGAAGAGTACATGGGCGACGTTATCGGTGATTTAAACCGACGACGGGGCCTTGTGTCGGGCATGTCCGATTCACCCTCGGGCAGCAAACAGGTTGCAGCGGATGTTCCGCTTGCCGAAATGTTCGGCTATGCAACGGACTTGAGATCGGCGACCCAGGGGCGCGCTTCATACAGCATGGAGTTTGCGCGCTACGTTGAAGCGCCCAAAAATGTGGTGGACGCCTTCCACCGTTGAAAAAGCCGTTGCGACAGCGGGCCACAGGCCGCGGTCGCAGCAAACAGATCAGACTGATTTTTGAGAGGACATCACTGTGTCAAAGGAAAAATTCGAACGTAACAAGCCACACGTTAACGTGGGTACGATTGGTCACGTTGACCACGGTAAGACGACGCTGACAGCAGCGCTGACGGTAGTTCAGGGCAAGAAGTACGGTGGCGAGCAGCGTGCATTTG
>CALAMQ010000113.1 GCA_937925815.1 uncultured Granulosicoccaceae bacterium | reverse complement strand
ATGCGAAGGTCAGCCTTGATCCTGAAAGCACAGTGGGGACAGCCAGCAGTCGCACTTTGTCTATTCAAACCGGTGACTAGGTTGCCCAGAACGGCAAATCCGAAACCTCAAAAAACGCTTTATTCACGTCAAAGTAAGTTCCCTGATGGCCCGCGGGACAGCCTTGCAGAAGCTGTTTCACGGGCCTTTCAGTTCGCCTCGATCAGTGCAGCGTTTGATTCGAGCTCGGAGAGCGTGCCTGCCAGTCGAATTTGTCGAGTTGGGGCATCGCTAGGTTCGGTGCACCGCATCCAGCAGGGTTTCAGCGGCCAGCCTGCCAAAACCGTTTGCCGCCTTGGGGCTCGCGCCGGACACCAGGCGTCGGTCAATGTGGCACGACGCGTCGGCCTTGGTGTTGATGAGAGTGACGCCCAGCGCGCTCAGCTTTTCACCGAAACGCCACGGCATGTGACCCGGCATGTACCCGATCAGTGGCGTTTGTTTGTCCACTGCATCTGGGAAGGCCGCCATCTTGTAGCCGTCAAACACGAACGTCCCGCCGTCGTCGGCTGCCAACAAGGCCGCCGGCCCGTGGCAGATGGCGAGGGTGTACCGCTCTGTTTGGTCGGCCCAGCGAATCAACTTGCCCACGTCCTCGTTCTCGGGCAGGCCGAGCATGGCGCCGTGCCCGCCCGGGAAGAAGATCGCCACGTAGGGGGACTGATCAGACAGGCCGTTGGCAACAAAGTCTGCGAGGCTGTGTGGGTTCTCGAACGCGTCGGCATAGTCGCGGTAGAGCTTCAGGACCGCGTCGTCCTTTTCGGGCATCGCCCACATTTCAATTTTGGCTGGCGCCCCCGTAGGCGTGAACACGTCGATGTCGAATCCGGCGTTCAGCAGGTGCAGCATCGGCAGCCCCATTTCGACGGGGTGGTTGCCGGTGGAAAACAGCGTGCCGTTCGCCATCTCCATGTTGCGCTCTTCGGTACAGAGCATCAGCACTTTGTGCGCGCCGCCTGTAACGGGGTTGTCGTAAGCGCCGCCATCAAAGTCTGTCGTCGCGGATGTCGCCAGTTTCAGCGCAAGCGGGGATGGTGCGTAGGCCCCGTCGTCGGTGCGTGTGGGCGCGGCACCCAACAGTTTTCTCAGTGGGTTGGTCATGGTGTCTCGTCGGTCAGGTGCCGCCGTTGCATTGGCGGCTGAATGGGGGGCTCTGTTCTGTTCGGGGATGAGCCGCTAGTCGATTCGGGTCACGAGCATGTCCTCGGACTTGCGCACTTTTTTCATCGGCAGCAACCAATCAGCAGACGGATCGCGGTAGCCCAGCGGCATCAGCACCACCGAGCGCAGGCCGCGAGCGCGCAGCTCCAGAATGTCGTCAACCGCGCCCGGATCAAAGCCTTCCATCGGGGTGCTGTCGACCTGCTGTTCGGCGGCCGCGACCAACGCCACACCAACGGCAATGTACGCCTGACGCGCGGCATGGGCGTAGTTGACGTCGGCGTCTCGCGGCAGGTAGTTCGCCTTGAGGTTGTCAAAGTAGGTGTTGATCAGGGGCAGCTCGCCACGCGCCTGGGTCATCATCTGAGCAACCGCGTCGATGCGTTGTTCGGTGTAGTTGTCCCAGGCGGCAAACACCAACAGGTGAGAGCCGTCGGTAATCTGCGCCTGGTCATTCGCTGCGGTCTGAATTCGGCTGCGCACGTCGGGGTTGGTCACCACGAGCAACTCGAACGGCTGGGTGCCGCTCGATGTGGGTGCCAAGCGGACCGCCTCGATGATGGCATCGACCTTGTCCGACGGGACAACGCGGTTGGCGTCCATTTTCTTGGTGGCGTAGCGCCAGTTCAATTGGTCTATCAGCGGGCTGTTGGGCATGTTGCGGTCCGGTTGGCAGTTCGTGCGTAAGCAGGTATATTTTGGGAACCGGGAATATATTGGGTACCAACAGGCGCCGCAAGAAGGCACACCGTTGACCCTTGGTCACAAAATGGGAACCGACAAAGACTGTTCCGGGCAATGCCCGGATTGCCAACGCATCAACGAAGTGCTCTCGCGCGTGGGTGATCGCTGGAGCGTGCTCGTCATCGTGTCACTGTCTCAATACGGGACACTGCGATTCAACGCGTTGAAGCGACACCTTGGCATTTCGCAGCGGATGTTGAGCCTGACGCTGCGCGAGCTGGAACGCGATGGCCTCGTGAACCGAACCTACTACCCGACGATCCCGCCCAAAGTCGAGTACTCGCTGACGCCAACCGGGGAGTCCTTCCAGGAGCCCGTGCGCGCGTTGGGGCAGTGGGCGTTGGACAACCTTGGCGTCATCGACAAGGCACGCGAGAAATACGATGTCGCGGCTGCAGAGAAAAGTCAGTAAGCCTGTAGTGCGCTCAAAATGATGTCCCGACCTGATGGCCGCCAGATCCCGGGCTGCGAGGTCTCTTGCGGAGAAGGAATGGCCTTCTGACCGCGCCTGTCAGGCGCTGCACATACCCAGTGTTCCCAAATGTGGAACCTGTTGGAATCACCCCGATTCAGCGGTTAATCCAGGTGCGCATAGCACCAACTTTTAATTGAGTAAGACGCATCCGCACATTCGTGCGAGGAATGGCTCAAATGGGCTGCCCGAGGTCCCGGTCTGTAACGAAATCAGCAGATTGGGATCGCTACCGTTAGCACGCTATTTGTGCCTGTCTTAGGTTCTTCGCGTTGAGGACATCTACATTGCGTGCATGGACGGGCTCAAGGGGTTGCCTGAAGCAGTCAACACGGCCTTCCCCAAGGCACTGACGCAGCTGTGTATCGTGCACCTTGTCCGCGCCAGTCT
>CALAMQ010000112.1 GCA_937925815.1 uncultured Granulosicoccaceae bacterium | reverse complement strand
GTGATCATGGTCGGTGAGGTGCGTGACCTTGAGACCGCAAACATTGCCATCAAAGCAGCGCAGACCGGCCACTTGGTGCTCTCGACTCTGCACACCAATGACGCGCCGCAAACCCTGACACGTCTCGTTAACATGGGCATTGCACCCTTTGCGGTTGCAAGTGCGGTAACGCTGATCATCGCGCAACGCTTGGGCCGTCGCCTCTGCGAAGAATGCAAAGAGCCCGACAACCGGCCCAAAGAAGCCTGGCTTGCCGAGGGCTTCACTGAAGAAGACGTCCAAGGCACCACTTTTTACAAGGCCGTCGGTTGCGACAAATGCAACAACGGCTACAAAGGCCGAACTGGTGTCTACCAGGTAATGCCCATCACCGACGGTATTGGCCGCATCATCATGGACGGCGGCAATTCCATCAATATAGCCGACCAAGCCGCTAAAGAAGGCATCCGCGACCTGCGGCAGTCAGCGTTGATCAAGGTACGTGCGGGACTTCTGAGTATGGAAGAAGCCGCGCGCATCACCCAGGATTGAGACAGACCATGGCAACTGCAAGCTCCACACACGATAAGACAATGTTCAGCTGGAACGGCGTCGACGCCCAAGGCAATAAAGCCAACGGCACTATTGAAGCAATCAACCGCGAACTCGCCAAAGCACTGCTATTGCGGCAAGGCGTCAAAAGCCCGCGGGTGCGAAAATTCAAACCCAAAGCGCGCAGCAACGGCAAAATTTCGTCTGGAGAGATCACTGTTTTTGCGCGCCAGTTGACCACCATGATGGGCTCTGGTGTGCCATTGGTGCAATCTTTCCAAATTCTTGGCTCGAGCCACGAGAACAAGGCCATGGCCGAGATGCTCAACGGCATCAAGACCTCGCTCGAAGGTGGCGCACAGTTGAGCGAGGCACTCAAAGGCTACCCAGACCACTTTGATGAACTGTTCTGTTCGCTGGTCAACGCGGGCGAGCAGTCGGGTACGCTCGACAAGCTGCTGAACGAAATCGCCAACTACAAAGAAAAAACCGAGTCCCTCAAACGCAAGATCAAGAAGGCAACCTTCTACCCTGCGGCGGTGATGGTTGTGGCCTTTGTGGTCACCTGTATTTTGTTGATGTTTGTGGTGCCGCAGTTTGAGACGCTGTTCCAATCGGTCGGCGGTGACCTGCCAATGTTCACCAAACTGGTGGTTGGCCTCTCAGCTTGGATGCAAAGTTGGTGGTGGCTGCTCTTTGGCGTAATCGGCGGCTCGATTTACGGATTGATACAAGCGCGAAAACGCAGCGAAGCCTTCCGCTATAAACTCGACCAACTCACACTGCGGGCGCCGATCTTTGGCGACATCACGCAAAAAGCCACAGTCGCGCGGTTCACGCGCACGCTCTCGACCATGTCTGCCGCCGGTATGCCGCTGGTCGAGGCCATGGAATCGGTCGCGAGCAGTGCTGGCAACCTCGTCTATCGCGAGGCCATCATGCGCATGAAAGAGGAAACCGAAACCGGCACTCGCCTCGCTGAAACCATGTCGCGCAGCAAATTGTTCCCAAATATGGTGCTGCAAATGGTCGAGATCGGCGAGGAATCCGGTTCGCTCGACGACATGCTCGGCAAGGTTGCCGACTACTACGAAGAAGAAGTCGATGCCGCCGTCGACGGTCTGACCAGCTTGATGGAACCGCTGATCATGTCATTCCTCGGCGTGGTGATTGGTGGATTGGTTATCGCGATGTACCTGCCAATCTTCAAAATGGGCGACGCCTTCTAGAATTGGACAAGAGGTGCGTATCCTTCGCACCCAAGCCGACACAACGCAGGCGGGTTCGGCCAGTCACGCCACTGGCCGTGAATCACCGCGCTGGCATTTTCCAACTTGACCTTATGCCTCGGGTGCACCCTTATGCCCACGCCAGATCTCTTCTTTGGTTCGTCCGCCATGGCCATCACCGTCGCCGCCGTGGTCGGCCTGCTAGTCGGCAGTTTTTTGAACGTGGTGATTTTCCGGCTTCCAGTGATGATGGAACGCGCTTGGCGGCGTGACAGCCTTGAGTTCCTCGAGCAGCCGGCCGACGACCTCGAGACCTTCAATCTCGCCACCCCAGCCTCGCGGTGCAACGGCTGCGGCACGCTGATCCGGGCGTGGCAAAACGTGCCTGTGATCAGCTTCTTGCTGCAGGGCGGCAAGTGCGCCAACTGCAAAATCGCGTTGTCCTGGCAGTACCCTTTGGTGGAATTGCTCAGCGCCGTGCTGAGTGCTGCGGTGGTGTGGCGCTTTGGCTCAACGCCGATGGGTTTTGCCGCGCTGCCGTTCACCTGGCTGCTGATCGCAATGGCCGTCATTGACCTCAGAACGACTTACTTGCCGGACATTCTCACCCTGCCCTTTTTGTGGCTGGGGCTGGTGCTGAGCGCCTTCGCCGTCACCGGCGTGAGCCCAACAGATGCCATCATCGGCGCAGCCGCCGGGTACGGCGTGTTGTGGGCGGTGTTTCAGCTGTTCAAGCTGATCACCGGAAAAGAGGGCATGGGCTTTGGTGACTTCAAACTGCTCGCCGGGCTCGGTGCCTGGCTGAGTTGGACCGAACTCCCCATGGTGATTTTGATGTCGTCGCTCAGCGGCGCTGTCGTCGGCGGCTGCTGGCTGCTGCTCTCTTCGCGTGGCCGCGACACGCAAATTCCCTTTGGCCCCTGGCTTGCGATGGCGGGGTGGCTCACCTTGATGTGGGGCGACACGCTCTATCGTGTCGTGTTCGGTTACAGCTGATGATCCGCATCGGCCTGACCGGCGGCATCGCGAGCGGCAAGAGCACCGTCGCCGAGCGATTCAAACAGCACGGCATCGCGGTTTCCAGCGCCGATCAATTTGCCCGTGATGTTGTCGAGCCTGGTTCAGAAGGCCTGGCAGCGGTGGTTGAGCACTTTGGACCTGCCGTGTTGAACGACGCTGGGGAGCTCAACCGCAAAGCGCTGCGCGAGCGTGTATTCAATTCGCCACCAGAACGCCAAGCACTGGAAACCATTCTGCACCCACGCATTCGTGCGGCGACGGCTTCTTGGTGCGAGCAACACGCCGCACGAGGTGAACAATTTGTGGTGCTCGAGATTCCACTGCTGTTGGAAACCCAACAACACGCAACAATGGACCGGGTTCTAGTGGTTGATGTGCCCGAGGCGACGCAACTCGCACGTGTGCAAGCACGGGACCACAGCACAGCTGAGCAAGCGCAACGCATTCTGGCCGCGCAAGCAAGCCGTGCAGAGCGGCTGCAAGCGGCAACCGACATCTTGCTCAATGACCGCACGCTCACTGACTTTCACAATGACATCGACGCGTTGGCCGCAACTTACCAATCGCTCTACAGCTGAGCTAATTTTTGCTGCGCCATTGATCGAGCGCGGCGCGCACACCGCGGTTGGCTTCGGGGAAGGCAATGCCATCGAGCGCATCAACTGTGACCCACTCAACCCGCTGCCCTTCACAACCGACCGGCTCACCATCGAATGCGGTCACCACATAAAAGGCGAGCCGCACCCATTTATCCGGGTAGTCGTGCTCAACGACGAGCAATAACTCAGGGTCGCGAATGCGAATGCCCAATTCTTCCAGCAGTTCACGCGCTAGCGCGTGTGGCTCAGACTCGTCCGGTTCGCATTTGCCGCCCGGGTATTCCCAGAGCCCGCCTTGGTGCTGATCCGCGTGGCGCTTGGCAAGCAAGACCTGATGACATGACGGGTCTAATACAACACCCGCAACCACCTGCACACGCTTCACCTTGGATTCAGCTGCGGTAGTCGGCGTTGATGCTGACATAGTCGTGTGAGAGATCCGTCGTCCAGACCTTGGCCTGCGCCGAGCCGCGCCCAAGCGCGACTCGGACTGTGATCTCGCTGCGTTGCATCACGGCCTGCCCCGCGGCCTCGGTGTAACTCTCTGCCGGCTCTCCCCGGCGCACCAGCGGCACCTCGTCGAGATCAATGTCGATCAGACTGACGTCGAGATCGGGCAAGCCCGAGCGGCCAATTGCAGCCAACAGTCGACCAAGGTTTGCGTCTGATGCAAAAAAAGCCGTTTTAACTAACGGTGAATGCGCCACAGTAAACGCGACCTGCTTACAGGCAGCAACAGTCTCACCGCTTTCAACTTCCAGCGTGATGAATTTACTCGCACCCTCACCGTCTCGCACCATTGCTTGCGCAAGGTCAGAACACAAGCTCTCTACGGCTGCTGAAAACTCGCCCCACTCCGGCTGAGAGGCATCAAGTGACACGCCACTCTTGCCCGTTGCAATGAGCACACAAGCGTCATTGGTCGAGGTATCGCCATCGACAGTCGCACAATTGAAGCTCAGATCCACTGCATCAGCCAAACAAAATTGCAAGTCTGACTTCGATACACCGACATCTGTCGCAATAAAGGCGAGCATGGTGGCCATATTGGGGTGGATCATGCCAGATCCCTTGACCACACCCGTGAGCGTGATTTTCTCCCCACCGAGCTTCAGTGTGCGTGAAAAACCCTTTGCCTGTGTGTCGGTGGTCATGATCGCGTGTGCAAGATTCAACCAACGATCTGCGTGCAATGCCTCAGCCGCTGCTGGAATGCCGCTGGCAAACGATGCCATCGGCAAGAACTCACTGATCACACCGGTCGAGAAAGGCAGCACTTGAGTAGGCTCGCACCCCAAAGCGTCTGCAACCCACTGGCAACACTGAGACGCGTCATCAAGTCCGCGCCGCCCGGTGCCGGCATTGGCATTTCCAGCATTAATCAAGAGCGCCCGCGTCGAAGACGTCTCAAGATGATGACGCGCGACTTGGACTGGCGCGGCGCAGTAGGCGTTTCGCGTGAACACTGCCGCAACCTCTGCACCCTCGGCAACTTCGATCAAACTTAGATCGTCTCTGCCGGGTTTTATCCCGGATGCCACGGTGGCAACGCGCACGCCAGGCACTGCCTCAAGGCGTGAAACTTCTGGCAGGTTAACCGGTGGCATCAGTTAAGTTTGCCGTGACACTGTTTGAATTTTTTGCCTGAACCACACCAGCAGGGGTCATTGCGGCCAAGTTTCGGCGCACCACGCACAAAGGGAGCAGCAGCTGCTGCACCTTGCGCTGGCGCACCTTGGCCACTGTTACCCGGCTCCGCGCCACTGACTTCACCCTCACCGCCACCAAGCGCGCTCTCAGCATCATCGTGTTTGTACTGCATCGCCTGCTGAGCTGCCGCCACACGTTCTGCCCGTTCTGCGGCAGCCACTTCTTCGGGATCACGAATCTGCACGCGGCTGATCGTCGACAGAGACTCCTGCTTGAACGTCTCGAGCAGCCCGGTGAAAAGTTCGAACGACTCGCGCTTGTATTCTTGCTTGGGGTTCTTCTGCGCGTAACCACGCAGGCTCACACTTTGGCGTAAGTGATCCATTGCCGCGAGATGTTCACGCCAGTGCTCATCGAGCGTGCGCAACATCACAAATTTTTCAAATCGCTGCATGTTCTCGGGCCCGACCTGCTCGGTCTTGGCCGCGTGACCTTGCTCAAGCTCCGCGATCAGTTTCTCGCGAATGCCGTCTTCGTCGAGGGTCTCGTCCGTATCGAGCCAAGCTTGCACATCGATATCAAGGTTAAACCGCTCATTAAAGGCCGATGTTGCACCGGGCACATCCCATTGCTCATCGAGCGAACCGGGCGGGATATAGTCTGCGAGCAGATTCTCAACCACTTCTTCGCGGATGCCTTTGATCGCGTCGCCCATGTCTTGCGAGCCGAGCAGATCGTCGCGTTGCTCATAGATAACTTTGCGCTGATCATTTGCGACATCGTCGTATTCGAGCAAGTGCTTGCGAATATCGAAGTTGTGCGCCTCAACTTTGCGTTGGGCATTTTCAATGGCTTTGGTGACCCACGGGTGCTCAATCGCCTCACCCTCTTCCATGCCGAGCTTTTGCATCAAACCGGCCACGCGGTCCGAGGCAAAAATCCGCATCAAGTCATCTTGCAACGACAAGTAAAACCGGCTCGAGCCTGCATCACCTTGTCGACCCGCACGGCCACGAAGCTGGTTGTCTATACGGCGCGACTCGTGGCGTTCAGTGGCGATAATATGCAAACCACCGGCGTCGAGCACAAACTGGTGCCGCTCTTGCCAATCCTGGCGCATTTGCGCCCGATCGGCGTCACTCGCGTCCTGTCCGAGAGACTCCAATTCGGTTTCGAGATTGCCGCCAAGCAAAATGTCGGTACCACGGCCCGCCATATTGGTTGCAATGGTGACCGCACCCGGGCGACCCGCGTCAGCGATGATCGACGCCTCGCGCTCGGGTTGCTTGGCGTTGAGCACCTGGTGTGTAACGCCTTTTTTGTCCAAGAGAGCGGAGACGAGTTCTGAGGACTCAATCGAGGCGGTCCCGACCAACACCGGCCGTTTATCAGCAACACATTGTTCGACGTCCGCAATGATCGCTTGGAATTTCTCTTCCTGCGTGAGGTAGACAAGATCAGGTCTGTCGTCACGCACCATGTCGCGGTTAGTCGGCACCACAACCACTTCAAGGTCGTAGATTTGCTGAAATTCAGCGGCCTCGGTGTCAGCGGTGCCGGTCATGCCGCCAAGCTTGTCATACAGGCGGAAAAAATTCTGGAAGGTGATGGACGCCACAGTCTGGTTTTCAGACTGAATCTTGACGCCTTCCTTCGCTTCGACGGCTTGGTGCAGGCCCTCACTCCAGCGGCGCCCATGCATGGTGCGACCGGTGAACTCATCGACAATGACAACCTGGCCGTCCTTGACGAGGTAATGCACGTCGCGGATGTAGATCGCGTGCGCGCGCAGCGCCGAACCCAAATGGTGCAACAGCGAAATATTCGCTGGATCATAGAGGCTTGCGTCGGGCTCGATCAGCCCGGCTTCGCTCATCAAGGCTTCCACTTTGTCGTGCCCGGACTCGGTCAGCAGCACTTGCTTGCCCTTTTCATCAAGGGTGAAGTCAGCGCTCTCGTCTTCGGCGTCAGTGGGCTTTTTGAGTTTGGGTATCAACGCGTCTATCGCGGTGTACAAGTCCTCAGAGGCTGTCGCCGGGCCGGAGATGATCAGCGGTGTGCGCGCCTCATCGATGAGGATGGAGTCAACTTCATCAACCAGCGCAAAGTGCAGCTCGCGCTGGCATTTGTCGTCGTTGGACATGCGCATGTTGTCGCGCAAGTAGTCAAAGCCAAATTCGTTGTTGGTGCCGTAGGTGATATCAGCGGCATAGGCCTCACGCCGGGTGACCGGGCGCAAGTGGAGGTAGCCGCCCTCTTCACCACTCCAATCGGGGTCAAAGAGGTATGAAGCCGAATCCGGCCCGAGTCCACCCGAGGTGTTGATCACCCCGGTACTCAAACCGAGAAAATGATAGAGCCGCCCCATCCAAGCGCTGTCACGCCGCGCGAGGTAGTCGTTGACAGTGACCAAGTGCGCCCCGTGACCGGATAAGGCATTTAGGTAGATGGGCAAGGTTGCAACCAGCGTCTTGCCCTCACCGGTGCCCATCTCGGCAATGCGCGACTGGTTGAGAACCATGCCGCCGATCAGCTGTACATCAAAGTGACGCATGCCCAGCGCACGCTTGCCGCCCTCGCGCACAAGCGCAAAGGCCTCGACCAACACATCGTCAACAGATTCCCCATTCGACAAACGCTCGCGCAGCGCGTCTGAGCGCGCGCGCAACGCCGCGTCGTCGAGCTGCTCGAGCTCTGGCTCCAACGCGCTGATCTTGTTGACAGTTGAACCGAGGCGTTTGATCACGCGATCATTTCGCGTGCCGATCAATTTTCTGGCTAGGGCGCCAAGCATGGGCGGATTCCATTTGGTGAATCGGGCGCGTTACGCGCGCCGACGAATAGATGAATGATACTCTGCAGACCCGAACCGGCAAACCGTTGCGTGACCAAGTCAGCCCAGCTATCGCCCGCACCGACGTTATGAAAAACCTGTCTCATATCCTGCTGGACAAACTCGGTCGACGCGCTCGCGCTGGCGGACACACGCTCAAAATTGTTGCAGGCGCCCTGCCAACCCCCCTGGCTGACAGCCTGCTGTTTGCCAGACTCGACGCAGGATGCTTGGTGTTAACCGTGGCGACACCTGGGGCCGCCACCCGCATGCGGTTTTGCCAACGAGACATCCTTGCCGCCTGCGCACACGCTGATATGCGGGCCAAGACGGTCAAATTCAAGGTCTCGCCTCATCCACCCGCAGCGGACCACACACCGGCCAAGCGCGACCCAACACCGACAGAGCCGCGCCTGAGTGAAGCGGCGGCTGAACAGCTCGATTCCTTGGCATCGGGGGTGACCTGTGAGGCACTGCAATCAGCATTAGTGCGCCTGTCCAAGCACGCAAAACGCCGCTAACAGCCGATCAGGCAGGGACAAACACCTCAGCCTCTCCGTACACAAACGGTGACTGGTGAGTGGTTTCGAAGCAGATTTCCTCGTAGCACGAGGGCTGCGAGAGCAACTCCCTGACCAAGAGGTTGTTCAGATGATGACCGGATTTGTAGGCCGTCACAGCCCCGATGAGATTGTGCCCCACGAGGTAGAGGTCGCCGACACAGTCGAGCACTTTGTGCTTGACGAACTCGTCGGGGTAGCGAAGTCCTTCACGGTTCAGGACACCGGCGTCGTCGACCGCAATGGCGTTGTCCAAGCTGCCGCCGAGCGCCATGCCGCGCGAGCGCAGCGCTTCAAAATCGCGTACGAACCCAAAGGTCCGTGCGCGGCTGATTTCTTTGATGAAGCTGACTTTTGCGAAATCCACGTGCGAGCGCTGGGCGCTGGCGCGGATTGCGGGGTGTTCGAAGTCGATGGTGAAATCGATGCCGAAGCCAACATGCGGGTCCAGACGGGCCCACTTGTCACCGTCGCGCACCTCAACGGTCTTCTTGACGCGAATAAAGCGCTTTGGTGCACCCTGCTCGGTGACTCCGGCGCTCTGCAGCAAAAACACGAAGGGCGCAGCACTGCCGTCCATGATAGGCACTTCGCCGTGGTCGAGCTCGACCACGCAATTATCAATGCCGAGCCCCGCTAGCGCCGCCATCAGGTGTTCAATGGTGGACACAGCGCGATCGCCTGTCCCAAGGGACGTCGCCAGCTGGGTGCCGGTGACAGAGCGCGGGTCAGCCCGGTATTCAACTGTCGGGTTCAGGTCCGTGCGGCGAAACACGATACCGGCGTCAGTTTGCGCCGGGCACAACCGCATGCTCACCTTCCGACCGGTGTGTAAACCGAGGCCGGTGGCGCGGATTGTCGTTTGCAGGGTTCTCTGCCGGATCACCTAAATACGTCCCTTCAATAGCAAGCACAAGATCGAGTCATTGGGTTGAGAGCCTTGTGCGGCACTGCAACCCACTCCTACTACGCCGCTTTCGCGCTTGCGTCGCCATTCTAGTAGGTCGCTATTGTCAGTAAGCAGCTTGCAATGAGCAAGCCGCAACCGGTCAATAGTGCCATCCTAGGGGACTGTGATCAAGCCAATTGCCCTTGCTCTCAGTCCGCTTGGCGGCGCAGGAAGGCTGGAATGTCCAACGCAACGTAGCCGTCATCTCCAGTGTAGTCGGTTTTCTCAGCGGTCGCAGGCGCACTCTGTGGCTGCGCGGCCGGTGCGCTGGCCACAGGCCGTGGCTGCACTGACAGAGACGGTGCACCGCGGCGCATAACCGTGGGCTTGTCGAGCTGGTTGTAGTTGACCCGGCCGTCGCGGCCTGCTCGAACGTGCTTAGAACCGATGTGGTTTGAGAGCTTCTGGGACGCCGTGCCGAGGCCTGTGGCCACCATGGTCACGCGCAGCTCACCTTCGAGCTCCGGATCGATGACAGTGCCGACAACCACAGTCGCATCTTCGGACGCGAACTGCTTGACGACGTTACCCACTTCTTCGAACTCACCAATGGACATGTCCATGCCACCTGTGACATTCACCAGAATGCCGCGCGCACCGGCGAGATCGATGTCTTCAAGCAGCGGGCTGTTGACCGCTTGCTCAGCGGCTTCAGTAGCACGGCTCTCGCCGTTGGCAATGCCAGTACCCATCATTGCAACGCCCATTTCAGACATCACGGTCTTCACATCAGCGAAATCAACGTTGATCAAGCCAGGACGGGTGATCAGCTCAGAGATACCTTGCACAGCACCACACAACACGTCGTTTGCCGCGTTAAACGCGTCGAGCAATGTGATGTTTTTGCCAAGTACGGACAAGAGCTTCTCGTTCGGGATGATGATCAACGAATCGACGTGCTGACGCAGCTCTTCGATGCCACGCATTGCAACCGCCATGCGCTTGCTGCCTTCAAATGGGAAAGGCTTGGTGACAACAGCCACAGTCAAGATGCCCGCTTCACGCGCGAGTTCAGCCACGACCGGAATTGAACCCGTGCCAGTGCCGCCGCCCATGCCAGCTGTGAGGAAGAGCATATCGGTCTCGCCAAACAACTCGCTGATGCGGTCGCGGTCTTCGCGCGCAGCTTGTGCACCAATTTCAGGGTTAGCACCAGCGCCCAAGCCCTTAGTGATGTTGGCGCCGATGTGCAGGCTGTGGGGCGCGCTCATGGCGCGAAGCGCCTGTGCGTCGGTGTTGGCGCAAATGAATTCAACGCCGTCGATGCCGCTGCGCACCATGTGCTCAACTGCGTTACCGCCACCGCCGCCAAGGCCCATGACCTTAATCCGTGCGCCGTTGGTGTAGTTCTCAATCAGTTCAAACATTGCTCTCTCCAGTCAGTTTGATTCGTTATGTTTTGTTTGCGTCACCCGATCATTCGAGCAGCGCGATTTAGAAGTTCCCCTTGAACCACTCAGTCATCCGCTTAAAGACTCCCCCACCCACCTCTTTCTCATCCAGCTTTCGCGACATGAATGCCGGATCAGTAATCGCCTTCACGCCGTAGCGCAATAAGCCAACCCCGGTTGAATGCGCGGGGTTGCGCACGACGTCCACAAGTCCAACGATGTCCTGAGGCACACCGATGCGAACCTGTGTCTGAAAAATATCCTCGGCGAGTTCGACCACACCCTCCATTGACGAGCTGCCGCCGGTGAGCACAATGCCCGCCGCACACAGCTCTTCAAAGCCGCTGCGGCGCAGCTCGGCCTGCACCAGAGTGAGCAGCTCCTCGTAACGCGGCTCAACAACCTCAGCGAGTGTGTGCCGCGACAACTGCCTCGCCTCACGTTTGCCAACGCCTGGAACCTCGATGATTTCTTCGCTGTGGGTGAGTTGCGACAGCGCACACGCGTATTCCGTTTTGATTTTTTCAGCGTGTTGCGTCGGCGTGCGAAGGGCGACTGCGATGTCATTAGTGACTTGGTCGCCGGCAATGGGGATATTGGCCGTAAAGCGAATGGCACCTTCGGTGAACACGGCGATGTCCGTGGTGCCACCACCTATGTCTATCAAGCACACACCGAGCTCACGCTCGTCTTCACTGAGCACCGCGTAGCTCGAGGCGAGCTGCTCGAGAATCAGATCGTCCACTTCCAGTCCACACTGACGGACAGCCTTGATAATGTTCTGAGCCGCGCTGGTGGCGCCGGTGACCAAGTGCACTTTCGCTTCAAGGCGCACCCCAGCCATGCCGATTGGGTCTTTGATGCCGTCTTGGTCATCAATTAAAAATTCTTGCGGAATCACATGCAAGACACGCTGATCAGCCGGGATCGCAACGGCTTTCGCCGCGTCGAGCACGCGCTCGACATCCGCACTGCTGACTTCGCGCTCTTTGATTGCGACGATGCCGTGCGAGTTCATGCCACGAATGTGGCTGCCTGCCACACCGGCGAGTACCGAATGCACCTGACAACCGGCCATCAACTCTGCTTCTTCGACCGCGCGCTTTATCGATTGCACTGTGGATTCAAGATTGATCACAACGCCCTTCTTGAGTCCTCGCGAAGGGTGGGAGCCAATTCCGACAATTTCCAATTCACCGCCTGGGCCGAGCTCCCCTACAATCGCAACGATTTTTGTCGTGCCAATGTCAAGCCCGACGATCATCTGCTTGTCTCCTCGCTTGGACATCAGTTCCCCCCTTGTGTGCGTGCCGCGTCGTTGAGGCCATAGTCAACCGCGAAACCATTTGGATAGCGCATATCAATGCGTCGTATGTTCTGTAAATCCGGTGCGACAACGTGGGTGTACACCTTGGCAAATTGAGATAGACGCGCAAGCATCTGCTCTCGCCCGAGGTGCACATCGACGCCGCTCTGCAATTTGAGTTGAACCGAGCCGCGCGCGTCCTCTACCAACTCAACAATGTTGTCACCAACCGGTGCCAGTTGTTGGTTCATCGCGACAAAAAGCTGGTACAAGGCTGCGTGCCGACCCTCTGGTCCAAAAAGTTGCGGCAATTGTGCGAAGTACCCTTTCCACTGCGTACCTGCTTCGCCTTGCAATTGATACTGCGGCGGCGTGAATGCACTGAAATCAGCGCCGATGAGTTCGTTGCCATTCCAACCCGCTTGTGGGTTGTGTTCGATCAACGACACAACCAGCACGCCGGGCCACAACCGCCGCAAAGACGCCGATTGAATCCAAGGCATCGACTCAATCGAACCGCGCAAGCCCTGCAGATCGACCCCAAAAAAGCCGTCTGATGCATAAGAAGAGACGATCCGCTCCAGCGTTTCTCGCTCGGCGTAACGCGTGGTGCCGTGCACCTCGATACCCGTGACGGGGTAGTAGTTCGGGTTCAGGCCGTAGCGCGCAATGACCAACAACAACGCGAACACCAGCGCGCCACCCGTGCACCACCACAGTGTGCGACGCGAGACCATTGGCATGGTCACAGAGCCGGATTGTGCGGTCGCAAGGCTCACGAAGCCACCTCACAACTGGTCGAAAGTATTGCCACAACAAGCTCGGAGAAATCCAAACCGGCAGCGCTGGCCGCCATCGGCACTAAACTCGTCTCAGTCATGCCCGGCGCCGTGTTGATTTCGATCAACCAGGGCTGCATTTCTGTGTCGAGGATAAAATCCACCCGTCCCCAACCACGACAACCCACACCGGCAAACGCTGCGAGCGCCAGCGACTGAATGTACCGAGCAAGCTCTGGCTCAATATCGGCTGGGCAGTGGTACACGGTGCCGCTGTCGGTGTACTTGGCGTCAAAGTCGTAGAAATCGTGCTTGGGCACCATGTTGATCAATGGCAACGCCTGGCCATCCAGGATTGTCGCCGTCACTTCCATACCGGCGATGAATCGCTCCGCCAACGCCGCCCCAAAGGCAGACGCCCCAGCCCACGCCTGCGCAACTTCCTGCGTGGCATTCACCTTAGACACACCGATGCTCGAACCCTCACTGTTGGGCTTGATGATCATCGGCATACCGAGTGCATCGGCGGCGAGCAAGCAGTCCGCTTCACTGTTCACACGGCGCCACGGTGGCGTTGGGATATCGAGAACTTGACACATCTGCTTGGTGCGAATCTTGTCCATCGCAAGCGCTGACCCAAGCACACCACTGCCGGTGTAGCGAATGCCCGCTGTCTCGAGTGCGCCTTGCAAACAACCGTCTTCTCCGCCCGGACCGTGCAAGATCAAAAAAGCCGTATCAAAGGCGCCGTCCTTGAGCTCAGTGATCACATCACCGCGCGCGTCGAGCGCGTGGGCATCGACACCCGCGCGCTGCAAGCCAGCGAGCACCGCAGCACCGCTTTTCAGCGAGACTTCACGCTCGGCGGAGTCTCCACCCATGACAACCGCAACGCGCCCAACCTCAGATAACTTGTTCACACTATCCAACATCGGACACCGCCTCGCTTTGCAAGCGTTGCGACAGCGTCGCCGCGAAAGCACCCACGCTGCCCGCGCCAAGTGTCAAGACCACATC
>CALAMQ010000111.1 GCA_937925815.1 uncultured Granulosicoccaceae bacterium | reverse complement strand
GAATGAAAGCGGCAAGTCGAGCAGCACAGGGTAGATTCGAAGGTGCTTTGTCTCGCCCAGCTTGGCGTGCAATACAACGTCTAGGTGGGGCTCTTTGACCGGATATTTGGTGGTGATCAGGGCCTCCATGCGCGAGCCCTGCAGCGAGAGCACGACTTCGACGTTCTGGCCAAGCAGGTTGGGCAGTGCACCGAATTTGCTCGCCTCGTCATCGCGGGCAATGGCCAGGTCTAACTGTTGTGCAGCCTCGCCGTCTTCGAGCAACAACGGCACCACCGCCCTCAGCGGTTGGTTGAGGCCGCTCAGGACTTCGATATTGCCAAGGCCCAGTGCGTGCGCGGCCGGACTGATGCCGGACGCCGCCAGGGTGAGCGCAGTTGTGGTGGTGGCGACGGCAAGGCGTCTGGCCGCTGCGAGAGGCGTGTTCACGAGATATGCTCCCTGTCACTGTGTTTTTGGCGCTTTCGCGCTGACAGAGAGGGCGCAGCAATCGCCGTGCCGCCTCGGGGCCCGCGGCGGCAAAGGCTTGCCGTGTCGTGACACGGCAGCTGTGTTGTCGGCGTCGTGCGCCGGCGCTAACCCGTGTTTACTTGGGGGGGAGGGCGTCGAAACCGGCTGAGAAGCCGCGTAATGACATTGTCATTGTAATGGTGGCGCCGTCGATGGTCGCCACTTGGATCTCGGCGTCTGCGCCCGAGCGGAACGCGCCCATTACGCGTTCGTCGAGTGGCAACCCGGCGACGCAGCCTTCAGGTGTGCAATGGTGGAAGTCTGCGACGAAGGCGTCGCCGCCGTCGATGCTCACCGTCAATCCGGGTTGCAGCGCAACCATCAGTGGCACGGTGGTCAGGATGGCAGGTTCCGCACGGCCACCGGGTTGTTCGAGGTAGCCGGCTGCGGCCCGCAGCATCGGTCTTTCGCCGTCGTCGCTGAACACGATCTGTTCGAGTACGCAAACCTGGGCGCCGTCACCGCCGGCGCCCGAGCAGCGAGCGGTCCAGTCGCGAAACGCTTGGCCGTCGTCAACCGCGTGTGCGCTGGACAGCATGGTGCCTAGAGAGAGTGCGAGAAGGGGCTTGGTGAGTCTGACCATGATGAGGCTCTTCTGCGAATTTGATACCAAAGCGTAGCTCAGGATTCGCGGCGACTTGCGTTGCTAAAAACCGTTGACGCGCCCTGCCGCATTGCCTGCGCTAAGCACGAGCGGTAGCATGATCTTCGTATTGGATGCGGCGCCCCTCAGGCGGGCGCGTCGCTCACGTCACGGCGCCAGTGCCCGCGGAATTGGGGCCGCCGCCTAACTCGGAATCACTATGGAACTCAATTCAGTCACGCTCGCCTTCTGTGCCGTGATGGGCGCGCTGTTTGTCGTGGATTTTCTCACTTCTTTCAGCCGTCGCCACCACCGCGATTGCCGTTCGATCATTGTCACCTTGGGGGTGCTCGGCACCTTTGTAGGCGTGTTCATCGGCCTGCAGGGCTTTGACACCAGTGATATCGGCGCGAGCGTGCCGATGCTGCTCGAGGGGATGAAGATCGCCTTTTTGACCTCGATTGTGGGCATGGGGCTGTCGGTGCTGCTGAGCATTTGGCAGCGGCTGCGCACGGGGGCGTCAGATGAGTCTGAATTGCTAGTGCAGATCCGGGACAAGCTCGACAGCCTGCCCACGCTTGCCAGCGAGACCCGGTTGTTGCGCGATTCTCAGGAACAAACCCTCGAAGCAATGAATGCCGCGCTCGCGAGCGTGAGCGAGGGCGCCACGCAGGAAATTGTGGCGGCGCTTGAGCGTGTTGTATCCGATTTCAACAACAACCTCACCGCGCAGTTTGGCGACAATTTCCGTGAACTCAACCAGGGCGTAAACGCGCTGCTGCAGTGGCAGGAAAACTACCGCGAAGTGATCTCGCGCGACACGGTATTGATGCAGCAGGTGCAAAATTCGCTCGATGCCTCGGCACACACCATGAGTCTCGTTGCGGAGCGCAACAGCGAAACCCAAGCGGTCTATAACGGCCTGGCCGAGATCATTGCCACGAGCCACAACCAGCTTTCCATGCTGCAGACACAAACAGCCGAGTACGCGCGTTTGAGCGACAGCGCCAGCGCCGCCTTTGGGCAGCTCGATGAAGCCTTTGGCAACTTGCAAAACGGTCTGCAAGCGCAGAGCGAGACGGTCGCGCGTCTGACCCGTGAGCTCGAGCGACAGGTGCCGCAATCACTGGGTCAATTGGAGAACACACTCACCGGGCTCACCAGTCGCTTTGCTGAAGATTACCGCCAATTTCTAAACCACTATCGCCAACTCGTGGTGGAGGACTGATCGGTGGCGCGCCTGGGTGGAGACAGCGAGTGGATGTCCATCTCCGACATGATGGCGGGGTTGATGATGGTGTTCATGCTCATGGCGATCGGCTTCATGTGGCAGACCCAGCAGGAAAAGCAGGCCATCTCAGACATTGCGGTGGCCTACGATGAATCCCGCACGGCGCTCAACCGCGCGTTGATCGAAGAATTCTCCGATGACTTGCCGCGTTGGGATGCGGAAATTCTGCCGGACAACACGGTGCGGTTTCGTGAGCCGGACGTGTTGTTTGATGTGAACAGCGCCTCGATAAAACCGGCCTTTCGCAATATTCTCGATGATTTTTTCCCGCGTTATATCTCGATTTTGGCGCGCGAAGAATTTCAAACTGAAGTCTCAGAGATACGCATCGAGGGTCACACTTCGTCTGATTGGCAAGGTGCAAGTGATCCAGGAGAGGTCTACATCAAGAACGCGAAGCTCTCGCAAGATCGCTCCTTTTCAGTGCTTGATTACGTCTTCACGTTACAGGCAACGGAGCAGAGCACACGAGAATGGTTGGTGTCGGTGCTTCGCGCTAATGGGCTGTCCTACGCAGTGCCAGTGTTGCAGGCTGACGGGCGCGAAGACTCTGAGCGTTCGCGACGCGTGGAGTTTCGTGTGCTCACGCGTACAGAAGACAAAATCTACCGCATCCTGCAAGAGTCGGGAGAGGCTGCGTGAGGCTGACGCGCTTCTCACGTCTAGAGTACGCGGCCTCTTTGATCGGCGGCGCGCCGGGCCTGAGCGTGCTCGCACAACAATTATCAAATCGATCGGAAGATATCGACCCAAACGAACTGATTTTTGGTGAGACCGGTATTTACCGGTTGACGCCGGGCGGTGCACTGACGCAGGTCGCGATCTACCGTGTAGACAATGACATTGAAGGCGATGTACTCGGTGCATTGTTCGACCAACATGCTCATCACGGCGGGTTCAACGGCGACGCCGTTGTCGAGGCGCTCCACCACTACCACTTGGTTGAGTGCCCGCTCCTGGTCGAAGCGGCGCTGCGCAATTGGCCTGGCGAACACGCCGTCAGCCAGCAGGCTGAGGGACGTTTTCCCGTGCGTTTCGTGCGCGGTGCGGCAACGGTTCTGGAAGTGGATGACCAGCGTTTGAAACCGTGCCCAGCTTGCGTTGCCAAACTCAATGAGCACCGAGGGCGTCGTGGGCGTTTGGACGGGTCTAGTTTGCTACCCGGCGATATACTCGGCAAGCCTTTTGAGCGCGTGCCGTTGGGGTCGACAGCGCCGAAAATCAGTTGCCGTTCGGTCCCTGA
Organism: uncultured Granulosicoccaceae bacterium; assembly: GCA_937925815.1. GTDB lineage: Bacteria > Pseudomonadota > Gammaproteobacteria > CALCKW01 > CALCKW01 > CALCKW01. The sequence continues at coordinate 43,883 of CALAMQ010000111.1, read as the reverse complement.
ATCGCTTCGAACGGATTGGGAGCGAATTGAGAAGGCATTGCTCGCGCTCACTGATTATCGGTGCCAGGACCAGAGCTGTGGCCACCCGGATCTGTCACAAGGTGAAAACAAACGCCTGATGCAGGTGCACTATGCCGGACATGATGTCGGCTTTGGGCACTTCGCTCAGTTGCGCAGCGTCTGCGTGCAATGTCACTTGAAAGAGGCTGACCACAGCTATCTACGCAACCGTATCGCGTTCCACCGCTACCAGCAAAGTTTCGATTTGGTGTGATTGTGCGCCGTACAAGCTGACTCGCGTCAGCACCGGGGTTGGTTCGAGCACACGTAATGTGTGTGCGATCAAGCTGGCACATCTCTGGCTTTGTTCGAGGGGTCACTGAACAAAGGGATTTTGCCAGTGGGACGCTTTCCGGTCGTCAACCTTCGATTCATTAAACTGTACTTGCCCGCGCTGTTGTTGCTTGGGTTCCTGGCTATTGGGGCAGTTGAAGTGATGATCGTGCGTGATCTCGATCGCGATTTGATCGAGCTGAGTGTCGATAAGGTCAAACGGGCCACAGAGATGGCTCACCACAGCATCGAGACGCATCACCAACGTTGGCAGCGTGGCGACTACAGCCTGCATGAGGCGCGGTCGCTGGTGTTTGAAGATATCCAGAGCATGCAGTTTGGTGAAGACGGCCATTTCTTCGTTGTCAATCTTGCCGGTATCGCCTTTGTAAACAGTGCCGATCCAAACAACGTGGGATCGCCGTTGTTACGAGACGTGGCCGAAGGTGTCACCTTTGATTTTGATAGCCTGCTGGCGCAAACCTTCTCCGTCGGTGAAGCGGTGGTGTACAACACTTATTCCAATCAGAATAATATTCTGCCCACGCCAAGCGAGTTGCACTCGATCGTTTACGCAAAGCGATTCAAGCCGTGGTCGATTGTAGTAGGCGCACAGCTCAACAGCAGCCAGATTCGGTCGGCACACGATCTGATGGTACGCGAAGAAATTGCGCTCTACGTTCTGATTATTTTAATCATGGCGCCAATTTTTTGGTACTTACGACGCGCGGCAACTCAGTTAATTGGCGACCTAGAAGCCAATAATTCCCAGCTTGTAGAGCGTGAGAAAGAGCTGTCAAACAGCTTGGTCTTTTTCAAGACAGTCACTGAGACCGCACCGGATCCGATTGTGTTGGTCAACCACGATGGGTCAATCCGTTTTTGCAGTGAAGCTGCGAGAAAGGTGTTTGGTCAACCGATTGAATCACTGGTTGGATCGGCCTTTCACGAATTATTTTCAGAGAAAGTTGACCTAGAGGCGATACTCGCAGAAACCGACGGCGTCGAAGTTAAAGGTATTCGTGGTTCATCGACCGTACCGCTGCGCTTGTCCATGACTGCTGTAGAACTGTCCGATGGACAGAGACTGTTTACTGTCATCGTGCGTGACTTAAGCCGCATAAAACGGTTGGAAGCTGAGCTGTTGCAGGCGAGCAAACTGGAGTCGGTGGGTCAGCTCGCGGCGGGGGTTGCGCATGAGATCAACACGCCTGCTCAATTTGTTGGCGACAATTTATTTTTTGTCGAAGAGTCTGTCGGCGACTTGCTCGCAGCGGTCGAGTCGATCAAGATCAAGGTCGAGCAGTCCGACGACGAAGAGCTAAAAGAGTCTGTGCAGAATACCCTTGCGGCAGCGGATTTTGATTTTGTGATGCTGGAATTGCCCAGAGCCTTATCAGAGTCTGTAGACGGCATAAAGCGCGTCACTCGCATCGTGCAGGCGATGAGACATTACGCTCACCCGAGTGAGTCAATGCAGCGCGTGAACATCAACGCATGCATTGAGAAAACCATTGCTGTCTCTCGCAATGAATGGCACTTTTCAGCAGAATTGGAAGTCGACTTGGATGCCAGCGCGCCACACATAGAGTGCATCGCCTCTGATATCAATCAAGCTGTGTTAAATGTGATAGTGAATGCAAGTCAGGCCATTGCCTCTCGTAAGGCTTTGCAGCCTGATCACGCTGGTCTGATCCGGGTTAGCACACGAACTATCTCTGACAATTTGCACATTGTGGTAGAAGACAACGGCGTAGGAATGGACAAAGACATTGCGGCACGTGCATTTGATCCCTTCTTTTCTACCCGTGATACAGGGCAAGGGTCTGGTCAGGGGTTGTCCACGGCGCATAAGATCGTTACGGCGCATGGTGGTGCCATCGCGGTTGACAGTGTGTTGGGTGAGGGCACATTGATGCGCATCGAACTCCCCGCCACGGTGTCTGCTGGGCAGTCGCGTCATCGTGCGGCCTAGTCCGCTGCGGGGGTGGCGATTGGTGCTAAGTTTGTGTCGATACGGCTAGTGCCCAGTTCGTGCTTGTGTCTCTGAGACTGGCATTTGAACTGGTCAGATTTTTCAAATATCAAACCGTCTAGGTGTCTCAGATCTCTTGAATTAATGTCTGTCTCTTGGTTTTGGAATTTTGTTTGACAGGCGCCCGCTTTGCAAAGGATTGCAATTGTGTACACCGTAGTTTTTGTTGATGATGAAAAGTCGATTCTCGAGGGATTGCGTCGCAACTTAAGACGCATGCGCTCGGAGTGGGAAATGCATTTTTTCTCGGAACCGCGTGAGGCATTGGAGTTTATAAAATGTCACTCTGTGTCTGCCGTGGTCAGCGACATGCGCATGCCGGGCATGAGTGGTGCTGAACTGCTGCAGGCTGTACAGGCTTGCAGCCCGAGTACGGTCAGGTTGGCGTTGTCAGGTTATGCAGATTCGCAGTTGATTCTTGAATCACTGCATGCAATTCACCGCTATATTTCAAAGCCGGTTGAATTGGATGTGGTTCGTGATGCTGTCGTGCGCAGTCTCGCGCTTCGAGAGCAGCTCGACGACCCGGCGTTACATGCCTATGTGGGCGCAATTGGTGCCATGCCGTCATTGCCCGAGGTCTATCAGCGCATTACCCAATTGGTTGGCAGCGACGAATTCAGTCTTGCAGATATTGCTGAATTGATAGAGCAGGATGTGGGGCTGTCGACCACGGTGTTGAAAATCGTCAACTCATCATTCTTTGGTTTTTTTGGCAATGTGGACTCAATTCCCCAAGCGGTGTCCATGCTCGGTGCGGACACGATAAAGAATATTGTGTTGACCGAGTCTGTGGTCAAACAGTTGAGCAGCGCTGACGCCAGCGAACTCGAACGTCTCAACTGTCAGGCAAAGATCATCAGCTCTCTCGCTCACCGTTTTGCAAAGCTGGCCTCCTTCGGGAAGCAGGCTATCGATCACAGCCAACTGGCGGGATTGATGTGTACTATCGGCGACATGATTGTGTTGGACAGTGGGCAGCACGACACTGGCGCTGGCTGTGTGTCTCCACCGACGCTCGCAGGCTATATGCTCAGCGTCTGGTCCCTGCCTGACGGTATAATTGAAGCGGTTATCGGGCACCGTGAGCCCCTGGATTTGACCACTGCGCCCAACGACACACTTCTCGCACCTCAGCACTGCCTACAGGCGGCATGGATTGCGTGCGAGCAGTATGTCGAGTGTGACCCCACACAACGCGAAGCGAGTATTGAGGGGTTGAGAGCGGTGTTTATGCACCTGACCAATGACGCTGCACTGACACGAGCATGGCTTGGAGAAGTTGTTGAGTGCGAGAATTCTGACGCAAGTCAGGTGGCGTGAGTGCGGGGCTGCGAAGCAGCCCCGGTTTTGACTCCGTTTGCCGTTAGGCGTCGATGCGCTTGTATCGGATGCGCTTGGGACCTGCGTCATCACCGTGACGGCGCTTGTAGTCCTCTTCATATTCGCTGTAGTTGCCGTCGAAGAAAGTCACTTCACTGCCGCCTTCAAAGGCGAGAATGTGCGTTGCGATGCGGTCTAGAAACCAGCGGTCGTGCGAAATCACCACGGCGCAACCGGGGAAGCTCAACAGTGCCTCTTCGAGTGCGCGCAGTGTCTCTACATCCAGGTCGTTGGTTGGCTCATCGAGCAGCAACACGTTGCCGCCACGTTTGAGAAGTTTGGCGAGGTGAACGCGGTTGCGTTCCCCGCCGGAGAGATCGCCGACCTTCTTTTGTTGATCGCCACCCTTGAAGTTAAAACGGCTCACGTAGCCCCGCGCTGGGGTTTCATAAGTGCCAACCCGAATGGTGTCTTGCCCATCAGAGATTTCATCGAAGACGCTTTTCTTGGCGTCGAGGGCGTCCCTGCTCTGGTCGACGTAGGCGACATCGACGGTTTCGCCGAGGCGGAAACTGCCACTGTCTGGTTGCTCTTGCCCGGTCATCATGCGGAACAGGGTGGTCTTGCCGGCGCCGTTTGGACCAATGATGCCTACGATGCCGCCTTTGGGCAGGGAGAAAGAGAGGTTCTCGTAGAGCAGCTTGTCGCCAAACGATTTTGAAACGCCATCGGCCTCTATCACCAAATCGCCCAGGCGCTGGCCCGGTGGGATGTAGATCTCCTGTGTCTCTGATCGGCTTTGAACGTCTTTGCTCTGCAATTCTTCAAAACGCGCGAGTCGGGCTTTGCTTTTGCTGCGCCGACCTTTGGGATTGGCACGCACCCACTCAAGTTCAGCTTTGATTGCTTTTTGTCTGCCAGCTTCGGACTTGGCTTCTTGTGACAGTCGGGCGTCTTTTTGGTCCAGCCAGCTCGAGTAGTTGCCCTCCCACGGGATACCGCGTCCACGGTCAAGTTCCAGAATCCAACCGGCGACGTTGTCGAGGAAGTAGCGGTCGTGCGTGACCGCAACCACAGTGCCGGTGAACTCGCCGAGAAACTGCTCAAGCCACGCTACCGACTCGGCGTCGAGGTGGTTGGTGGGTTCGTCGAGAATGAGCATGTCGGGTGCGGACAGCAACAGCCGACACAAGGCGACGCGGCGTCGCTCACCACCTGAGAGTTTGCCAACAATCGCGTCCCACGGTGGCAAGCGAAGCGCGTCGCCAGCGACGTCGAGTTTGCGCTCGAGGTTGTGTGCGTCCGCGGCTTCAATGATGTTTTCAAGCTTTGCCTGCTCGGCTGCCAGGGCGTCGAAATCGGCGTCCGGCTCTGCGTAGGCTGCGTAGACCTCGTCCAATCGACTCTGTGCCTGCTTGATCTCCCCGAGCGCTTCCTCAACGGTGTCACGCACGGTCTTGCTGTCGTCGAGCTGAGGCTCCTGCTGCAGGAAGCCAATCTTGATCCCTGGCTGAGGCCTCGCCTCGCCGATGATGTCGGTGTCAACCCCAGCCATGATGCGCAACAGCGTGGACTTGCCAGCACCGTTGTAACCGAGCACCCCGATTTTAGCGCCGGGGAAGAAGTTGAGGTAGATGTCCTTGAGGATCTCTTTCTTGGGTGGGACAACTTTTCCCACGCCGTTCATCGTGTAGATGTATTGGGCCATGTCAGTGCGTTCAGCATTCGTGTGAATGGTGACCATTATCCGCTTATTTTCAATCGGTATCACGCTCCGGTGATTTGGATGTGGCCAGAGCGCTCCAGGGTGCTGGCGCAGGAGTACAAAGGTACCCTCGGGCTGACGGGCAACACGGTGCAACACAGTTGCGTTTGAATGCTTAAGAATCGATGCAGCCTGTCGTTTTAGTGTGTGCGCGAGTGGTGTGGAGTGTCTGGCTCGCGTCCGACCAGACTGATGGTTTGTTTGAAATGGCACTAGCGGTGCGTGCGTGCAATGAAAGAGTGGCGATATGACGGAACATGTCTTGAACTCGATACCGTTCCGGTTCTCAACCGCGGAGCCGGCGCGAGTACCGCTGCGAGTTGGTCAGTGTGCGGGCCAAATTCAAGCGATGAAGAGTGATGGATTACGACCTGTCTCCATGCGTGAAATCATGGAACAGGTTGTGTCTTTGGTGGGTGATGAGAATTGGGACGATTTGCATTGCTGGTCCAGCTCCGTGGACACAGGGGATTCGGTTTTGTATCTGCCTGGTCAAGGGCCAAGTGGTGGCAAAATCAAGATTGTGTGCGAGTCAAAAACCCTGATGAACGTTCAGTACGATTCCGCCTTGAAGCCTGAGTACATCAAAGATTGGGCAGGGTCATTGATCCACCGCAATTCGGCTTACACGGAAGCCAGCGGGGAAGAATTTACTTTGGCCGACATAGGCCGATTTGGCAATTCGCCCCAGACGGCTTCGCAGGCCAGGGAGAACCCCTTTTGGTTGGCACTGGCCGGTGGCGACACCGCGTTGCTCTCAGATTATGTCAACGTTGTGGATTCGCTTCACGGTCGAGTGGGTGTGATGCGGTTTTCTGTCATCGCCTCGAGCCCGCATGCGGCGTTGGTCGAGCGCCTTATCTGTTTTACGGGGTTGAATGCCAAAAGCAATGTGAGCGCTAAAAATCTTGGCAGCCTCAATGGAGCAGCACGTTTCGTTGGTATTCCTGTCGATGTTGAATCCTACTTTGCCTCGGCATCCAAGCAAGAGGGCGTGGCCGAGTCAGCTAAATTAGTTGAACGTAGCGGCGTAAACCAAGACATCAAGAAAGTTGCCTGATTTTTGAGTGCGGCGGTTCGTCAGAGTGTGTTCAGGTTGTCTGGCTTGACGACAGTGATCAGTTTTGATCCACCTGTATCATCAAGGCATTGCTGAATGCGTTCGATGAGAGAGTCGTTCAGCACTTGGCCTGCGCCCAGCAGTAGCATGCCGTTTCGTGCGGTGATGTTCTTCGCGGTCTTCATGCCCGACTGCAAGTCATTGAGGTGAACGGAGTAATTTTGAAGTGCTTCGGTGTGTTCGTCCGCTGGTTGACTGATCAGTGCGAGTAGGGCGTCAATCACTGCCTCGTCATAGTGGGTTCCGGCCCTGGCTCGCAAATGATCGAGCGCCTCTGATGTTGAAAGCTGCCGGTTGAGCAACAGGCCGTGTTGCAGGTCATCGAAATCAGCTGCCACGGCGATAATGCGTGACTCAATGGGTATGGCGTCGCCGATCAAACCATCAGGAAATCCCTTGCCATCGATGCGCTCGTGATGGGCTCGAATGAGGCGGCCCGTTTTCTCAAGCGCAGGAATTGACAGCAATGCGGCTTGTCCGATGCCCGGATGCGTGTGATGGGTTTTCTGTTGCTCGACAGTCATCGCCTCGATTGGCGTCGAGACCATTTCGTCGGTAAATCCAATTTGACCGATATCGTGGAGTAACGCCGCATTTTGCAAGTCGCGCATTGCAGTCGCGTCCAGCGAGAGGTGCTCGCCAATCAGTCGGCTTGTGTCAGCAACTTGGTGGCTGTGGTGGTGGCTGCTGCCTTCGCGAAGCTCGACCAGCTGCGCGAATACGCGGATTGCGCTTTCGTAGCTGGTTTGCAATGCGTCATGCGTCTGCACGAGTTGATCGTTGACTTCGGCTAGTTCTTGAGTTCGCGCCTCGACCTTGGATTCGAGCATGGCATTGAACTCTAAGAGTTCTTCGTTTTGCTTTGCGGTTAATTCCGTTAACGCGGCGTTCTCATCAATCAGTTTTTTGTGAGACAGCGCATTGTCGATCTCAACTGCAATTTCGTCATTATTCCAGGGCTTTTGCAGGTATCTGAAAATGTGGCCGTCGTTGATTGCGGACACGGTTGATTCCATGTCGGCGTAGCCTGTGAGCAATATCCGAAGTGTACTTGGCCAGCGTGAGTTGACCTGAGACAGCAGCTCAGCGCCGTTCATGTTCGGCATCCGCATGTCTGATATGACAAGGTCGACGTCTTGTGTTTCGAGAATCGAGAGGGCTTCGCTGCCGCTGTTGGCGGTGAGTACAGTGTAGGGCTGTTTGCGTAGTGCTCGCTGAAGTGATGAAAGAATACTGGTCTCGTCATCAACACACAAAATCGTTGGGGATTGAGTTGCCTCAGGTAGGGTTTCGGCTGCTTGCATTGTGCGAGTCCTCATAGATGAATCGAGATGTCAGCATCCAATGCGGCTTTCAGAGTCGAAGCTCTCTATACGGCAATGTTCCATATTGTCGTTAGAAATTGACTTTCTAAGCGGCAGATGGCTTTAAAACTGAAATGGAACCGCAATGCTCATTTGTCATTTTCTGGCCAATATGTCACTCAAGATTTCATCGCGCTTGACGATAAGTCAGTTGGGCCAATCCATCTGAGGTATGCGTTTTGAAGAAAATTGTCTGCGCAAGCACGCTGATGCTTATCTGTCTGTTTGGCACCGCCAGCGCTGAAACAGTGACCCTCAGTGTCGTGCCACAGCAATCCGCCAGCAAACTGGCGCGCCTGTGGACTCCGATAGTGGCCTATCTCAGCGAGAAGACCGGGCACGATGTGCGGTTTACAACTGCCAAAGATATTCCAACTTTTGAAGCGCGTTTGGCCGAGGGCCAATACGACTTGGCATACATGAATCCGTATCACTACACCGTATTCAGTCATTCACCGGGCTACAGTGCGTTTGCTCGGCAGAAAAACAAACGGATCAAGGGAATTGTTGTGGTTCGCAAAGAAAGCCCGCTTATCGATATGAGTGAACTCGAGGGCGAAAAACTCGCGTTTCCGTCGCCAGCGGCGTTTGCAGCGAGTGTGCTGCCGCGCTCACACATGCGGTCTGAGGGTATTGGAATCACGCCACAGTACGTGTCATCACATGATTCAGTTTACCTCGGCGTTGCGCGCGGGCTTTTCCCTGCGGGTGGAGGTGTCATGCGAACTTTCAATAACACTGATCCGTCAGTGCGCGCAGAATTGCGAGTGCTCTGGACAACTAAAACCTATACGCCACACGCTTTTGCTTCCCACCCAAGAGTTCCGGCGCCTGTCGTGTCTGAGATTCTCAATGCGATGTTGGAAATGAATGAAGACCCAGAGGGCAAAGCACTGCTCGACAGCATTAACTTCAAAGGCATGCAGACTGCGCAAGACAGCGATTGGGACGATGTGCGCGGGCTTGGCATAGAGTTGCTGGCTGATCTCGTCAAATAGTATCGGACTGTCTAGCAAAATTTGAGGTTAAGGGGGCTGGGCATGACGCGCCCGGCTGGCACCACATACCCGCCCTCGGCACCTTGAGCCACTGGGCATCTATGCAGGCAGCGGAGTAGGGCGGTATGTCACTTCGGCTCAAAACCATTCTCGGTGTGGCCGCGATTGAAGCGGTGTTACTCGCGCTGCTGGTCACCACGGTGCTGAACTTCATGCGCAGCAACAGCGAAGACGCGTTGACGCAGCGCGCTGAGACTGCTGCTGCTTTGTTTGCAACAACCACAAAAGATGCAGTGCTCTCATTCGATCTCGCTTCCCTTGAGTCGTTCGCGGCTGAGGCGTTGAAGAATCCGGGGATGGTCTACGCCCGTGTTCTTGGGGCTGACGGTACTGAATTCGCCGCATCTGGAGAGGCGTCGAAACTTGCAGCGGTTTTCTCACAGGATGAGTCGCTGGATGATGTTCGCGATGGCGTTTTTGATGTGTATGCAGTGATTGAAGAGGGTGGGGTGGTTTATGGCCGCGTTGAAATTGGTATCAGTACAGACAGCATCGCCGCTGCGATAGCCGAAGCGCGAAAGCTCGCAGGCGGCATTGCGCTTGCTGAAATGCTCTTGGTGGCGCTTTTCTCATACTGTCTCGGTGCCTATCTCACGCATCAGCTCAAGGCAGTACACCGAGGAGCGCGCGCAATTTCTGAGGGACGCCTTGACGTTTCCGTGCCAGTTCGGGGGCGCGATGAGGTTGCGGATGTGGCGCTGGCGTTCAACGCGATGGTGAGCAATCTGCAGGCATCGCACGCTCGGCGTGACCAGTATGAGCAAGAGTTGCAAGAGCTCAACCGCACCTTGGAGGATCGGGTTGTCCGGCGCACGACCAGCTTGCAGGAAAAAAACACTGAGCTCACGGCTGCCAACGAGACGATCAAATCAGCTCAAGCCCAATTGCTTCAATCTGAGAAGATGGCGTCGGTAGGTCAGCTTGCAGCTGGGGTTGCGCACGAAATTAACAACCCGGTTGGTTTTATCAACAGTAACCTCGAGACCTTGCAAGAATACGTGCTGGTGTATCAGCGACTTGTCGATGGCTATGCCAAAGTTGTAGCGGAGCCTGAGTCGACTGAGCGGGATGTTGCGCTGGAGGCCCTGCGCGCTTTCGAAAAAGATGAGGATATTGGGTTTGTGAACGAAGACGCGCGAGCGCTACTCAGTGATTCGATTGAGGGTGCCAGCCGCGTGCGGGAAATTGTGCAGGGCATGAAAAATTTCTCTCACGTCGACGGTGTTGAGCGCGAGGCTGTGGATATCAATCAGTGCATTGAATCGGCGTTGAAAGTGGCATCCAATGAGTTGAAATACAAGTGTGAGCTCAAGCTCGAGCTCAGTGAGTTGCCGGATGTGATGTGCAACCGAGGCCAGCTCGCGCAGGTGATCGTGAATCTGGTGGTCAATGCAGGCCACGCTATTGAGGACCGCGGCGAGATTTCTGTGAAGACAGCAGAGAACGCCGGTGTCGTGCAAATTGACATCAGTGACACCGGATGCGGTATCAGCGCCGATAACCTCGACAAACTCTTTGACCCCTTCTTCACCACCAAACCTGTTGGGCAGGGCACGGGGCTTGGGCTTGCGATTGTCTACGGCATTGTCACAGACCACGGTGGCGATATCCGCGTTGACAGTGAGCTCGGTGTCGGCACAAGGTTCTCGATCACGCTGCCAGTATCAGGTCCACCGGCGTTATCTGGCGAGGACGCAGTCGCGGCGTGAACGCGGGTCAGGCTGTGAAGGCTGCGATCACGCCCCGCAATTCCGCTAGTCCGCGCAGGCGGCCAATCAGCGGGTAGCCTGGCATGCCGCTGCGAGTGAGGTCGTCGATGAGGTCTTGGCCGTGGTCCGGTCTAAAGGGAATATTGTGATCAGCTCGGCCGCTGGCTTTTCGCCGTGCTTCTTCTGCCAGCAGGGCGCGGACGGTCTGCACGAGATCCGTGTCGCCGCCGAGGTGTTCGTCCTCGTGAAACGACACCTTGCCGGCACCGGACGGTCCGTCGCGGCGCGTGGTGCGCAAGTGGACAAAATGAATGTGAGCACCCAGTCTTTCGATGAAACTGGCGGGGTCAAAGCCCGGGTCCACACCGAGTGAGCCTGTGCAGAAGGTGATGCCGTTGGCGGGTGAGGGCACGGCCTCAACGAGGGCGGCGTAGTCCTCGGCATTAGAGACAATACGTGGCAGACCCAATAGTGGGAACGGTGGGTCGTCTGGGTGGCAACACAAGCGTATGTCAAGGCGTTCGGCGGTGGGCACCACTTCGGCGAGAAAGTCCGTTGCGTGTGCGCGCAAGGTTGAATCGGAGATCGGTTGCCACAGCTCGAGCATCTCTCGGACGTCGTCCAGACTCAAGTTGTCGTTGGCGCCGGGCAGGCCCGCAACCACATTGCGAACCAGCGCCGCACGTTGTGCATCGTTCAGTACACGCAAGCGCGTCCCTGCCGCTTCACAAATCGCGTCGTCGTAGTCGTCCTTTGCCCCAGCGCGCGCCAACAAGTGGATGTCGAACACGGCAAAATCCACGAGGTCAAAGGCCATAGTGGTACCACCGTGTGGCAGTCGCCGGCGCAGTTCGGTCCGGGTCCAGTCGAGCACTGGCATGAGGTTGTAGCAAACGGTCTCAATGCCGCAGGCGGCGAGGTTCTCTAAGCTCTTACGGTAGTTTGCGACGTGGACGGCGAAGTCTTTGTCTTGGCGCTTAATCGCGTCTGATACTGGCAAACTCTCCACCACTGACCACCGCAATCCACCCTTTCCACCGTCCTCGCGTGTGTGCAGGCTCTGCTGGCGTGCGCGGATGGCGTCCTGTGTCCAGATTGCGCCATTGGGCAGCTCGTACAGCGCGGTGACAACGGATTCGACACCGGCTTGCAGCATGTGCTCAACCTTGACCGGGTCGTTTTCTGCACCGAACCAGCGCCACGTTTGCTCCATTGCCCAGGTCCTATGGTGGTGATTTCGAGGGCTGATAGACTACCCGTCCTGCCGCGAGCATAGCAACGTTGGAACTAGTGCAATGGCGACCCCAAACCTCAGTCTCGATGCAGGCGCAACGCCGATCTACGAATCTGTTGCGAACCTGCCGATTGTCTCGCCCCACGGCCACTGCGACCCGAGTTGGTTTGCGCAAAATCAGCCTTTCCCCGACCCCGCAGCGTTGCTGGTCACGCCCGACCACTATGTCTTCAGACTGCTATATAGCCACGGTTTCTCGCTGGCGTCTCTCGGTATCGGCCCCGGGGCGGAATCAGATCCGCGTCAGGTGTTTCGCCGCTTTGCGAGCCACTGGCCGGCCTTTCTTGGCACTCCGAGCGCGCTGTGGCTGGGTCATACGCTGGGTTCGGTTTTCGGCATTGACGAGGCACTGTCAGAGACCACAGCCGACACCGTCTACGATGCAATCGACACCGCTCTGCGTGACCCGGCCTTTAGGCCCAACGCGCTGATGGAGCGCTTTGGCATTGTGCTATTGGCAACAACTGATGGCGCACTCGATGATTTGTCACACCACCGAACGGTTGCAAGTGAAAGCCGTCCCTGGCGGATGGTGCCAACCTTTAGACCCGACTCGGTGATCAACCCGGCGCACGCCCGATTTGATTCGGATCTCGACGTGCTCGCGTTGATTACGGACACCGATATCAACAGTGTTCGCGCCTGGTCTGAGGCTTTGCGCGCGCGGCGTGATTACTTCGCCTCGCACGGTGCGACGGCAACCGATCACGATGTGCCGGTGCTGCAAACTGAGCGCCTGTCAGAGAGCGAGGCGACGAGGCTGTTTGATGCGGTTCGCAGCGGCACCGCGGACAATGCCACTAGGCACCGCTTGCACGGCCACATGTTGGTTGAGATGGCGCTGATGTCGCGAGACGACGGTTTGGTGATGCAAATTCACGCGGGCGCGTCGCGCTCGACCAACCGCCAGCTCACCGAGACTTACGGACCGGACATGGGGGCGGATATTCCGCACCGCACCGATTGGGTGCGCGGCCTTGATGGCCTGCTCAACACGGTTGGCAATGACCCGAGCGCTAGGGTGATTGCGTTCACGCTCGATGAGTCGAGCTATGCGCGAGAACTCGCACCCATGGCGGGGCACTGGCCAGCGCTTCGACTCGGGCCGCCGTGGTGGTTTCACGACAGCCCTAACGGTATCGCGCGTTACCTCGACGGCGTGGTTGAAACCGCCGGCTACGGCAAGCTCGCGGGTTTTAATGACGACACTCGCGCTTTTATGTCCATACCCGCACGGCATGACCTCTGGCGGCGGTGTGTTGCAATCCACCTCGGTCAGCAAATGGCACGCGGGTACTTTGGTCGCAGCGATGCCGAAATGTTGGCCCGCAAGCTCTCGTTGGACTTGGCGGTTGAGAGTTACCGGCTCGGGCCAACTCTCGCGTCCGCTGGGGTGTCGCTGTGAAGACCCACCTGCACTTGGGGATTGGAAATTTCCACCGTGCTCATCAGGCCTGGTACACCGCCAACGCCGGGGGCGATTGGACCGTGCTCGGGGTGTCGTTGCGCAGCGCCGCCGTGCGCGATACGCTGAAATCGCAAGACTGGCGCTACTCGCTGGCGATCAAAGACGCAAGCGGTGTGCAGCTTGAAGAGCTCTCGGTTCTAAGTGGTGTGCTGGTGGCAACCGAATCACCTGATGCGGTACTGGATGCGATTGCGTCCGCCGACACCGGGGTGATCACGTTGACGGTGACGGAGAAGGGCTATGCCCTCAATTCGCGCGGTGAACTGGATCAAAGCCACCCGGACATCGCGCATGACCTCGGATCGGCAAGGCCGCGCAGCGCTGTGGGCTATCTCGCGCACGGGTTAGCGCGCCGAGCAGCGGCTGGTGCCCCCGCAATCACGGTGCTGAGCTGTGACAACTTGCGAGACAACGGTCGGACGCTGCACGCGGCAGTGGTGCGTTTTGCTGAGTTGTCAGGATTGATGTTGCCACTCGATGACATTGCACGCTTTCCCAACAGCATGGTTGACCGCATCACGCCCGCAACCACCGACGCGCTGATATCTGAGTGTGAGGCGCTCGGCGGGGCCGCGCTTGCGTGGCCGGTTGAAACAGAAACCTTCAGTGAATGGGTGATTGAGGACAGTTTTGTTGGTGAGGTACCGGACTGGGTGTCGGCAGGCGCGCGCGTTGTCGAAAACGTCGCGCCGTTTGAGTTGCGAAAATTGCGGCTTCTCAATGGCACCCACACGCTCATGGCGCACCTCGGCCGCTGGCGTGGCCACGCGTTCGTGCACGAGGCCATTGCCGACCCGGTGATCCGCTCGGCAGTGGAGGCGTTGATGGACGAAGCCGTTGCCACCTTGCCAGACGCCGCCCGCGATGGCATCGACGACTACCGCGCGGCGCTTTTGACACGTTACGCGAATCCAGCCTTGCAACACGCGCTGGCGCAGATTGCGATGGACAGCAGCGTGAAGCTCGGTGTGCGCGTGGTGCCGGTGTTGACCGAACGCGCCGCACGCGGCCAGGACAGCCCAGCCTGCATTTGCGCGTTGGCGGCGTGGGCGGCGCAGACGCTTGCAGACGTCGCAGCTGGGGACGCGATTTCCGACCCAGCGTCAGATGCGATCCACGGCGCGGCGGGACAGGCCAACCGCGCAGCGCAAGTCGAGGCGCTGCTCAGCCTTGCGAGTGACCAAGGTGATCTGCTCGCTTTCGGTGATCAGGTGCTTGCCGCCTGGCCGGCCGATCGCGGTACGTGATCAGCCGTTTGCCTTCCAATCTCCGGTGGTGTTCCACCAGCGGTGGGGGTTGTCGCTGTCGTCTAGCCCGATGGTTGCCGAGCGCAGGATTGGTTCGATGGATATCGGTGGTTCGTAGTAGCTGCTGAATTCGTAGAGCGTATCAACAATGCGCTCGAGCAGTTCATGGTCTGGCTCGATGCAGCAGACCAAATCGACAATCCCCGGGCGTTTTCGCGTGTCGGACTCGGCACCTGTTGGGGTGTCCGCCATGGGGCGATAGTATTCAAAACCGGGCGCGCTGCGGCTGGCGTTGTGATCGGTTTTACCGTATTGCAAGGGTGTGATGGCAACGATGGCATTGAACACGCGGTCGAAGTCCGCTTCGGGTAGGCTGATGCGAATGCGCCAGAAGGGGCTGAAGTGCAGTGCGCGCGACTTGAAGCCGGTCTGGAACACGGTGTTTGGATTTGAGTCTGTCATGGTGTGTCGTGCCTGTGCTTGGCATGGCAGTGTGCTGCACAGTCCCTGACAACCCTTGGCAGGAGTGCTCAGGCGCGACGGGTGATCACAATGCCCGAGAGCGCAATCATCGCCATGCCGAGTAGAGCGCGCTGGGTTGGCAATTCATTCCAGAGCAGCCAGGCAAACAGCGACGCGAACACCAGCAACACATACTCCAGAACCGCGACGCGGGTCGAGAGGCCGTGTTGGTAAGCGAAAGTCAGCAGCCCGATTGCGCAACTGGCGCAGAGCGCATGAAACGCGGTCAATGCGATTGCGCGGGGCGTCAACGGTTGCCAGCTTACGGTGAGAAATTCAGTGGTGTCCCGGAGCTCGGCCACAGAGGTGTGTGCAAGGATGAGCATGGCAATGGCGCCGAGAACGCCGAGAATGGCGAACACCGCCATGGACAACACGACTGTCGATTCACCTTGGCAACACTCCCGCGCCAAGACGTTGGAGGCGGCATAACAGAGACCGGCCAAAACAGGCACCGCGTGCACCAGGCTGACCTGGCCTTGGTCGGAGAGTGTGATGCACACCATGCCGATAAAACCAAAGCCGACCGCCGCGACGTGGGCGGTCTGTAGGCGGTGGCCATACATCAACACATTGATCAGCAGCACGAACACGGGGGCGGTGAAGAGGCCGGCGACCACACTGCCGATGGGCAAAAAGGCGAGTGACGCGAAGTAGAGGTACATCGCGGCACCGACCAAGACGCCGCGCCAGATCACAGCGGTGCGGTTTGACCAACTCAGCGGTTCAGCGCGCCAACGCGCGTAAGCGAGCAGGATGGTTAGAGCAAATAGGGATCTGATGAAGTGGAATTGATGTAGGCCGATGTCTTCGGCAATCAGCCTGATCAGGTTGTCAGCCACACCGAGAATCAGCATGGCTGTGAGCACGCACAATGCGGTGCGCCCTGCTGGCAGTTCTTGGCTCACCGGAACGGTGCTGGCCGTGGACCGCTAGCAGGGAGGCGGATCACACGCTGAGGTTTGGGATGATTTGCTTCTTGCGGCTCATGATGCCGGGCAGGACCACGGTGTCGCCGCTGACGCTTGCACCAAAGGATTTCTCAGCCACTGCTTTGACGGCGTCGTTTGGTACCAGCAGGGTGGCCTCTTCCTTGATGATGTCGATCACAAAGAGCAGGACCTGATCTGCGCCGTCTTCGGCGGCGACTGTGGTCATGCTTTGCATCAGGCTGTCTTTGCGCGCGAGCACGGTGTCGGGTGAGGTGGTTTCGAGCACGGAAACACGGAAGGCGGTCTCACCGACGGTGTACTCCTTGGAGTCCATGCGGAGCAATTCCGCGTCGGTGAAACGTGACACATCAGACTTTGCGGCAAACATCTCGTCACTGTACGCGTCGATATCGACGTTGAGGTCAGCGGCGAGTTGTTTGCAGACGGCGATGTCGTGATCGGTTGTTGTCGGCGAGCGAAATGCAAGCGTGTCAGACAAGATGCACGACAAGGCCGCGCCCTTGATGTTGTCTGGCATTTTCGCGGCGTCGTCACCCATGAGGTCAATCATGATGGTCGCCGTGCAGGCAAGGGGCCGCACGGTGATGTCGATCGGGCCACGCGTTTCCAGACCGCCCACGAGCTTGTGGTGGTCAATGATGGCGGTGACGTTGGCGTTGTTGATGTTGGCCGGGAGTTCGGCTGGGTTATTGGTGTCGACGATGACGCAATCGGCATCGTCGGCGACGTCTGAGATGATCGCGGGTTTTTCGAGCTGCCAGCGCTCGAGCACGAAGGCCGCTTCCGTGTTTGGCTCGCCCAGCAGCACGGGTGATGCGGCGACCCCCTTGACTTCATTGAGGTACCAGCTCCAGACGATCGGTGATCCGGTTGAATCCGTGTCGGGGGATTTGTGGCCGAAAATCTGTGTGCTCATGGTGTCCTCGTGGTTAAAGCGCGTGGCGGGATCAAGCCCGCTATTGTAGGGGGTTTTTTGTGTTGCTGTTTGTGATCGATGACGCAGATGTTGTGCCACCTACAGTGAGCTGTCATCGAGCTTGTCCAACAGGAAACGGGGCCCAGGTCCGTCAGATGCGGCGGCGTCTTCTGGGTTGTAGAGCCGACATTTTTTGAGCGACAAACAGCCACAGCCAATGCAGCTGTCCAGTGAATCGCGAAGGCGTGTGAGTTCGGCGATGCGTTGGTCGAGGTCGCCGCGCATGTGTTGGGCGAGCTTGCTCCAGTCTGATTGGGTTGGTGTGCGGTTGTCGGGCAATCGGGCCAGGGCGTCGCGAATGTCGTTGAGCGGGTGGCCGAGCCGCTGCGCAATGCGAATGAAGCTTACTCGGCGCAGCGCCGAGCGCGGGAAGAGCCTGTTGCCACCCTCGCTGCGCACAGTGTCAAGCAGCCCTGCGTCCGCGTAGTAGCGAAGTGCTGACACGGCGATACCGCTTCGCTTGGCGAGCTGGCCGATTCCTATCAAGGGCTCTGGCATGTGAGATTCTGCTTGATCTCAAGTTCACTTGAGATTGTAGACTGGCCGCGTCAACTCAAGCAAAGAGCCAGACTATGAAACCTGCAACCCTTGAACACCTCAATGTCACTGTGCCTGACATACAACTCACCGCACAATTGTTGTGCACTGTGTTCGGCTGGACGGTGCGCTGGGAGGGGGATTCAATTCACAAAGGCTACTCCATGCATGTCGGTGAGGCGGCGAGTTATATCGCGCTGTATACCCCGCCTCAGGTGCCAACACCGGCGGCAGATTCCTACTTTGCCGCGCTTGGGCTGAACCACATTTGCGTGGCCGTTGACGAACTTGACGACGTCGAGCGACGCGTAAAAGCAGAGGGTCTCACCACACACAGTCATGCGGACTATGAGCCTGGCAGGCGCTTTTATTTCAATATGCCAAACGGACTCGAGGTGGAGGTGGTGAGCTACGCCTGAGTGGGCCGTGCGTATCTAGGGAACCTCCGAACAAGCCCCATCAGTCGCGATACTGCGTTGAAGCCAACCGTGTGACGGCCAATCAAAATGCTCATTTACTGCGTGTAACCCGGTTCGCCGGCCCGGTCCGCTTTTTTGGATGGTCCGTCACACGGCTGGCTTCGCCTTGTCTCGCACTCAGCTGGGACTTTTTCGGAGCCTCCCTAGGTGCCGTCGGTGACGCCGCTGATGAGGTTGTGGGACATCAGTGTCTGGGTGTCGACGGTATCCGTTGCCGAGAGCCAAGCTTTCATGGACTCGGTTTGTGCGTGCCTTGCAGCGTTAGCGTGTTCCAGTGTGCAGGCGTTGAAACGCATCACTGTGCCGGGCCTGGCTTGCGCTATGCGTGGCAGGTCAGATGAGATCACTGTGGCGATTTTCGGGTAGCCGCCGGTGGTGCCGCGGTCGGCCATGAGCACGAAAGGTTGGCCGCTGCCGGGGACTTGCACTGCGCCAAAGGCGATGCCATCGGACAAGATGTCAAAGCCTTTTAGGTGGTTGAGCGGGTCGCCGCGCAACGCGCTCGCCATGCGGTCACTCGCGGCGTCGAGCGTCCATGCTTGGTCGTAGAATTGCGCGACGGCGGCCTCATCAAAAAAATCTTGTTGTGGTCCGGCTACGGCGCGCAATGTGTTCTCGCCGTGGTCGAGGGCTGGCAGCTTGGTGCGCTCGGGCAGCGTCGCGCGCGGTGTGATGGCAAAACGGTCACCCGCTTTGAGCGCGCCGCTTGGGCCAACACCGGAGCGCAGGTGGGTCGCAAACGCACCGAGCACCGGTGCGATGGCCCAGTCGGCGTGTAATCCGAGGTAGGCAAATTGTCCGCTTGCACCGGCTTTGATGTCGAGTCGATCGCCTGCTTGCAGCGTGAGACGCACGCTCGCGCCGTGCGGTTCGCCGTTATGCAACACGGAGAACCCGGTGCTCACCACCGCCACGCTCGCCGTGCACGCCAGTTGGATTTGCAGTCCGCCCAGCGGCACTTCTATCAGCGGGGTCTCGCCCGGAGTCTGTTCAAGCAACCCCCAACACAAGCGCGCGGCCACCGTGTCCATCACACCAGACTGGTTGACGCCGTAGCGCAGGTAACCGCTGCGCCCGAGGTCTTGCAGCGTGGTCAAGGGGCCGGCTTTGTTAATGATTAACGTCATGCTGGTGTCGCCACACGCTCACCCGCTTGAGCGCGCGCGTAGAGCGCGCACCAGTCATCAAATGAGACGGCCTCAAATTGCAGGGTGTCACCGACGTCAAAGCACACTGGTGGGTCAGCTTCGAGGGCCAGCGGTGGCTGCGCGCTGCGACCGATCACGTACCAGCCTGTTGGCATGGAGCGGGCGGTCAACATGGCCTGGCCGCCGGCAATCATGAGCGCGTCGTCCGGTGTCGGTGGGCGCGGTTGTTTGCGGCGGGGCAAACTGAGCGCGTCAGGACAGCCGTTGAGGTACGCCCAGCCCGGTGCGAATCCGTAGAGCGCGATTTCAAACCGGGCGCCGGTGTGCGCGGCGACCAATGCATCGGTACTCAGTCCCAATAAATCAGCGGCCTCAGCAATGTCTTGGGCGACGCGCGGGTCGTAGCAGGCCGGCACGCGCCAGTGTTGTGCGTGGGCGTCGGCACTTGAGCTGCTTTCTATCAGCGTCGCCACGCGCTCAACCACACTGGCGTAGTCGGTTTTGTCTGGGTCATAGCGCAGCAACACGGCTGCGTAGCTCGGCAAGTGGTCAATCACGCCTGGCAGTTTTGCCTCGGAGATCGCACGTGCGAGCGCGCGGGTACGCGCTTGAATGTCAGGGCTCGGGCTACGGCCGATTTCAATGTGCACCGCGCTGTCAGCGAGTGGAATTGCATGCCAGGTGCTTAGCAAAATGCGTTGACCTCAAAGCCTAAGGATTCGATGTGTTGCCGCACGCGCTGCGCGGTGATGAGTGCACCGGCGCCATCGCCGTGCAGGCACAGGCTGTCGGCTTCGAGTGGTAGCTCGCTGCCGTCGATGGCCGTGACTGTGCCTGTTGTGACGATCTGCTCCACCTGTTCGAGCATGGTGTCGATGTCGCTGTGAACGCTGCCTGGTTGGCTGCGCGGCGCGAGTTGTCCGTTGGGTGCGTAGGCGCGGTCGATAAATGCCTCTTGGCGGTGGATGAGCTCAGCCTTATGTGCGGCCTCGAGGTGGGCGCTGCCGCTGATCACAAGCCACACCAGGCTTGCATCAACACCCTTGATAGCAGCGGCAATGGCGCCTGCCATGTCAGGGTTCTCAGCCGATTGGTTCGAGAGGGCGCCATGGACTTTGACATAGCGTATGCGGGTCCCGGCGAGCGCTGCCACGGCTTGTGCCGCGCCAATCTGGTACGCCACCATGCGAGTGAGATCAGCGAGCGGCATGGCGAGTGCGCGCCGGCCGAAATACGGTTTGTCATCGTAGCCGGGGTGCGCGCCGAGGCTCACCCCGTTGGCGAGCGCGAGGCGACAGACTTCGGCCATGTGATTGGGGTCGCCCGCGTGAAACCCGCAAGCCATATTGGCGCTTGTGATCACCGACATCAGCCCGCTGTCGTTGGTCAGTGACCAGGGGCCAAAGCCCTCGCCGAGGTCGGCGTTGAGGTCAATTGAGGCTCTGTGCATGGCGTGCGTCCAGTCAGTTCAATGCGCAGTCTATGGACTTGTCGTGATCTTTGGCAAACTCCCAGTACCCAGTCCACGTTGAGCCCCAGATATGCCGCAAGACAAACCCGCTGACGCCGCCGAGCGTCTGTCCGTGAGACCGGTCATTTGCTACGAGAGTGACAAGTTGCCACCAATCGATGTCGGGGCGATGCAGGCGAGCTTTGCGCGCGCAAAGACGGTGGAGCGGGTTATCGTGCCGGCTCGCGATGCAGCCTGTTTTGAGGTGCCGGCCGGTGCCTTTTTCCGCATTCTCAACCCCGAAGGGCACCAGGTCGGGGATTTGAATCTGTGGGCGAGAGACGATATCAACGAGCGCTTTTACAGTGGCAAAACGCGCCAACTGCAAGCCAGTCACGTCACTGTTGGTGACCACCTTTGGAGCAATTTGCCGTACCTTAATCCACTTGCAACGGTGGTGGATGATTCGCTGGCCTGGTACGGCATTGATGAATACGGCGGCAGCGTGCATGACGTGATCGGCACACGTTGCGACCCGTACACAAACTTTCGCTTGCGTGGCGAAGACTATGACAACTGCTGTCACAGCAACCTCACGCGCGCGCTCGCATCCCACCTCGGGCTTGCCGCCGAGGACGCTGAGTTGCATGTGCACGATGTGATCAATGTGTTCATGTGCACGGGCTTCACGCCCGACACGCACCAATACTTTATGAAAGCCACACCTGCCCGTGCAGGGGACAGTATCAGCTTCTACGCACACAAGGCCTTGCTCGGTGGCCTCTCTGCCTGCCCTGGAGGCAATTGCGGCAGCAGTCATTCAGACGATGCTACGCCGTGCTTTCCTCTTGTGGTTGAGATTCTCGCAGCAGAATTGCCACTTTCTCTGGTGCCAGATGAACGCTTGAACGGACGATACAGTGGCGGACACGGCTTGCGTTAATATTTTTCTCAATCACACAGGCCGGTGTGACTCTGCAGTGTGGATGTCAGTTGATTGGCAAATTTCATTGCTGCTATCGACAGCGTGCGGTTGACGAGTTGTCCAATGTAGAGCCGACCGGCACTGATGTCTTGGCGGCGAACCGTGCGTGCGCTGAGTCCGTTGTCTGCAAGCGCTTTGCGCGAGAGGCTCAATGGGATATCGAAAGTCACCAGTCGGCCGTCCCTGACCGTGTTGAGCAAAAACTGCGCATCCTCAGACTCGACTGCCACGTTCATGGGCAGTGCTGCCCGCTGGGCTGCGTGTTCGAGCAGTTTTCGCACGCCCGTTGATTGCACTGGCAGGGCAAGCGGGTGGCTCAAGCACTCGGTGAGTTTGACGTCGCCTCGTTGCTCAGCGAGGGCGTGGTCGGATGGGAAGACCGCGACAATCTCCTGATCCAAGCTGTCGATAATTTGAAATTCACGCCGCAGCGGTGGCTCGAAAATCAGTGCGATGTCGGCTTCAAGTGCAATCAGTTGGTTGTGCGCTGTGTCGATGTCGCAGGGGTTCACCGCAAACGACACCAGCGGGTGTTGCTCGATGTAGTGGTTGATTTCTGCTGGCAAGAAATAGGGTAACGCCGCCCGGGTCGATGCGATGGTGATGTGGCCTCGCCGCACCCCGGACAGGTCTGCGAGCTGAACCTTAAGCCGCTCGAAGTCTGTCAATTGTTGCCTGGCGTACAGCAGGAACATCTCGCCAGCCGTGTTGAGTCTCACGCCGCGTGGCAAGCGCTCGAACAACGGCTGTCCGAGATCTGACTCGAGGCCAATGATCTGGCGATTCAAGGCTGTCGATGTGATTGCCAGTGCCTCGGCGGCTGCGCGGATAGAGCCAAGGCGGGCGACCTGCTCAACACTCTTAAGCAATTCGAGGTGTTTCATGGCTCCAATAGTGCTGCAAAAAACGCATCGGTCAAGTGCAAAATTAACTGTTCTCAGCACTGCGATGTGTCGGCACACTGCCAGCCACCTCGTCAGAACAGGCCTGCACCGTGGCAGCACCCCACCTAGAACTGGTCAACGTCAGCAAGCAATACGCTGACACGCCCGCTGTGCGAGGGGTGAACCTAGGGGTGAATGAGGGCGCGTACGTTTGCATTCTTGGCCCATCGGGCTGTGGAAAGTCGACCTTGCTGCGCATGGTGGCTGGACACGAGACGGTAAGTGACGGCGACATCGTTCTCGCCGGTCAGAACATCACGACCTTGAACCCCGCGCAACGCGGCACGGCGATGATGTTTCAAAGCTATGCACTGTTCCCGCACCTGAGTGTGCGAGACAACGTGGCTTTTCCGTTGCGGATGCGTGGCGTTGATCAAGCAGATCGGCTGACACAAGCAGACGACATGTTAGAGCGGGTGCAATTGGGTTCGCTTTCAAACCGCTTTCCAGCGCAGCTCTCGGGTGGGCAGCAACAACGCGTGGCGCTAGCGCGCGCGATGATCACCACGCCGCGGGTGTTGCTCTTAGATGAACCTTTGTCAGCCTTAGATCCATTTTTGCGCGTGCAGATTCGCAGCGAACTTCGGCAGCTGCAACGCGACCTCGGCATCACGTTTGTGCACGTCACCCACAGCCAAGATGAAGCGCTTGCGCTCGCAGACCAAGTGGTGGTGATGAACGACGGTGAAATTCAGCAGTCATCGACAGCCTTTGACGTCTTCAACAAGCCGCGCAGCGAATTCGTCGCAAAATTTATCGGCGGCCACAACGTGCTCTCGCTTGGTGATCGGCGTGTGTCGATTCGCAGCGATCGAATGTCAATCAGCAGACAAGCGCGCGATGGTCTGTTTGCAACCGTCGTCGACATTGAATTTCAAGGCGCCTCTGTCTTGGTGAAATCTCAGCTGGACGATGACGTTGATGCTGTGGTTGTGCAGCTCAGCGACGAACGTTTTTTTGATCAACCCTTGGTGGTTGGAGAGTCGGTGTGCCTGATGTGGCGCGAAGAAGACGCACACACGTTGGCGGCTTAAATCTTCATCGAATAATAAATTGGAGGAAAAATCATGACAGATAACAAAAAAAATGACCTCAAAACGCCAGCAGGTGGTATCACGCGACGCTCTTTACTCAAAGGTTCAGCGGCGGTAGCTGGTGCGGCCGTAGGCTCCGGCGCCATCACAGGTTTTCCGATGATCTGGGCGCAAAATATCAAGAACGTGACGCTGCGACAGTTCGGTACTGGTGTGTCGAACCTCAATGAAGTGGCCGCGAAAGTCAAAGAAGACCTAGGGTTTACGCTTGAAATGACAGCGCTTGACTCCGATACGGTCACGCAGCGCGCGGCAACCCAGCCCAAGTCCTTCGACATTGCTGACATCGAATACTGGATCTGCAAAAAAGTCTGGGGTGCGGGCAACCTGCAGGCGATGGATACGTCGAAAATCAAGAATTACGACAAAATTGTTGGCACCTTTAAAAGCGGCAAACTCACACCGGAATCCGTTATTGCTCAGGGCACCGCACCGCACTCGGTGGGTTTCGTTGAAGGGCCCAACGGCAAGACCTTTGCCGACTCCGAGACCGGTTGGATGACATTGATCCCGACCATTTACAACGCTGACACGCTTGGCATTCGCCCCGACTTGATTGGCCGCCCCATCAGCAGCTGGACAGAACTGCTCAACCCTGAGTTCAAAGGCAAGGCGTCAATCCTCGATATTTCCTCGATTGGCATCATGGACGCAGCGATGGTCTGTGAGGCCATGGGCGAGGTCCAGTATGGCGACAAAGGCAACATGACCAAGGAGGAGGTCGACAAGACCATGGCGATCTTCACCGAGGCGAAGAAAGCCGGTCAGTTCCGCGCTTTTTGGAAGTCATTCGATGAGAGTGTGAACCTCATGGCCTCAGGCGAGGTGGTGATTCAGTCGATGTGGTCGCCTGCCATCACCGCCGTGCGGTCAAAAGGTATCCCGTGTGTTTACCAGCCGCTCAAAGAGGGCTACCGCTCGTGGGGTGGTGGTTTGGGCTTGTCGGCCAACCTGTCCGGTTTGGAACTCGACGCGGCATACGAGTACATCAATTGGTACCTCGACGGTTGGGTGGGCGGTTTTCTCATGCGTCAGGGTTACTACTCCGCCGTGCCAGAGACATCGAAGAATTTCATGTCAGATGACGAGTGGGGTTTTTGGTTTGAAGGCAAAGCAGCAGAAGGGGATATCACCAATCCATTTGGTGATGTGATGGAAAAAGCCGGGTCGGTCCGTGATGGTGGTTCATTCTATGATCGAATGGGTGCCGTCGCGTGCTGGAACGCGGTAATGGACGAAAATAAATACATGGTCCGCAAGTGGAACGAGTTTATCGCCGCTTAATAAAAAATAATCAGTAGAAGGTCTGTTTTAGCACGGCCCCCGGTGTCTCCCTCCTCGTGGCTGGGGGTCGTGCGCCCTTTTTCTGGCCTTAACCCTCTGACCTGAAGCTGAATCGGTATGCGTGATTTTGCTGTCAACCGGACTAGCGGTCTACTTGTGTTGCCGTTGGTTTGTGTGTTGGCGCTGTTCCTGGTTGTGCCCATCTGCCTGATCTTGGTGGTGAGCTTTTGGGACTACAACGAATGGAATTTCTTCCCCGCTTTTATCTTTGACAACTACGCCTACATTTTCACCTCCCCAGTAACTTGGGCGACGTATCTGCGTACCTTGCAATACACCGTGATCACGTGGGTTTTCTGCACTGCCATTGGGTTCACCGTGGCCTACTTTCTGGCTTTTCACGTGCGCAGCCAAACTTGGCAAATAGCCTTGTTTTTGTTGTGCACGATTCCGTTTTGGAACTCAAATATCATCCGCATGATTTCGTGGATTCCGTTTCTCGGGCGAAACGGTATCGCCAATTCGGTGCTCCTGGATGCGGGTCTGATCGATGTGCCACTGGAGTGGTTGTTGTTCTCGGACTTTGCTGTGATCTTGGCTTTTGTGCACCTCTACACGTTGTTCATGGTGGTGCCGGTGTTCAATACCATGATGCGGATTGACCGGTCATTGATCGAAGCGGCGCGTGACGCGGGGGCGAGCGGCTGGCAAACGCTAGTCCATTTCGTGTTGCCGCTGTCAAAACCCGGGCTGATGATTGGGTCGATTTTTATCGTGACCTTGGTGATGGGGGATTTCATCACTGTGCGGTTTATGTCAGGCGGGCAGAGTGCGTCCGTTGGGCGCGTGATTGCCAATGAAATCGCGTTGTTGCAATACCCGGCTGCGGCGGCTAACGCGGTGATACTGCTTGCAACGGTGCTGTTGATCGTCTCAGTGATGTTGCGATACGTCGATATCCGCAAGGAGCTGTGACCGTGCCACGCTCCCGTTCCTTTTACGTGCTTGCGGCCTTCTTTGGCGCCTTTGTGCTCTTCCTTTACGGCCCGGTGATTACCATCGGCATCCTGTCTTTCCAAGGCCCGCGAGGCGGGCTGACTTTTCCGATGAACGGCGTGTCACTGCACTGGTTTTTTGATCTCTTTGAAGAGCAGGCAGTGGGCGATTTCTGGGCAGCCTTTAGGCGCTCTTTGACCCTGGGCGCGATGGTGATGGTCACCACGGTGGTGGTGTCGGTTATGGGCGGACTCGCTTTCAGGCAGCGCTTTGCCGGTTCCGCTGCGCTGTTTTACCTGGTTATCGCAAGCCTGGTGATTCCGTCGATTTTAGTTTCGCTCGGTGTGGGTCTTGTTTTCAATGTGCTCGATTGGGAGGTGCACTGGGCGACCAGTGGCTTTGGTTCGCAGTTGACGTGGACGCTGCCGTTTGGGTTGTTGATCATGTTTGCTGTGTTTAATCGCTTCGACGGTGCTTACGAAGAGGCTGCGCGAGACTGCGGCGCAAGCTGGTGGCAAACCTTGCGTTTTGTGGTGTTGCCGTTGATCGCGCCAAGTTTGATCGGCGTTGCGCTGTTTGGATTCACCCTGTCTTACGATGAATTCGCACGAACGCTGTTGACCTCCGGTTCTTACAATACCTTGCCGCTTGAGATTTTCGGCATGACAACCAATGTCACCACACCGGTGCTCTACGCGCTGGGTACTGTGACCACACTGTTCTCTCTATTGGTGATCGCGGTGTTCTTGGTCGCCGCGCGGTTGCAGCGCCGGCGGTTGTTGGCCCAAGCCTCATCCGGTTCGGCACAGTCATGAAAATCCTGTTCATCAACCCGAACAGCACAGCGTCGATGACCGCGCTGATTGCGCATGAGGCGAGTGCTGTCGCATCGCCCAGGACGGATGTGCTGGCGCGGGAACCCGCCGGCAGCCCGGCAGCGATTCAAGGGCCACTCGATGGCGAAGCGGCAGTGCCGCATGTTATCGCCGAGCTCGATGCCGCCCTTGCCAGTGAACGTGTCGATGCTGTTGTGGTGGCGTGCTTTGACGACACCGGCCTTGAGGTGCTGCGCGAACGTTTTGCAGTACCGATTTTCGGTATTGGTGAGTGCGCGTTCCAACTCGCCATGCTGCGAGCACGCCGGTTTTGTGTGGTGACAACGCTTGAGGTGTCGGTACCGGTTATTCGCGACAACATTGCACGCTACGGTTTCGAGAGTCGGTGCGCGGACGTCTATGCAGCGGGGGTGGGCGTGTTAGAGATAGACGCGGACCCGGTGGTGTCATTTGATCGCATTTGTGCCTGTGTTGAGCAGGCGCGCGATGAACACCGATGTGACGCCATTGTGCTTGGGTGCGCGGGCATGGCGAATATCGCGACCCAACTCGAGGTGCGCTACAACATGCCGGTGATTGATGGTGTCAAAGCGGCTGTGCTGCTCGCTGAAGCCGTGGTCAAAAGCACTCAATCAGTGCCACCTGATGCTTGAGTGCCGCCGGTGTCCAGCGCGAATATCTTGCCGGGGTTGAGAATGTTGTCCGGGTCGAGCGCGCGTTTGATCGCGGCCATCATCGGTACCGCGTCGCCGAGTTCGTCGCGTAAGTAGCGCTGTTTGCCCTGGCCGATGCCGTGTTCACCTGTGCAGGTGCCGCCCATGTTAATTGCGCGCGCTGCGAGCCGCTCCACTACGCCTTTGGCGCGGGAGATTTCATCCGCGTCGGACTCGTCGAGCAACAGCAACACGTGGAAGTTTCCGTCGCCAACGTGCCCGAGGATCGGGGCGGTGAGGCAGTTGGCGTCGAGGTCTTCGCGGGTCTCGCTGATGCACTCGGCGAGGCGCGAGATCGGCACGCAGGCGTCGGTTGAGTGCGCTGTGCAGCCAGGCTTCAGCGCGCGCGCTGCCCAGTAGGCGTCGTGCCGCGCCTGCCACAGGCGGTTGCGCTCCTCCAGGGAATCCGCGGTATCAATCTGATTGCAGCCGTGGTCGGCTGCGAGCTCACCAAACTGCACGAGCTGCTCGTCGACGGTGGCGTCACTGCCGTGAAATTCAACCAGCAACAGTGGGGCCTCTGGCAAGGTTAGCTGCGAGTATTGGTTACAGGCTTGCACTTGCATGGGGTCGAGCAGTTCGATGCGTGCGACAGGCAAGCCTAGCTGAATGGTGTCGATCACGGTTTTACAGGCGGCATCAATGCTTGGGAAAGTGGCGCTGCCCGAGACGATGCGTTCGGGGACGCCTTGCAAGCGCAAGGTGATAGCGGTGGTGATACCAAGTGTGCCTTCGGAGCCCACCATCAAGTGCGTGAGGTCGTAGCCCGCTGAACTTTTCTTCGCGCGGGTGCCGGTGCGCACGATCTGCCCCTGCGCATTGACAATCTCTAGCGCCATGACGTTTTCGCGCATGGTGCCGTAACGCACGGCGTTGGTGCCGCTCGCGCGGGTGGCGGTCATGCCGCCAATGCTGGCGTTGGCGCCGGGGTCGATTGGAAAGAACAACCCCGTGTCGCGCAAGGCAACATTCAACGCCTCGCGGGTGATGCCCGGTTGCACGGTGACGGTGAGGTCTTCGGCGTTGATGTCCAGCACCGCGTCCATGCGACTGAAGTCGATGCTGATGCCGCCCTCAGGGGCATTGAGCTGCCCCTCCAATGACGTGCCAACCCCAAACGGGATGATGGGACAGCGTTGTTCAGCACAGATCTGAACCGCGTGTTGAACATCCTCTGTGGATTCGGCAAAGACCACCAAGTCAGGCAGCTGTGGTGCGATCCAAGTGGTGGTGTGGGCGTGTTGCTCGCGTTGGGAAAGGCCGCTGCTCGCGCGCTCACCGAAATGGGCCTGCAAGGCAGCGACGGCTGCGGGGATGTCGCGGGTCACGTGTCGCACCGGTGCGGTTGTGTGAGTGTCCACATGGTATGCCGTCGTGCCGGCGACACCAAGCCGAGCGGCTCAGTCTGCCGGTTTTCCCCAGCCGCCGCCGCTCGCGGTTTCGACGCGAATGCTGTCACCGGCGTTGAGTTCGAGGCCGCTTGCGAAGGCGACCTGTTCGGTGTCACCGGAGGTGCGTGTGAGGGTGACGGTGTTACAGTCGCCTGCGCCGCCACCTTGGGTGCCCCAGACCGGCTCTCTGTTGCGGCTGAACCCGACTGCAACAGTCACCGGCGCGCGCGCGGCGTAGCAGGTGTCCAGGCCGCGTCCACCATGATGCAAGCCCGGCCCGCATGCCTTCGCTGACAACTGTCGCCAACGCACATCAATGCCGTGGCGGGCCTCGGTGATTTCGGCGGGGCAGTTGAAGGTGTCACCGTGGTTGGTTGAGAAGAGCGCGCTCTGACCGTCGCGTTCGTGGGTGGCGCCCCATCCGCCCATCTGTGGTTCCACCAGCGTGCTGCGCCGCCCGGTGTCGGGGTGCTTGCCCGCGATCACTGTCGCGCCGATGGTGCCGAAGTGTCCCGCTGGCAGGGCGTTGGGCAACGCCGGTGCCAGGCATTGCCATAACAGGTCGAGCAACCGGATTCGGGTCTCGAAATAGAACCCGTGCGGCGCTGTTTCCGTGGGGTCGAACAGGCTGCCCGGTCGGGTCAGAATCTCCAGTGGGCGAAATGACCCCGCGCTCGCGTGCCGTGTGGGGTCGCACAAAGCCTTAAACAACATCTGTGCGGCGATGGTCGCGCTGTCGCGGCTGGTGTTGTATGGCGAGTCGATCTGGTCCGGTCCGTCGCGCAGGTCCACGGTGAAGCGGTCGGATTTGATGTGCACGTGGACGGTCCAGGTTGACTGGTCGTCTTGGACTGCGCTCAGGCTGTAGCGCCCTTGCGGAAGTGTCGCCAGGCCTGTCCGCGCGCGCGATTCATCGGCATCAAAAGCCGCGTCCAGCGCCATCTGCCAGGCGTCGAGACCATAAGCCTTGGCGACGGCTGTGATGCGTTTGGCAGCCCGTCGGCCCGCGGCGATTTGCGCCCAGAGGTCGCCGAGTGTGGTGTCGGGTTGGCGTGAGTTGGCGCGCACGATATCGAACACGCCCTGGATGGGTGTGCCAGCGTCAATCAGCTTCACGGCGGGCAGCCGCAAGCCCTCCTGAAAAATCTCGCGCGCGTCGACCGCCATCGAGCCCGCTGTCAATCCGCCGATGTCGCTCCAGTGCGCAACCGACGCGGCCCAGGCGATCACGACGCCGTCGATGTGGATGGGCTCGGCGATCACCACGTCGTTGAGGTGCGTGACACCGCCGTAAGACGGGTCGTTGGTGATGAAGACGTCGCCCGGTAGTGTGGTGTCGGCATGCGACGAGGCGAGATGGGCGACGGCCTTGTCGAGCGCGCCGACGAAGGTCGGGATGCCGGCGCCGGAACACACCAGCTCACCGCGCGCAGTGGTGATGGCGGTGCCTGCGTCTAGCACTTCGTAGATGATCGGGCTCATGGCGGTGCGCCGCAGCACCGCAAACATCTCTGTTGCCGCCGCCTGCAGGCTCGCGTGGATTACCTGCAAGGTGATGGGGTCGTGCGGAGCGCTCGCCATGCCGTGTTCAGCTCATGAGTGCTTGTAGATCTCGGCCGCGTGTTCTGCCGTCACCAGTCCATTTTTAATGTCGGCTGCAACGCGCTCAGGGTCGCGTTGGGTCGGGTCACCGAAGCCGCCGCCATTGCCGGTAATGACCCGAACCACGTCGTCGGTGTTGACGGTCAGCCCGGAGACAAAGCTGTAGGTTTGCATCTCGCCGTCAACAGGGTAGACCTCGCAGAAATTGGGCGATCCCTCGGCGCCGTCTTCGAGCGACCAGGGGCCGAATTTCGATCGTGTGTAGCCCATGGTCAGGAAACAATTGTCATTGCGGATGCGGTAATCCATGACGATGCCGCGACCACCGGTGTATTTGCCCTCGCCACCGGGGGCCGTGTTGAGCGCCATTTGGTCGACCCAGAGACCGTTGCGGGCCTCGTTGATTTCCGCTGGGCAGTTGTAAGTCTCGCCGTGAAAACCGCAGAACATCGCGCTGTTGCCGTCGGCGCCATTGCGCCCACCCCAGCCGCCAAGCTGCGGTTCGATGATGGTGTATTGCCGTCCTGTGTCTGGGTGAATGCCACCGATGAAGGTGCCACACACGGAGCCGAAGTGCCCGGACGCGAGTCGCTCGGGAATCACTTTCGCGAGGCAACGCCAGATCAGGTCGTAGACCCGGAGCTCGACCTCATAGTAAAAGCCGATGGGCGCCGGCTCCTGGGCATCAAACACGGTGCCGGGTTCGGTAATGAGTTCGATTGGGCGGAAACTGCCGCCATTGCAGGGTGAGTAGGGGTCGGTGATTGATTTGAACAGCATTTGCGCTGCGACCATCACGCCGTCGCGCACCGCGTTGACCGGATTGCTCAGTTGTGGCGGGTTGTCCCTGAGGTCAATGGTGAAGGTGTCTGCCGCGATTGACACCGTGACGCGGTAGAAGCTGCCGTCGTCTTGTTCCTCTTCGAGCGACCAACTGCCACTTGGCAGCTTGGCGAGCTCGGCGCGCGAACAGCGTTCGCCGAAGTCCATGAAATCGTGCATGGCGTATTCAAAGGTGTCGGTGCCGTACTTGGTCGCGAGGTCTACGAGACGCCGTGCACCAATACGCGCAGAGGCGATGCCCGCCCAAACATCACCCTTGAGCACATCGGGCATGCGGGAATTGACCGTGATGATGTCCATCACCGACCGCACGGTCTCACCGCGAGAGATGAGCTTGACCGCGGGCAGCCGCAGGCCTTCCTGGAAAATCTCGGTTGCCTCACCTGTCAGTGAGCCCGGTGCCATGCCGCCGACGTCGGAGTTGTGGGCAATGTTGGCTGTCCATGCGATCACGCGGCCGTCGGCAAAGACCGGCATGGCGATGATGATGTCGTTGAGGTGGGTGACACCGCCGTAGTAGGGGTCGTTGGTGACGAACACATCGCCCGCTTCGATATCACTGGGGTCGTATTTTTCGAGCAGCACCTTGACCATTTTGTCGAGCACACCGATAAACGCCGGGATGCCGGCGCCGCTCGAGGCGATCTCGCCCTTGCTGTCGAGGATGCCGGTGCCCATGTCGAGCACTTCGTAGATGATCGAGCTCATGGCGGTTTTGCGCATCGCGGCGAACATCTCGTCGGCGGTGGCCTGCAGCGAGTTCTGGATGATTTCGAGTGTGATTGGATCGTGGTCGGTCATTGTGCTGCTCCAGCCAGAACGATGTGGAGGTTGCCATAGCCATCAACCGACACGGCATCTCCCGGGTGAATGACAATTGTGGTTCCAGCGTCTTCGACTATCGCAGGTCCGGTCAGTGTCATGCCGGGCTCGAGCTTGTCGCCATCAAAACACTGCGCTGTGTGGCAACCTTCGAGGGCGTAGTCGATGTCGCGTTCTGACTTGATGGCGGTTGAGGCGTCAGTGGTTGTGGTGTCACGAGCTTGCATTTCGAGCTTGCCAACGGCGGCGGTGGCAACCAAGTGGATGCCGACCATCTCTACGGGGGCATCCAGGCGATAGGTGTACTCGCGTTCGTAGGTGTCGTGGAAACGCGCCGCGATCTCGGCGAGGTTGGCGTCTGTCACGGGGCCGCTCAGCTCCACCTCTGTGGTGTGTTCCTGGTTTTGGTAGCGGAATTTGCCATAGCGCGTGAACTGCACCTGGTTGCGCTCGATTCCCTCATCAATGAACTGGCTCGCCGCGCTGTCTTCAGCGGATGCGAACACGGATTCAATCAGATCGGCGGAGCCTGTGGAGACGTCTGCCAGCTGAGTGACGAAATAGTCTCGCCGCAAGTCCGACATCATCATGCCCCATGCAGAGAACACCGATGCGGCGGCTGGCACGACCACTTTCTTGACCCCAAGCTCCTGCGCGAGAGCCACTGCGTGCATGGCGCCGCCACCGCCAAAGGCTATCAAGGTGAAGTCGCGTGGGTCGAAGCCACGGTTCAGCGAGACGAGCTTCAGGGCGTTGACCATGTTGTTGTTGGCGATGCGCACGATGCCGCGCGCGGCGTCGTCGACGCTGACCCCGAGCTTATCGCCAACCGCCTTGAGCGCGGCCTCGCAGGCTGCCATGTCGGCGGCGAGGTCGCCGCCGCAGAAGTAGTCGCGATTGATGCGCCCGAGCCAGAGGTTGGCGTCGGTGGTGGTCGCTTTGGTGCCGCCCTTGCCATAAGCGGCTGGGCCGGGCAGTGCTCCGGCTGACTGTGGGCCAACGTGTAACTTGCCGAAGTCGTCGACCCAGGCGATGGAACCGCCGCCGTTGCCGATCTCGACCAGATCGACCACTGGCACCATGATCGGGTAGCCCGCGGATTTCGCGTCGCGCTCGATCCAGTAGTCGGTCATGATGCGGACCTGGCCGTTTTCAATCAGCGAACACTTGGCGGTGGTGCCGCCGATGTCGAGCGCGAGAACGTTGGGTTCGCCAATCAATTTGCCAAGTTCAGCGGCGCCCCAGAATCCCGATGCCGGGCCGGACTCCACCATGGTGATCGGGGTGCGTGCGACAGCGCTCAGGGAATCGACGCCGCAATTGGATTGCATGATGTACGGGCGGCCAGTGAATCCCTGCTCGCGCAGTCCGGTATCGAGGCGGTTTAGGTAGCGCTCTGCCGCGGGTTGTACATACGCCGACAGTACGGTGGTGTTGCTGCGTTCGTACTCGCGCCACTCGCGCGTGATCTGGTGGCTGGACACCACCGCGACGTCTGGCCAGGCCGCCTTGACGGCATGGAGCGTGGCGACTTCGTGTGCGGTATTGGCGTAGCTGTGCAGGAAGCAGATGGCAATCGCTTCGACGCCCTCTGACTGAAAATCCTCAAGGATGCCGGCAAGCCCGGATAAATCGAGTGGAGTTGCTTCCTCGCCTTTGTAGCTCATGCGGCCCGGCAACTCGCGGCGCAGGTGCCGCGGCACGAAAGGCGCGGGCTTTTGGTAGTGCAGGTTGAAGAAATCCGGCCGGTTGCCACGCGCGATCTCGAGTGTGTCTCGGAATCCCTCGGTGGTGATCAGGCCAACCTTCACGCCTTTGCGCTCGGTCAGGGCGTTGATCACAACCGTTGTGCCGTGGGCAATGAAGCCGATGTCGGCCGCGTTCACGCCGCCCTTTTTCAGCACATTGAGTACGCCTTGCTCGAAATTGGGTGGCGTGGTGTCGGACTTGGCAGTTGTGATGCGGGATTGGCCAGTCTCGGCGTCGGTCTCAAAGCAGACCAGATCGGTGAATGTGCCGCCGACGTCGGTTGCAACGCGCAGTGTGGGGGTGGTCATTGAGAGTCTCCAATCGAGTCAATAGTGGCTGTGTGGGCCAACAGGCGGGCAAACAAAAAACAGGCGCAGGCCGACAAGGTCAGCGTCTGGGCGTCGGCAACCCGCGCAGGGGTGTAATAGCCTGCCTCGTGCAAGAGGTTGATGGACCCGAGCATTTCGCCGTTTGCAAACACCGGTACATTCACCACCGATTCGCAGCCGAGTGATTGAATCAGTTCGTGGTCGCTGAACACATTGGCGATGGCGGCAATGTCGTTGGCGACAAAGGTCTGGCCCTGATCGATAACCTGCGCCGTCCAAGCATTTGGTTCGATGGGTTTGGTGCCGGCAACGGGGTAGCTGTCGGGGTCGTTGGTGTAGACGCGGCTGGCAAGACCCGTACGGGCGTCGAAGGTCATGGCGGTGAAGAGCTTTGCCCCAACCGTGCGTTGAGCGAGTGCATCGAGCGCGCGCCAGCTGGTGTTGGGTTGGCTTTGGGTGGATGCGATGGCATCAGCCAAAGGGTCACAGTTCGTCATGGCTACTCCTGTTTGAAAGCGCATCCCGCAGAGTGAGTTCTGCCTGGCTCACCACCGGCACTGCCGCAAGCAGCCGTTGAGTGCAGTCTGCCTGGGGGCGGGAAAAGAGGTCTGCTGTGGCCTGCAATTCAACCAGCTGACCGTTTTCAAACACGGCCACGCGGTCTGCAACATTGCGCACCACGGCGAGGTCGTGCGTGATGAAGAGATAGCTCAAGCCGTGCTGCACCCGAAGTGAGTTGAGCAAGGCGAGTACCCGGGCTTGAACGAGCACATCGAGCGCGGAAGTGGGCTCGTCCAGGACGATGATGTCGGCTTGCGGGGCGAGTGCGCGGGCAATCGCAACCCGTTGCCGTTGGCCGCCGCTGAGAGCGGCGGGTCTGCGGTCGGCGAGCGCCGGGTCGAGTCCGACATCGGTCAACAACGCGTCGATACGGTCGCGGCGGCTTTGCGGCGTGCCAATGCCGTGGATATCGAGTGCAAGACGCAACGATGCACGCACGCTGCGTTTCGGGTTGAGCGCAGAGAGGGGATTCTGCTGCACCAGTTGAATGCGCTTTCGGTGTGCGAGCGCGCGCGCCGCTGGCAGCGGCGTATTGTCGAGTCTGACTTCGCCGTGTGTTGGTGCGTGCACGCCGAGAATCAGGTTGGCGAGGGTGCTCTTGCCGCTGCCGGATTCGCCGACAACTGCCAGGCACTCGCCACGCCGGAGAGATAAATCAATGTCCGCCAGCGCGCGCACAGGCTGTTTACCCACTTGGAAGGTTTTGCCAAGGGCGTGCGTGCTGAGAATGGGGTCAGTCATGGCCTGCGGGTCCGGTGTTGTGGTGCACGGCTGGGTGACTGAGATCAATCTGTTCGGGCAAGTCGGGAATGCCGTCGCCGGTGATGCGTGGAATGGCGGCGAGCAACGCTTGAGTGTATGGGTGTCCGGGGTTGTCAAATACGGCGGTTGTCGAACCGCTCTCGACGATCCGGCCGCGGTGGATGACGTAGACCCGGTCGGCAAACTCGCGAACCACCCCGAGGTTGTGCGAGATGAACAACACCGCTGTGCCGACGTCCTCCGCAAGTGCGCGCATCAACTCCAGCGTCTGAGCCTGGACGGTGACATCAAGTGCAGTGCCTGGCTCGTCGGCGAGCAAGAGTGTCGGGTTGTTGGCCAGTGCCATGGCGATCATCACGCGTTGGTTCATGCCACCGGAGAGTTGGAAGGGGTAGGACGCGAGCACGCGATCGGTGTCGGGAATGGATACCCGGTCGAGCCAGCTGCGTGCGGTGTCCTGTGCCTGACCGGTGCCGAGGTCGGGTGTGCGGCGCTGCAATACCTCGTGGAATTGATTGCCGATGGTGAACATGGGGTTCAAAGAGGACGTTGGGTCTTGAAATATCATCGACATGTCGCGGCCGCGCAGGGCTCGGCGGGCAGCGCGCGAGAGCTGATCGAGTTCGGTGCCGGCAAAGCCAATGCGACCGCTCACCTCGACACCGCGCTGATCTTGCAGCAGTCCGAGCACGAGGCGTGCGAGCACAGATTTGCCCGAGCCTGACTCCCCAACCAAGGCGACTCTCTCACCTTTCTCAACGTTCAATGACACGCTGTGGAGTACCTGGGTGCGGGATAAGAGGCCCTTGAAGCTGAGATTGAGGTTGTCGATGGCGAGTGTTGGCGTGTTCACGATTCGGCACCGAGAATGTCGCGCAGCGCGTCGCCGATGAGGTTGAAGCCGAATACCGCCACCAATATTGCAAGTCCGGGAAAGACCGTAAGCCACCAGGAATCGGGCAAGTACTTTGCGCCGTCAGCCACCATTGAGCCGAGGTCTGGGGTTGGAGGTTGAACACCCAGCCCGAGGAATGACAAGGAGGATGCGATCAGGATCACGAAGCCAAAGTCGAGCGTCATCTTGGTCAGGATTGGCGGCAGGCAGTTTGGCAGGATTTCGCGAAACAAGATGTGCGGCGTCGACGCGCCGAGGGTTTCGGCGGCGAGGACATAGCCCTCTTGCTTTTCCGCACGCGTGACGTTGTAGACGAGACGCGTGTACCACGGCCACCACATCGCAGTGACCGCGAGCATGCCGTTGATCAGCGTCGGCTCGAGCAGCCCCATCATGGACATTGCGAGCACCAGTGGTGGGATGGAGAGGAAGACATCTGTGATGCGCATGATCACAAAGCTCGGCCAGCCCTTGAGGTAGCCTGCGGCGAGGCCGCTGATCACCCCGATTGGCACAGCAATCACTAGCACCACCACGCCAAGCAACAGTGAGATTCGGTAGGCGTAGAGGATGCGGCTGAAGATGTCACGGCCGACGAGGTCGGTGCCCATGATGTAAGGCCAGTTCGGCGGCTGGTTGAAATTCGAGAAATCGACAACCGCGCCCCGGTGTTCCGGAAAGGGCGCTATCCAGTCGGCAAAGACCGCTCCGCAGATGACGGCGGACACCAGCACCACACCGAGCAGAGACATGGGGTTCAACAGCAAGATGGCGATGATGCGTTTCACGGCTTTTGCTCTGCATGTCGAATGCGCGGATTGAGCCAGGCGATCAGCAAGTCGACGATGATGTTGATGATGAGAAAGGTTGCCGAGATCACAAGCACAGTGCCGAGGATGGCATTGAGGTCTTTGCGCAGGATCACGGCCACTCCGTAGCGGGAGAGTCCGGGCCAGGCGAACACGGCTTCCACTAGAAAGGCGTTGCCGAGCATCGCGGCAAAGTCGAGACCGATGATGGTCAGCGATGGGATCAGTGAGGGTTTAAAAGCGTAGCGCCGCGCGATACGCGACTCACTGAACCCGTAGCTTCGTGCCATCTCGATATAGGGCGTGTTGTAGGTCTCTACCATATTGGCGCGGGTCAAGCGTGCGGCCTGGCCAATGCCTGATAACGCGAGCGCAAAAGCAGGCAGCGCAATATGCCAAGCCGCGTCGAGCCAGGCCCAGGGTTTTCCTGCGAGCAAGGTGTCAATCAACAAGAATCCCGTGACCGGGTCGATTGCGTATTGTTCGCTGATGCGACCAGCGATCGGGAAGAACGGCAGGTAGAAGGCAAACAGCAGCATCAATATCACGGCCCACACGAAGCTTGGTGCGGAGACGCCGAGCAAGGACACGATGCGGATCAGGTTGTCGACCCACTTGCCCTCGTAACGGGCTGAGAGCATGCCAAGTGGCAAGCCGATCAGTACCATCATGGTGCCAGCGACCAACACGAGTTCGAGCGTTGCTGGCAGGAACTGCGCAATGTCGGTGGTCACTGGGCGGTTGGTGTAGAGCGAGATACCGAGGTCACCCTGCAGGAGTTCGGAGACAAAGTGCGCGTACTGTGCGGGCAAAGAGTCGTCGAGCCGCAGCTCGGCACGAAGCTTCGCAAGTTGTTCATCAGTTGCGTTGGGGCCGAGCGCGATGCGCGCGGGGTCGCCCGGAATGACTCGCGCAATGGCGAAGATCAGCATCGACACACCGATCAGAACCAGAGACGCGGTGGCAAGCCGTTTGGCAATCAGGCGCGTCAACGCGATCACGCAATATCCCTCTCAGAGGCACCCCGGCACTGTGTTGGTGCGGGGTGGATTGTTAGAAAAGAGGGGCCAGGCTGCGGAAAATACAGCGCTGGCCCAGTTCGCTTCGCTTACTCGGCAACTTCCATCAAACGGAAGCTAAATCCCATGCCGTCGAGTCCGAAAGCCTGCGCGGGGTCGGACAGCGCAGGCGCTTTGACGCGGGTGCTGGCCGCAAACACCGACTGACGGTCATAGCCGTAGATGGTCGGTGCGATAGCCATCAGCCGTTCGTTCAACGCACTGTAGGCACTGGCACGTGCTGCGGGGTCAGCCGCCGTGCGGCCCTGATCCAGGAGCGAGTCGACTTCGCCGTCGTTCAGGTACTCAGGAGACTGCCAGGTGCCGGCTGAACCCGAGTGGTACATGCCATACAGCAGTGTGTCGGGGTCGCCGGTGACGGCGTTGACGAACAGCTGCGAGATGTGTGGCGTGTTCTCAGGTTTGGAGACTTGCTCGGCAAAGAGTGCCCACGGCAGTTTCTTGATGCTGGCGTTGAAACCCAGTGCGGTGAAGTTCGCCTGCATCAAGAGTGCAAAGCGCTCTTCGATTGGCACCTCGGCAATCCAAGACAACTCGAGTTCGTGGTCGGCTGGGTTGTATTGGCACTGTTCGAGCGCCGCCTTGGCCGCGTCCATATCCTGCTTGAGGATGTTGTCGGCTGAGTTGGCACCGAGCATGCCGACCGGCACCGCGCCGCTCGCCGCGCTGCCCTGGCTGATGTCGTCGGTGACCGCGATCATTTTCACCGCGGCGTCGTAGTCAAACGCGTGGCTCAGAGCCAGGCGGCAGTTAGCGTCATCAAGCGGTGGCTTGGTGGTGTTCATTTTGACGTAAAACGCACCGGTGCCACCTTCGGTCAGCAGTTGTGCGCCGTCACCGGCGAGCGCTTTGAGCACTTCTGGCGGCAGCCACTGGGATGAAATGTCGTGCTCGCCCTGTGCGATCAAGGTGCGGACCGTGGCGGGCTCGAGCCCGTAACGCAGGCGAACGGTATCGGGTGCGGCGTCGGCAATGTCGAGGAAGTAACCGTCGTGCTTGGCCATCACGGTTTCTTCTTGCGGGTTGTGCGAGCTGACCGTGTAGGCACCAGTGCCGGCGGCGTTCTGGCTTAGGAAAGCCTGCCCCCAGTCACCCATCTCGCCTTCGCCTTCACCCAGGTTTGCCATGACGAGTGCTTTGTCGACAATGGGGAGCCTTAGCAAAGACGCGACAAAGGGTGCGTAGGGCGTGCTGAGATTGAATCGCACGGTACTGCCGTCTACGGCTTCAGCGGATTCAACGCCAGCGAACAGATAAGACAAGCCCTGCCCAAGATTCTGCATGCGTTCGAGTGAAAACACGACGTCGTCGGCTGTCAGCGGGTTGCCGCTTTGAAATTGCACGTCATCGCGCAACGTGAAGGTGTAGCTGTTGCCGTCGGCTTCCCAGCTCTTTGCGAGGTGCGGCACCAGACCTGGTCCACCCTGCTCGGGTAGCACTAGGGTGTCGTAGACGTTAAACATGAGAATCGAATCAGCGTAATCCGAGGCTTTGCCGGGATCGAGCTCGCCGACTGCGACTTCGTCGAGGCGCAATACGCCACCTGCCGAGACCGCATGGGTCACGGCCATGACCGCCGCGGCGACGCCGCCGAGTACCAGTTTCTTGTGTCGTTGCATGGGATTCATCTCCGAGTCAGTCCCCGTTGTGTGGGGCGTTGGTGTTGCGTTCGCCGCGGTGCAGTGGGTCCGCGGTGTCCTGGTCTTTGCCTTCGCCAAAAACATCCATGGTGCCGACCCACAGTACTGTGGCGGTCGTCGTTCCATGGTTCCAAGTGGAGTGGGTTCGCGTGGATTCGAAGTGGACAGAATCGCCTTCGCCCAAGACGTGAACCTGGTGATCAATCTCGACTGTGATCGTCCCCGCGATCACGAACACCATCTCTTCGCCGTCGTGGCTGATGGGTTCAGCGCGGTGGCCGGGTGGCTCGTGCACCAATACGCTTCGCAGCACGTTGCCTGGGAAATGGGTCGACAGCCGTTCATAACTCAGGTCGCCATCGCCGATGCTGAAGACCGGCCGTTGTTGGCTTCGGGTCAGGGGGGAGTCATTGCTGGGCCGTTCCAGCAAGTTGCCAAGCGGCAGGCCGAGTACCCGGGCGACCGAGACCAGCGAAGACAATGAGGGTACGGTGCGGTCTCGCTCGATCAATGAAATGAAACCAACCGATAAGCCGGCGCGTTCAGCGACGTCCTTGAGGGTCAGGCCGAGTTCTGTGCGGCGTTCCCGCAGTTGTTTGCCCAGGTTGTTTGGGCGGGAATCGGGTGTTGGGGCGGGTGTTGAGGTCATGTAGAATTTTAATATTGGTAAAACTTGGCGATCAGTGTACCCATACGGCGTTGAGTTTTACAAATATTAAAATCAACACGGCGGCGCGTACCGTGCGCCCGCAACGAAAGCGAGTGCATGGCCAAACTCTGGACAGGCAAGCTCACCTATCGGTCGTTGAGGAGGGGAAGTGCCGGCCTTAGAGTGACCCCACCCGCCGGGGGTTGTTGCGTTGGCTTGCGTGCCAGCGGGCGCGCAAGCCTGACCCCTCGCCTGAGAAGCGGGTGTTGCAGCGCTGCAGCGCGGTGATGCGGTCGAGGCGGAAGTGTCGGAAGTCGTTGCGCAATTGGCACCAGGCGGCCAGCACTGTGACGTCGGTGTAATAGATCACAGCAACGGGTCGAAGGCGCCGTGTGCTCGAGTGGCCATTTTCGTCGGTGTACTCAATGTCAATCTCGCATTCGTCGTCAATCGCCTCGCGCAGCGCGCAGGGGGACGCGGTAGCCGGGTAGAGCGGGGCCCATGTCGATGTGTGCAAGGTTGGGTCGGTGAGGATGTCCCCACAAGGGAGTTTCTGGCGCAGCCGGTCTGCGGTGCGCACGAGGCCGCAGTCGCCGGTGCGCGCGAGGAGTTGCAGCGCGAGATCCAGTGCCTGTTGTTCTTCGCGTGTGAGCTGCACTGGGGCGAGGTCGTAGCTTGGCAGCAGGCGGTAACCAACGCCGGGTTCGCTTGCGATGGGGGTGCCGCTGCGTTGCAGGCGTTGGATGTCGCGGTATACGGTGCGCACGGAGACACCAAGTGACTCGGCGATGTGGTTTGCCGTGACGGGGCCGCGCCGTCGCCGCAGCAGTTGGATGATACTGAACAGTCGGTCAACCGAGCCCACGGCGAACGCCCTCCATCACAGTGATGTACACCCTAGCATTGCACCCCTGACAACACGCTGTCAGGGGCGCTCAGGCAGGCTGCCGTTTTCGGCGGGGAAACAGCGACATGCGTACGGGTGTTGGGGTGTCGGTGGCTTGGTTGCTGGCGTCGGTGGTGGCGTTCAGCACGGCCGGTGTGTTCGTGCGATTAGCCGAGTTGGATGGACCGAGTGTGGTCTGGTGGCGCAGCTTGTTTTCGGTGGCCTTTCTCGGCCTTTGGCTTGGTCTGCGTGGCCGCATAGGGGTTGAGTTGCGCATGGGCCGGCCCGGTTGCGTTGCTGGGGTGGTCTCAGCACTTGGCACAGCGGCTTTCATTCCGGCGTTCCTGCACACGTCGATCGCGAACGTGGCGGTAATCTATGCAACGGCGCCCTTTGTCGCCGGAGCGATTGCTTGGCGATGGATGCAGACACCGCCGACACGCGGCGTTTTGATTGGCAGTGTCGTGAGCCTTACTGGGGCGGTTTTGGTGGTGTCGGGCTCGCTCACCACCGGCGGGTTGTTCGGTGACGCCTTGGCTATGGTCATGACTGTCTGCATGGCGGTTGTCATTTGCATTTACCGTGCATGGCCCAAGACACCGGCGGCAGGCCCAACCTGGCTTGCATCGGCGTTGCTGGTTGCCGCGTTCAGTGGCCACGCGACAATCGCGTCCGTGCCGTGGCAGACGGTGGCGATTCTCGCGGCTTTTGCAGCGGTGTTTCTGTTTGCGTCGATTGCGTTGATGATCGGTGCGCGTGGCCTGCACCCGGCACACACCAGTGTGCTCAGCGCACTGGAGACACCAATAGCGCCCTTGCTTGCCTGGTGGGTGCTGGGCGAAATCCCGGCGACGCTCACCGTGCTTGGCGGGGCGTTGATCGTGGTCGCGGTTGTTGCGACCACCCAAAGCGAGAGCGCTTAGATCCGGGCGCACAGCCAATTGGTGGGCCCGTGAACAGGCATTCAGTTGGCGATGTAAGCCTCTAGCTGCGTGTGCAACGCGGTCGGTATCGTGATGCCGTCGACTCGGGTGGTCTCACGCGTGCGCTGGCGTCGTCCGCTCGGCAGCCGGGTGCCGGGTTGTTCGAGAATCTGTGCAAACAACCGCTCTGCGTGGGCTTGGCGATCGGCGAGGCTGCCGTTGCCAAAGCGGCTCGGGTCGATTGCAAGCAAGAACTCGCCACCAAAAGGGGCGCCGGTGTTGGCGACGTCTCGCTCGGTGGATTCGAAGCTGAAGAGGTCGCCGATCAACGCGCCTGCGAGCAGCTCAACCATGAGCGCAATCGACGCCCCTTTGTGCCCGCCAAACGGCAGTTGCGCGCCGGCGAGTGCGGCTTCAGGGTCGGTGGTGGGTTGGCCGTTGGCGTCGATGGCCCAGCCCTCGGGAATCGGCTTGCCGTCGCGCAGGTGAAGTTGGATCTCGCCGCGCGCGGCAACACTTGAGGCTTGATCAAACACCAGCGGCGGTTGCTCTGCACGTGGCCAGGCAAAGGCCATCGGGTTGGTGCCAAAGAGCGGTTTGGTGCCGCCGGCTGGCGCAACAAACGCGTTGGCGGCGGTGAACGCCATCGCCACCAATCCGTTTTCAGCCAGGTGCTCAACCTCTGGCCAGAGGGCGGCGATGTTGTAGGCGTTGTTGATTGCCAGTGCTGCAATACCC
The DNA here is from genome assembly GCA_937925815.1 of uncultured Granulosicoccaceae bacterium. GTDB lineage: Bacteria > Pseudomonadota > Gammaproteobacteria > CALCKW01 > CALCKW01 > CALCKW01. The sequence goes on along the minus strand of CALAMQ010000111.1, from coordinate 572 downwards.
TGTTTACGCGCTGTTTCTGTCAGCGCGGGCAGTCCCACTTTTAATGCCAGTGGGCAAAATCCCGTTGCGGCATCCACCCGCACAAGTGCTGGTGCTGGGTGGGACAGCACAGGCACGGCTTTTGGGTTGGTGCCTGGGTTGGCAAGGGCGTTGACATAAAACGGCACGCGGAAGAGGCCGTGCGAAGTGCATCCGTCGCGTTCTGCCGCTGTGATGGTGTCTGCAATGGCGTTGGCTTGATCCTCGGAAAAGCCTTGGGCTTGCAGGGCCTGACTTGCCATATTGTGGCAGTCTTCAAGGCTCAATGTGACGGCGGGCACCGCTCAGCCCCCGTGGCTGAGGTCGGTTGCGTGATCGAGCCGTGCATGGCCGGTCTTGAACGCGTCTTTGAGTTCACCTTCTTTGTCGAGTGACAGCAACGTGTTTGCAATGACGTGAATCGCCGCGAGCACATCACCTGTGTGGCCACTTTCTGAGATGGTGTGCATGTTGCGGATCGGGAAGCCGATGGAGGTGGCGGCGCAGTCAACGCTTGCGAGCACGCCCGCCATGCCGTCAGTGCCGGTGTCGCG
>CALAMQ010000110.1 GCA_937925815.1 uncultured Granulosicoccaceae bacterium | reverse complement strand
GTCTGTCACAGAGGATCGGTCCTATGATGAAAACGGGTGTGATCGGGTTAGGCGACATGGGCTCTGGCCTCGCCAAGAACCTGCTTAAAAATGGATTTGATACCACTGGATACGATCTCGATAACAAGCGGCTAGACGCCTTCAGTGCAATGGGCGGCAAGGCCGCTTCAAACCAAGTTGAAGTGGGCAAAAACAGCGACGCCGTCTTCGTGATGGTCATGAACGGCGACGAAGCCAAGTCTGTCATACTCGGTCCCGATGGACTGGCAAACACCATGGCCAAAGGTGGCGCCGTGTTACTCACGGCCACCATCAAACCGCATGAAGCCCAGGAGATCGCCGACGCAATGGTTGGGACAGGTGTTCACCTCATCGACAGCCCGGTCTCAGGTGGATTTCCCGGCGCACAGAACGGCACCTTGACCTTGATGGCGTCAGCGCCCGACGAGGTACTGGACAGATTTGAAGCTGTGATGCGTGCCGTCTCTGCCAATATCCACCGCGTCGACACGCGGCCAGGCATGGGCCAGACGGTCAAGGCCTGCCTACAGAGCCTAATCGGCTCCATCTTCAGCGCGACGTTTGAGGCATCAGTGCTCGCCGCCAAGGCCGGCGTCTCGGGTGAGGCTCTGTACAACGTGGTGTCAACTTCCAGCGCCGGGTGTGGATGTGGCAACACCGCCCTCGAGAACATCATTGACCGCAAGTTCGTAAAAACTGGCAGCCACATCAACACCATGCACAAAGACCTGACCATCTCATTGGACCTGGCTGAGCGGCTCGGTGTCCCCCTGCACACAGCGTCGACCGCCATGCAGCTTTTTCACGCTGGCAAAAGTAAGTACCCGCAGGGAGACAATCAAGTTGTCACACGCGTCATCGAAGACATCGTCGGTGCGGAGTTACATCGCTAGTTGGAGACAGGCTTATGAAACTTGGAGTGATTTGCGACGGTATCAGCCGCGATCTTGCACACACCGTGGACGTGATGGACGAGTTCGACCTCGAGTACGCGGAGTTGCAATTTGTTGGCGACAAAGAAGTTGGGGATCACTCGGCCGCAGAGATCCGCGAGATCGACGCCCTGCTGCGAGACCGAGGTAAGCCTGTGTCATGCCTGTCGCGCCATATTTTTGCAGGCATGACACATCAGAACACAGCTGGAGATCCGCTGCACACTCTCCACATGGACGCTCTCAAGCGCGTGATCGACATGGCGCACATTGTTGGGTCACCTCGGGTGCGCATCATGACCCCAAAAAAGGAACAGATTCTCTGGGGGCACAACGGCGCTGAAACCTGGAACGTGGCAAAGGGTGCGTGGGAGGCTTACTTACCGTTGATTGCGCCCGCAGTCGATTTGGCGCGCGCCGAGGGCATCAAGCTCGTTGTAGAGACCGGCAACGGCACCATGGTCAATTCGTGTTACACCGCCCGCAAACTCATCGACGATCTCGATGCCAAGGGCACCTTGTTCGCACTCTGGGACCCTGCCAATAACTGCTGGTGTCACGAGACCGCCTACCCCGACGGATACCAAGCCGTGCAAGACGGCTACCTCGGCCACGTCCACATCAAAGACGTCACTGTTGACACGCCACGCTCCACCCTCACAGTGCGTGAAATGGGCCACGGCCAACTTGCCGACCAATTCCAACCCATGGCTGACGCACTGCGCGCCGATCACTACGACGGCGTGGTGTCATTCGAAAGTGTCTACCACCCTGGTAACGGTGATTTCGAAGACGGCTTTCGCCGCTGCATCGGAAAATTTCTACAACACTTTCGCTAGGGAGGGTACGAAAAAGTCCCAGCTGAGTGCGAGACAAGGCGAAGCCACCCGTGTGACGGACCATCCAAAAAATCGGACCGGGCCGGCGCTCCGGGTTACACGCAGTAAATGAGCATTTTGATTGGCCGTCACACGGTTGGCATCAACGCAGTATCGTGCGGCCGGCGCTCCGTGCGGCCGGCGCTCCGGGGGCAGGCCTTCCTGACTGATGGGGCGGCATGTTCGGAGGTTCCCTAGAGAATATCGACGGATTCGGCCTTGTCGAGCCCATCTGGCTCATCGTTACGCCGTTGTTGCAGGGCTTCAAAATAGGCGTCGTCAACGTCGCCGGTGACATACTGCCCCGTGAAGCAGCAGGTCTCGAATTCGGCAATTGTGCTGTCACCACGCACAGCTTCGATCAGGTCGTCGATGTCCTGAAAAATTAAGCGATCGGCCGCGATAGTGCGACAGATGTCGTCAGTGTCACGTTCGTGGGCAATGAATTCTTCACGCGTTGGCATGTCGATGCCATACACATTGGGGAATTTCACTGGCGGTGCCGCAGATGCCATATAGACACGCCGCGCACCGGCCTCGCGCGCCATCTCGATTATTTGTTCTGATGTTGTGCCCCGAACGATCGAATCGTCCACCAGCAACACATTTTTGCCTGCAAATTCTTCGGTGATACTGCTGAGCTTTTGCCGCACTGATTTACGCCGGATTTGCTGACCTGGCATGATGAAGGTTCGACCGACATAGCGGTTCTTAACAAACCCCTCGCGGTAGGGAATATTGAGTGCCTGCGCGAGCTCAAGCGCCGCCGTGCGGCTCGACTCCGGGATGGGAATGACCACGTCGATGTCGTGCCCGGACCACTCGCGCTGAATTTTCTCAGCCAACTTAATGCCCATGCGCATGCGCGCCTGGTAAACCGAGATGCCATCAATGGTGGAATCGGGCCGCGCGAAGTAGACGTGTTCAAAAATGCAAGGCGTGAACGGGACCTCGGTTGCAAATCTGTGGCTGTGAAGGGTGCCATTGGTTTCAATGTACACCGCCTCACCCGGCGCGAGATCGCGCACTGGGTGAAAGCCAAGCCCTTTGAGCGCGACAGTCTCTGAGGCCACCATAAATTCTTCACCACGGTCTGAGACGCGCTTGCCGAGCACCAAGGGTCGAATGCCGTGGCAATCGCGAAAAGCTAGCAAACCGCGTCCGGCGATCATCGCTACCACCGCGTAACCGCCTCGGCAACGCGTGTGCACTGAGTCCACCGCCGCGAACACCTGCGCGGGATCGAGCTCAGTTGAATCAATATGTTGGTGAAGCTCGTGCGCGAAGACATTGAGTAAGACTTCAGAATCCGAACGCGTATTGATATGCCGCAAATCACTGCGGTAGAGCTCGGCGCCAAGCTCGGCTGCGTTGGTCAAGTTGCCGTTGTGTGCCAGTGCGATGCCGTAGGGCGAATTGACGTACATCGGCTGTGCTTCGGTGCCAGAGTTCGTGCCAGCGGTTGGGTAGCGGCAGTGCGCAATGCCCATCGTGCCACGCAGGCGGTCCATGTGCTCTTGGCGGAACACGTCGCGCACCAGCCCCACACCCCGGCGAATGTACACTTTGCCAACACCGTCGGAATCGCCGGTCATGATACCGGCAGCATCCTGGCCCCGGTGCTGCAACAACAACAGCCCTTCATACAAATCGTTGTTAACTGGGCTGCACCCAACGATGCCTACTATGCCGCACATGGATTGAATACCTGGATGCTGTGACCGTCAAATCACAGCGATGGAAAGAAAACGAAGCCTTCAAATTCGGGTGGCATTTGCATCACCAACCACTCTGAGGCCGGTTGGATGCGTTGGATTAACTGTGAGCTGAGCCACCAGCTCTCGCGAGGTGTGTCGGTCATGGCCAAGCCGATTATCACCACCATCACGATCAACAAGCCACGCGCCAAGCCAAACATCGCACCGAGCATGCGGTCAGCACTGCGCAGCGGGCCGTGTTTAAACAAACTCGAAATGATGTAATTCGCAGCCGCACCAGAGAGAACTGTGGCAACAAACAAGCCCACACCCGCAATGACATGTGCGACTTGCTTGTTATCTATGCGGGGCATCAACCACTGCTCGGCGGCCAGCTCGGTGTAGGTCATCGCCACAACAAAAGCGATAATCAACGAACCGAGGCTAATGACCTCTTGCACAAATCCGTGGCGCATGCTGATCAACATGCTGATCAACAACACACACACGATGAAAATATCTGCGTAATTAAAGGGGTGTATCAGCTCGAGCATGGTCTGGTCCCACTTTGGAATCGATTTGCTTGCGGCATTCAATCACGCCAACTGGCGACAAAGGACTTCAATTGGTACTTGTCATCAATTGTCTTTTTGACGTTGTCGGCTTCACTCTGTCGAATATAGGGCCCCACGAGCACCCTGTGAACAATTTCGCCGTTGGAATTGAAATCGCGCTTAAACGCGGCGAGCCCACCTTCACGCAAGCGTTCGACCATCGCGAGCGCGTTGGGCTCGCTGGCAAAACTGCCCACCTGCACGATCCAAGTTGCCAGCGCATCCGACGAAGTCCCCCCGGCGTTTTCAGGCTTGGCCGCTTGTGCCCCACCGTCAGACACCGCCTCTGCAGCTGCAGTCTGCGGGGTTTCGATTGGCACCAGTTTCTTGACGGCGTTTTCCGGCGCTTCGGCAATCGTGCCGTCTGCAATCGGCAGCGGCAGACCGATGGCCTCGGGTTCAGGCGAGCTCACCTGAGTAACCGGTGGCAGTGGCACCACAAAGGCTGTCTCGTCCCGCAAGTGCCGCGCCGAGCCATCGAGCCACGCCGGCACGATAATGACCGCCAATGCAATCAACACCAGCGCGCCAACCACACGGCGTTTGAGTGAACTCTCCACAGTCAGTCAGGCTCTCCGGTGCGGTGGATTCATTCGGCGGAAGCCGACACCGCTTCGATAACGTCAGCAACGGTGTAGTTGGAACCAAAGACGACTACCGTATCGTCTTCTGCGGACTCATCTAGTGCGGCGTTCAAAGCGGCCATCACGCTCGGCGAACATTGTACTTGGCCGATCCCACGTGCGTTCAACAGATTGGCATAGTCACGCCCCGGCAATGCCCGCTCCATCTCGAGGTCCGCGAGATACCACCGATCAAAACTGGTCTCAAGTGGCGCGAGAATCCCGTCGAGGTCTTTGTCAGCCATCACCGCACTGACTGCAAACACACGACCGGGCTCACGCTCGAGCGCCACCGCCAATGCCGTGGCCGCCGGTGGATTGTGTGCCACATCGAGAATGACATCCCGACCGCGCACCTGCACGCGTTGCAATCGACCGGCAATGCGCGCATTGATCAAGCCGCTTGCGACAGCGTCCCTGGCAACCGGCAACAAACGTTGCATCGCCTGCACCGCCGCGACGACCGCCGCAGCATTGGCAAACTGAAATTCACCTTCCATGCCGGGGTTTGGCAGTGACAGGCGCTGCGACCCGTCCACCCAATCCCATCCTATGTCGGTGTGTTCCACGCGGAAGTCAGGACCGAGAAAGTGTCCGTGCGCACCGATCAGGTCCCAGTGGGCACGCACGCTGAGCGGCGGATCAGGATCACCACAGAAGGCTGCACAACCCGAGCGCGCAATGTGCGCTTTCTCACCGCCAATAGCCTCTCGGGTATCGCCAAGCCAGCGCTGATGATCCAGACCAATGTTGGTCACGATCACAGCATCGGCGTCCCAGAGGTTGGCGACGTCGAGCCGTCCACCGAGGCCGACTTCGAGAATCACGACGTCAGGATTGGTCTCGCGAAAGAGCCAAACTGCCGCAAGCACGGTGTACTCGAAGTACGTCAGTGACACTTCGCCGCGCGCCGCTTCGACAGCAGCCAAGCCGCGCAAAATCTCGGCGTCAGTGGCCTCGCGCCCGTCGAGGCGAATCCGCTCGTTGAATCGCACCATGTGCGGCGAAAGCTGAGCGCCAGTGCGGTAACCTGCGGCGCGGTAAATCGCCTCGAGGTAGCTGACCGTCGAGCCCTTGCCGTTGGTGCCACCCACCGTGATAACGGGGCAATCAAATCGCGCCAAATCCATCGCGACAGCAACCTTTCGCACCCGCTCCAAGCCAAGCTCTATCGGCGTTGGGTGTAGTTGCTCAAGGTAGCTCAACCAACCGTCGAGTGTATCGGCTACGGTCATTGTCTACGCACCGCCTGCGATGCGTCCCTCCGCAAGTGGCGGCGTGCAGCTACCCAGTGTTGCATCACGCGGGCTCAGGTTGCCCCTCAGCCACAACCGCTTCGGGTGGGTCCATGGCCGGTCGCTTGGACAACATGCGCAGCACGTTAGCCAAGCGGTCGCGCATTTCACGGCGGTCAACAATCATGTCCACAGCGCCATGTGCGAGCAAGAACTCTGCGCGTTGAAATCCGTCGGGCAAGGTCTCGCGCACAGTTTGCTCAATCACGCGCCGCCCCGCGAAGCCAATCTGTGCACCGGGCTCAGCGACGTTGAGATCCCCAAGCATGGCAAAGCTCGCCGAGACACCACCGGTGGTGGGATCGGTCAACACGGAAATATACGGCACGCCCTTGTCTGCCATCTGCGCGAGCAATGATGAAGTCTTGGCCATTTGAAACAAGGAGAACAAGGACTCTTGCATGCGCGCGCCGCCACTTGCACAAAAACACACAAGCGGCACATTCTCGGCCAGCGCGGCCTCAGCGCCACGCGCAAAGCGCTCACCGACCACAGACCCCATTGAGCCGCCCATAAAGGCAAAGTCGAAGGCCATGGCGACGATGGGTTCGCCGTGCAAGGTGCCGCGCATCACGATCAGCGCGTCCTTTTCACCGGTTTGTTTGGTGGCGGCGTTCAAGCGGTCGCGGTACTTCTTGGTATCGCGAAATTTCAACATGTCTACCGACTCGAGATCGCCCGCGATCTCGGTCGCGCCCTCGGGGTCGAGAAAGCGTTTGAGGCGTGCGCGTGCGCGAATACGGCTGTGGTATCCACACTTGGGACACACGTCCTGATTGCGATCGAGCTCAGCACGGTAGAGCACATCCTGACAGGACGCGCACTTGACCCACAGTCCCTCGGGGACGTTGCCCTTGCCCTGGCCGTCGGTGCGCACGCGCGACGGGATGAGTTTGTCAAACCAGCTCATGGTTGCATTTCCTGATTGCGTACCGCGTCAGCTCGTGCGACAGCGGCGAGAAATTGGGCGATTTTTTTGGGGTCTTTTTCACCGCGTTCGCGTTCGACCCCACTGCTTACATCTACAGCTTGCGGCGCAAAAGCCTGCATACCTGCTGCGACATTCTCCGGGTCGAGTCCGCCGGCCAAAATACGTGGCCGGTCGTCGGCCTCTTCCACAGCTTGCCAGGCGAAAGTCTCACCGAGGCCGCCGGCTTCACCGGCGGTGTTGCTGTCAAACAAAAATCCACTGGCGCTGGCGAAACGGGCTTGAAAAGCCGCCGCCTGCGCGTGTTGATCGCGCGGCACTGCACGAATATAAGGGCGTTCAAATTGCTCGCAATACTCGGGCGTCTCGGTGCCGTGAAATTGCAGCAGCGACACGGGCAATGAGCGCAACGCCTCGTGCACACGCTCAGCCTCAGCGTCCAAGAACAGCGCCACCACACTGACGAAAGGCGGCAGCGCGCGGCACATTTTCTCGGCGAGTTGGAAGTCGATGGCGCGGGGGCTCGGCGGGTAGAACATCAAGCCGATGGCATCCACCCCAAGCTCTGCCGCAGCGACAGCTTGATCGACGTGTTTAAAGCCGCAAACCTTTACCCGGGTCCGGCGTGTGTGAGCTCTCTCCATCGCGGGCGCAGTATAACGGATGCGGCGGGTTGACGCGCTCGGCAATCAGTACCTCGCCGTCAAAGCCCGTGAAACCCCTGCTGGCTGTCACGCCAAGACGGCACGCCAGTCTCGGCAGCATACCGAGGCCCGACAAAATACAGACCGTCTGGCAAGGCGGTTACGCTGCCAAGCGTGCGGTCCCGGCCGGCGAGCAACCGGCCTGGGTAATCCACCGCCTGCTCACCCCTGCCGACATCGACCAGACAACCAACGATGATGCGGATCATGTTGTGCAGAAACGCGTTGCCCACCACCTCGACCATCACAAAATCTCCGTTGCGGCGCACGTCGATTGACAGCAGCGCTCGTCGGGCGTGCTTGGCCTGGCACCCAGCCGCACGAAAAGCACTGAAATCGTGTTCACCAATGAGTGCCTGAGCGGCAGTGTGCATGCACTCTGCGTCCAATACGTGGCGCACCCACGTAACCCGACCAGCCAGCAGCGCCGGCCGCGTTTCGCGGTTGAGGATCACGTAGCGGTAACACCGGTCGAGCGTGTCGTAACGGGCGTGGAAGTTTGGATCAACCTCGCCGACCCAGTGCACGCATACAGTGTCGGGAAGTTGACTGTTGGCACCCATGCGCCAGCCATGCAGAGGGCGGTCCACATCGACGTCAAAATGCACCACCTGTGCAACCGCGTGCACACCGGCGTCAGTGCGCCCCGACGCGGTCACTTCCACTGCCTGATTGGCCACCGCGGAGAGCGCGCTCTCCAACAGACCCTGCACGCTGGGCGCGTGGCGCTGACGCTGCCAGCCCGACAGGCCGACGCCGTTGTACTCAACTGCTGCTGCCAACCGCATCACTGATCATCCAAACAAAAAAAGGGGCGCCGACGGGCACCCCTCTACAGTCTACGCTGTGTTCACGCCACACTTAAGGTGGCGCCAAGGCCCTCAAGCAAATTGCTTTTGCAGTGCCTTGGCGGTTTCAACCTGACTCGCGTTACCGCTTGCGACCACTTCTTTGAGCGTGCTGCCCGCACTGTCGAAATCACCCATGTCGATGTAGGCACGCGCCAGATCGAGCATGGTGTCAACTTCATCACCCGTGGCGGTCATGTCCGCAGGGTCATCATCACCCACAATCGACAGACCCGCTGCGTCAAAATCGAGGTCGTCGGCAAGCCCACCAACACTGCCGCTGAGATCGGTCTCGAGCAGCTCGGCTTCGAGCTGTTCCATGTCGAGCGTCTGATCTCCAAGCTCAACACCGTCGGCGTTTGTCCCCTCGAGCGAGCGCTCAAACTCACCGGTCAGATTGCCATCCACCAAGGTGCCATCGGCATTGGTGGCGTCGAGGTCATCGAGTGATGGCAATGACAAATCGTCGAGCGGCGCCGCGGCTGCGTAACCGCTGAGATCGTCCGATGCGAACGTGAGCTCAGCTGTGCTGTCGAGTGGATCGACGGCACCCTCTAACCCAGACACCACCGCCGTGGCGTCGAGTTCGCCGCCAGCTGCAATGTCGGCCACCGGATCGACCACGGTATTAACTAGGGTGCCAGCGGGGTCGTCCAATGCCGCGTCCAGATCCGGCTCATCCATTGTCCTATCGAGCGCATCAATCTCATCGAGTTCACCGAGTCCGCCGGCTGCCTCTTCCAAGGTGCTGTCTGGAAAATCCAAGGCTTCATTTGAAAAATCCAGCGCACCGTCTGGCAGTTCCAATGCATCATCGATCTCACTGCTCAGACCGTCACCAACGTCCTGCACAGTTTCAGACAAATCGTCGCCCAACTGGCTGACCAAACCGCCTTCATCGACAACTTCGACCACTTCAGTGGCCTCAAGCACATCGTCTTCGTCTCCGAGGCTTGCTGCTGCAGCGCCAGCGAACAACGCGCTGCTCGGCGCAAGTGCTGCACCCCATCCCGCAATGGAAGACCACCCCTCGGTCTTATCGCCAAACGTGTCTTTATATGTCTCTGCGCGCGCAGCGAAGGTCGTTCCATCTTGTTTGGCGAACAAGGCCTCCAGGCGCTTGTTGTGCAGTGGCTCAACATCGCCATTCTTATCAATGGCGTCATCGAGCAGCTCTTCTGCTCTGTCAGCAAGGCCATAAGAGAGGTAGACATCCGCCTCCGCCAACACATCAGCGTGCGGCTCAGCGGTTTCAGTCTCCGGCTCGTCATCGATAATTTGAGTCGGGTCGTCATCTTGATCTTGTGCAACCGCTGCCATTCCAACAGCACCTGCCGCTGTTGCAGCCACAGCTGCCACACCACTGCCGAGTGAATCGGCGGCGACTGTCGCGTCCGATGTCGCGTCATCGACAAGTTCTTCGGCAACGCTACCGTCATCTTCGGGGATCGAGTCAGCGAACGCATCCGCAGGCATCGCCTCTGGGCTGCCTTCAACCTCAGCAAACAGTTCTTCTTCAGACACAGCGCCTTTGCGACGGCGCGCGAGCAGGAACCACAAGAACAGTAAGCCGGCGAAGATGGCACCCATTACCGCGGCGTTGCGCGGATTGAGCAACGGCGCATACCAAGGCTGTGCCGCGTCCGCAGCTGCCTGCTGCTCGAGCAACCTCGCCGCTTCAGCTTCTGCTTCAGCTCGCGCTTGCGCCTGAGCCTCACGAGCCGCCTCTGCCGCAGCGTCGGCTGCCGCAGCATCGGCTGCCGCAGCGTCGGCTGCCGCAGCGTCGGCTGCCGCAGTCTCTACAGCTTGCGTTAGCTCTGCTTGTGCGGACTCAGCCGACTCAGCGCCGGTTGATCGCGCGGCGTCGAGATCAGCTTGCAGGGCATCAATTCGCGCCTGTGCTTCAGCTTGCCGCGCATCACCGCTCTCCACCAGCGCCTGCAATGTCTCGTTTGCGGCGTCGAGCTCAGCGCGCAAGGCAGCCATTTCGGCGTCCGTCGTCTCGACTGAATCCGTCGCTGATTCGCCAGCATTTTGCAGTCTTTCAAGCTCGGCGTTTCGCACTTCGAGCAAGCGGTTCATTTTGTCTACAGCAGTCTCGAGTTCGAGCACTCTGGACTGCAATTCAGCGGCATTCTGGCGTTCACTTTCAACGTCTTCGAGTGCCACTGCCAATTGCTGTTCAAGCGCATCAACTTGCTCGGCAACCGCACTGTCATCACTGCCACCGACCGCACCGTCCTCAGGTTGCGCGGCAACAATGCTCAGATTTTCCGCCGGTGCTGGCGCACTTTCCTCAGCTTGCGTTTGGGAATCTACAACCGCGCCAGCAGAGGACGCAGTCTCCGCGATTTCAACATCGGCGTCAGCGACGTCGGATACCGGAGCCACTTCTTGAGTTGCGGCCTCTTGCGCAGCTGGCTCTTCGATTCTGGCAGTGGTGATGGGATCAGTACTGTCTCCGCGCAATGCGCGCCACGCGGCATTCTGCGACCGCACGAGTTGGCGCGCCTGGGCAACATCCACGGACGCCACGTCGCTGCGATCTGGCATGCGCAAAATCGCGCCGCGTCGCAATGCGTTAACATTCTCGCCATCAAAAGCAGCTGGGTTGTCGCGCAAGAGCGCAAGCATGGTCTGCTCGATCGTGGCATTACCCTGGCGATTGGCTTTGGCCAAGCTCCACAAAGTCTGCCCGCCACGCACAGGCCCAATCTGTCCACCGGCCTCAGGCGTGCCCACGGGTACCGCCGCGGCATCGGCCGCCGCGGCATCGGCCACCGAACCATCATCAGCCGCAACGACGACTGGCGCAGGCTCTAGCGATGTCTCGAGTCCCGCTTGCTCAAACAGACGGTCGAGTTCGGCGACAACGGAGTCGATATCATCAAGCACAGACCCGCTGCCACGCGTGCTGCCGCTGTCTGCCTCTGCCGGCGCTTGCGCCACGTCAGTCGTGACAGTTGGCGTGACGGTGGGCTCTTCAGGCGCGATGATCAGGTCGCTGACGTTCGCCGTGGGTTCGCTCGAGTCAGCTGCGCCCTCCGCTTCGATCACAGCGTTAACCGCCGCGAGCTCGGCTTCAAGCTCGTCCGCGCTCAGCACATCATTGCCTTCGCGTTCAATGCGTTGCGGCAGACTCGGGTCGTCGGCGACACCGGTCTCAGTCTCGGACACTGCCGCGTCCGCGCTCTGCTCAGCGAGGAATACGGGGGGATCGAGCAACACGGTGTATTCGCGCACGAGACTGCCGCGCGCCCAACCCACTTCAACCAAGAAATTCAGGAACGGCTCGCTGATCGGCTCAGGGCTGGTGACGTGGATCACCGTGCGGCCATCGTCGGACTGACGCAATTCAAAATCGAGATTGGTCAATTCAAACGGGCGGTCGATGCCAGCGAGAATGAAGGCCTCTTGCGATGCCAGCTTGGCAACCAATCCCTCAGCTTCATCCGCCGAGTCGGACACGACCTCGATGTCTGCACTCAAGGGTTGATTCAACGAGGAGTTGAGTTGAATACTGCCAAGGCCGAGCGCCTGTGCGCCGCCACTGGCGATCGCCATGGAGACCGCCGTTGCACCCGCCAGACTCCGTACGTTCAAAGATTCCGTTTTCACTTTAGCGACACCGTGTTAATCGAGCTTTTTGACCTTTGTGGTCAAATCGTTCCGACGCCCATCGTGGTGAAATTCTGGCGAACACAAGCTCACACAGCACCGGCCGGAGGCGGTCTAACCATGATGATAGTCAATGATTTGCAGCGCGACGGCGCCGTGGCGCTGCGCTAATCCGTTTGAGGCAACGCGTAATGATATCGAGACGAACAACTGAAACACCCCCTGCCCACATTTGGCAAGGGGTGCGGGGCCTAACGCCCGGACAAAATGCCAAGCATGCGTCGCAAGGGCTCCGCTGCACCCCACAACAACTGATCACCCACGGTGAACGCGTTGAGGTACTCAGGCCCAATTGAGAGCTTGCGCATGCGGCCGATGGCGACATCGAGCGTACCGGTGACCGCTGTCGGTGTGAGCCGCTCGGTGCTGATATCACGGTCGTTCTCAACAAACGATACCCACTGGTTGCCGTTTGCGACCATCTGTTCGAGTTCGGCAAGTGGCACATCACGCGTGAGCTTGATGGTCAGCGCCTGACTGTGGCAGCGCATCGCACCGATGCGCACACAGGTGCCGTCAACGGGGATCGGGTTGTCACTGCGACCGAGAATCTTGTTTGTCTCCGCCTGCCCTTTCCACTCCTCGCGGCTTTGACCGCCACCGACATCGGTGTCGATCCACGGAATCAGGCTGCCCGCGAGCGGCACCGGCCAAGCCTCACAGGGCAAGGCATTGCCGCGCATGCCGTCGGTGAGCTTGCGATCAATGTCAATGATGCTGCTGGCGGGGTTGGCGAGGTCTTCTGCCACCAAGTTGTGCAACGCGCCCATCTGCGCCACCAGCTCGCGCATGTGGCGCGCACCGCCACCGCTCGCCGCTTGGTATGACATCACTGACATCCACTCAACCAGTCCCTCGCGCAGCAAACCACCGAGCGCCATCATCATTAAGCTGACGGTGCAGTTGCCGCCGATGAAGTCGCGCACACGGCTGTTCAATGCCCGGTCGATGACATCGGAGTTAACCGGGTCGAGCACGATCACGGCATCATCTGACATCCGCAGTGCTGACGCGGCGTCGATCCAGTAGCCGTCCCAGCCACGCGCGCGCAGCGGGCCGTGCACGGCCTTGGTGTAGTCGCCACCCTGGCAGGAAATGATGACGTCCATAGCTGCGAGCGCATCGAGATCCGTTGCGTCTTGCAAAGTCGCGCCAGCGCCCGCCTCAGCCGGGGCCGGCTGACCGGTTTGTGAGGTGGTGAAGAAGGTTGGTGTCATGGTGGCGAAGTCGCCCTCCGCACGCATGCGATCCAGCAGCACGGAACCCACCATGCCACGCCATCCCACCAGTCCTGTCTTCATGATTCCTCTTCTCTATACAGATTGAATAATTGGCACTCAGTGCCAGCGTCTCAATTCAGTGCAGCAACCACTGCACTGCCCATCTCAGCGGTGCCGATGGCATCAGCACCGTTGGCAATGTCAGCTGTGCGCAAACCCTGCGCCAACACCTCGCCAACCGCGCGCTCGATGCGATCTGCCTGCGCCGCCTCACCGAGTGAGTAACGCAGCGCCATCGCAAGCGACAGAATCGCCGCGAGCGGGTTGGCAACATTCTGCCCAGCGATATCCGGCGCCGACCCGTGTACCGGTTCGTACAGGCCGTGACCGTCGCTGTTTAGCGACGCCGAAGGCAACATCCCAATGGAACCGGTGAGCATGGCCGCGCAGTCCGACAGCACGTCACCGAACAAATTGCTGGTCACCATCACGTCAAATTGCCGCGGGTCGCGCACCAATTGCATCGCAGCGTTATCGACGTACATGTGCGATAGCTCGACCTCGGGGTAATCAGCGCCCACCCGCGTCACCACCTCTCGCCACAACTCAGAGACTTCGAGCACGTTCGCCTTATCCACTGAACACAAACGTTTGCCGCGCGCCATCGCCACTGCAAAAGCCGAATGCGCGATGCGCTCGATTTCGGGCTCGCTGTAAACCATGGTGTTGAAGCCGGTGCGCACGCCATCGCGCACTTCGATACCACGCGGGCCGCCAAAATAAATGCCACCGGTCAATTCGCGCACGATCATGATGTCTAGGCCGGCGACCAATTCTGGCTTGAGTGACGACGCCGCAGCGAGCTCCGGGTAGAGCATTGCCGGTCGCAAGTTGCTGAACATGTCGAGCGCCGAGCGCAAGCCAAGTAGGCCGCGCTCGGGCCGCAAGTCGCGCTCGAGCGTGTCGTACTGCGGGCCGCCCACCGCGCCCATGAGTACCGCGTCGGCCTGTGCGCAGGCGGCGAGCGTCTCGTCTGGCAGAGGTTTGCCCGCGGCGTCGTAGCCTGCACCGCCAAAGGCGTGCTCTGAGGTCTCAAGTGCGAGGTCAAAGCGCGTTCGCAGCGCGTCGACAACAGTGAGAGTTTGCTGGACTATCTCAGGCCCAATGCCATCACCGGGCAACACGACGAGCTTTTTCATGGCACGCTAGCACTTCTTTGCAGAAAAGCCCTCAATTCTACGACAAATGCACCCTGCCACGCGAACACAACGAATCCCAAATGCAATTCTCAAGACGCCAATCCGCCGAACCGAGCAGCCGCAAAACGCCGGCAGCAGAACGCGCTGAGCGGCCCACCCATGCCACCTTCTCACCAAGGCATGTTGCACTGGTGTTGGCATTGGCTGGGTTGGCGCTCACAGCACTTTGGCACGTCGAGGGCAGCCGACAATCCGAACAACTGCGCGCGCTGGCGCTGGCACAGGCGGCGGAGATCGACGGCCAACTGCTTCGCCTCGCAGAGCTGCCCGCCGTACTCGCCGAAGACCCGCGCTTGGGCGAGGTGCTGCGAGACCCCACCACCACACGCGCGGCAAACCGCCTGTTAGCAAGAGTGCAACAGCAGACCGGTATTGGTCACGCCTACCTCATGGACCAAACGGGTCTGACGGTGGCGTCGAGCAACCACAACAGCGCCAGCAGTTTTGTCGGACAAAATTACGGTTTCAGGCAGTACTTCGTCAGCGCACTGCGCGGCGCACGCGGCACGCAGTACGCGGTTGGCGCAACCACCGGTGAACCCGGTTATTTTGTGAGTCAGCCAGTACGCGTCGATGGCGACGTCGCAGGCGTGCTCGTGCTCAAGCTTTCGCTCTCGCATCTTTCCGATGCGTGGACCGCGCGCGATGAACACACACTGCTCGTCGACGACAGCGGCATTGTCATTCTCAGCAGCCAAGAGAATATGTTGTACGCCAGCACCCAAGCACTGACCGCTGAGACCGCAACACGCTTAAAAGAGAGCCGTCACTACCCCGTCTCAGCGCAAGCCAAACCGGATTTACTCGAACGCCCGGCGCGCGCACAGCGGGCCGGGCAACATTATTTTCGCGCCTCGGCCCCGCTAAGCGCCGAGACGTGGCGCGTGGCTGTGCTGACACCGCGCAGCGTGGTTCTCGGCCGCGCGCTGCGCAATTTTGCAAGCCTGGCAGCGGTATTGGCTGTGGTGCTATTGCTGCTCCGAGACTGGTGGCGACAGCGCCTGCTGATCACAGCAGAACAACGCAACGCGCGCAAACTCGCAAAGCAGATCGCAGAGAAAACACGCGAACTTGAAGTGGCGCAACGCACGCTGATAGAAAACTCCAATCTCACCGCCCTCGGCCGGATGTCGAGTGCAATCAACCACGAGGTCAATCAACCGCTTGCGAGCTTGCGCATGAACCTCGCGAGCTTGCGGAAATTAACTCAAAGCCACAACCCTGACCCCGCCGAGCTACAACACACACTCGAAGACTGTGAACGCACCACCAAACGCATTGGCAGTGTTGTCGATGCGCTTCGCAGCCTATCCCGCCCGGGTGACACACGCATTGCCAACATCGACCTCGGCGCACTCATGCGCGAGGCTGCAGAAACTTTTTCGCGCGAACACACACCCGCCAGAGGCAGCGTCGACTACTTATCGCCAGACCAGCGACTCACGTGTCAAGGCAACGCGGTGCTGCTGCAACAGGCAATATTGAACTTGTTGCAAAACGCCGACATCGCGACCGCCGCCTGCGACCAACCTACTATTCGTCTAAGCGCCAACGTCGATTTAGCACACACGGTGATTACGGTAACCGACAACGGCAACGGCGTACCGGCTAGTATTGCCAACACGCTATTTGAACCCTTCGTTCAAGGTGAAAATACCGCGCGGGGGCTTGGACTCGGGCTTGCGCTGGCAATGCAAATCGCACAATTTCACCAGGGCGACCTGATTCATGAGCGCACAGAGCAAGGCGAAACACGCTTCTCGCTGCGCTTGCCAAAGACCGACACACCATGACCATGACCAGTGACCCCAGCCCGCGCCCACATGTTTTGTTACTCGACGACGATCACGATGTGCTCGGCGCAAACGCACGTTTTCTGCGGTTGAACAATCTCGATGTAACCGTTGCGGATAATCCAGAGCGCGCATTGCAGTTGATTAAGGACTCGGCATTTGACTTGGTCATCACCGACCTTCGAATGCCGGATATGTCAGGGTTGCAATTTGCAACTGCACTGCGCGAAACCCAGCCGCTGTTACCCATTTTGTTCTTGTCCGCGTACGCGGTGATCACCGACGTGGTCTCAGCGATGCGGCTCGGCGCAGCAGACTTCTTGGAAAAACCGGTGGAGCCGGACATATTGATCGAGCGCGTTACCCACATCTTGGCACCCCATCAGCGCGCGGCCGCGTTGCAACGTGTTGCCTTTGACGCAGCCGACCAAACCGCGCCATTTAAAAATCGGGTGCACGCTTATGAACGATATTTGATCGAACACGCACTGGTGAGATTTGACGGCCGGGTGTCAGATGTACTCAATGCCCTTCAAATCAACCGGCGCACATTGAACGACAAAATGACCAAACTGGGCATCTCGCGCCACAGCCTGAAAGCACAAGACTGATTTTCGGCAAAAAATTGCCTATTTCGGCAACACTGGCCTCTGACCAGAGAATGTTAAAATCATTTTCTCCTTATATTTCATGCAATTGAATCGGTTTGTCAGCCTGCAAAATAAGCGGAAGAATACAGCTTCCAGTCACAACAGGAGGTCACTCCGGTGAAATCCCCGATTCGAACCGCAATCAAATCTCTCGCGCTGTCGATCAGCTTGATCACCACCGCAGCCGTTCACGCAGACACGGACTACATCCTCAACACCGCGTCCACTGGTGGCACCTACCACCCCGTGGGTACCGCCATTGCGACCTTGAGCAAGGTCAAATTACTGCCGTCTCAGAAATTCAGCCTCACCGCTGTCAACTCCGCAGGCTCCGGCGCTAACGTGCAAGCTCTCGCAGCCGACACCGCGCAATTTGCAATTGTTCAAGGTCTCTACGGCCACTACGCCGCCACCGGCACTGGTCCTGTGACCGAACCACAAGCCAACATGCGTTCAGTGAGCATGCTGTGGCAAAACGTCGAGCAGTTCATTCTCGCCAGCGACAACGTGACCTCCGGCACAGTCGCCGACCTCAGTGAAGCAAGCCGCGGCACAGTCGCGATGGGCAAGGAAAACTCCGGCACCATCGGTTCCAACAAAGTCTTGCTCGCTGGGCTTGGCATTGACCTCGACAGCCTAAATCAGTACTACGCGGGCTACGGCCCCTCAGCGGACGCACTGGCAAACGGTCAGGTCGTCGCTGCAGGTATTCCCTCCGGCCCACCGACCAGTGCAATCACCAAGTTGATGTCATCAAACGCGGACCGCTTCACCCTGCTTGAAGTCAACGAAGAGCAGGCCGCGCAAATGGATGGCGGCCGCAACTTGTGGGTGCCCTACACCATTGCCGCTGGCACCTACCCAGGCCAAGACGCGGACATCAACACCATTGCGCAGCCAAACTTCCTCGCGGTCAACGCCTCAGTTGATGAAGAGCACGTGTACTTGCTGACCAAGACTGTCTACGAGAACCTGCCCTTCTTGCAGGCGATTCACCCCGCGACCAAAGCGATGGCAATTGAAAAAGCCACAGCGGGACTGCCAGTACCACTCCACCCCGGCGCAGCACGCTACTACACCGAGCAGGGAATTGAGATTCCCGATCACTTGATCGCGCAATAAGCCGATCCCGACCCGGGGCCTTGCCCCGGGTCACTCCATCCCAAACTTTTCCTGTACGCAAGCACCGCTGCCATGGCCACCGATCACACTGCTCCCAAGAAGGCGTTTGTCGACGCACTTTTCGATCCGGCTAGTTTGCGCCTGACGCAGCCACTGCATTGCGTGGCCTACCTCGCGGTGTGCACCTTTGCCCTCTGGCACATTGCCACCAATCTGGCAATAACCGAATCAGACCGCTGGCAGAACTGTATCCACTTTGCAGGTTTTGCATTTCTCGCAGCTGTCACCACCGGGCCCAGCTTGCGGCAACTACCGGGTCGAATAAACCTTGTTTTTGGTGTGTTAATCGCCTTTGCTGCGTTGTGGGTTGCCTCATCAGAGAGCGCAATTTACGCAGCCACATTGTCAAAGACGGGACAGAGTTGGCAATTCACCGCGATTGACTGGATAGCGGGTGCGCTCGTGATCGGAGGCGTTGTGGAACTGACCCGTCGCCTGACTGGATGGATCATTCCCATACTGATTTTGCTGTCGCTCGCCTACATCCTCTTTCTTGGACAGTGGCTCCCCGGCGCATTCAGGGCCGCGTCACTGCCAATCGACGATGTGCTTTTCAGATCGCTGTATAACGATGAAGGCATGTTCGGCATCATCACCAGCATCTCGTCGTCCAACATTACCCTGTTCATGATATTCGGCGCGTTTCTGGTGGTCTCTGGCGCCTCAGATTTTGTGATTGAGATGTCAAAGTCTGTCGCCAGCCGGTTTCGCGGTGGCGCGGCATTTGTCGCTGTGATTTCCTCAGCCTTGACCGGCACCATCTCAGGTTCAGCAATCGCCAACACCGCCTCTACCGGTGTGATCACCATCCCGCTAATGAAAGCCAACGGCTTCAGACCGCAGTTTGCCGCAGGCGTTGAGGCCTCCGCATCCACCGGCGGACAACTGATGCCGCCCATCATGGGGGCTGGCGCCTTTATCATGGCGAGCTACACCGGCATCCCCTACGGCGACATCGTGCTGGTCTCGGTTGTGCCAGCCTTGCTGTATTTTTTGTCAGTGGGGTTCGTCGTGCGCATTGAGTCAATCAAATACGCCATTGGCACTGATGACGTCGAGCCAGTAGACCGCCAAAAAATCTTGGCTGGGATGTTGAATTTCGTCTTCCCGCTGCTGCTCATGACCACGCTGTTGATCATGGGCAGAACACCGAACTACGCCGCCTGCCTCGCTATCGCAGGTTTGATCGCGGTGAGCTGGTTTACGCCAAACAAGATGACGCCAACGCGCATCCTGCAAGCACTGTCGCTCGGGGTTAAGACTTCAGTGATGACCGCAATTTTGCTGGTGGCCGTTGGACTGATCAACAACGCCGTCACCACCTCCGGTCTCGCCAACACCTTTGCGCTGATGATCACACAGTGGTCGCAGGGTTCAATGTTGTTTGCACTCGCATTGATCACCATCGCGTCCCTGGTACTTGGCATGGGCTTGCCGGTGACCGCCGCGTACATTGTGTTGTCGATACTTGCGGCACCTGCGCTTGCAGGAATGCTCGCCGACGCCTTGATTGTGCAACAGTTAATGCAAGGCATTGCCGACCCAATCGCGGCTGCAACTTTCAGCTTGGTCGACTCGCCCCACATTGCCAAAATCGCCACCGGCATGACATTGAGTGACGCCACGGCCCTCATGGCCGCGGTGCCTTTTGAACTCGCTGTCGCGCTGAGACCGAGCTTGGTGGACCCAAGCGTCATGACAGGGTTTTTGCTAACTGCACATTTGATCGTGTTTTGGCTCAGCCAAGACAGCAACGTGACGCCGCCAGTGTGCCTGGCCGCTTTCACCGCGGCGGGCATTGCTGGCTCAAAGCCCATGGCAACAGGCGTTGAAGCTTGGAAGATTGCCAAGGGCTTGTATATCGTGCCGTTGCTATTCGCCTACACGCCAATCATCACCGGAAGCCTGCTCGAGATTGGCCACATCGCCGTGTTTGCTTTGTTTGGAATATACGCGACCAACGCGCTGCTGCAACGCTACGCAGAGGGACCACTCAAAGCACTGGATTACGCACTGCTGATTGTCGGTGCGATCGGCGCTTACTGGCCGCTCAATCTCCCGTTTAACCTTGCCGGTGCAGCCCTGATCACCTTCGTTTTGTTGGCCAGTAAACGGCGCGGCGCGCTCGCTACAACGCCGGTAAATACCGCGAGCTGATACACCCTTTCAGGCGATTAGCTGGTAATCACTTGTGCCGGCTCTCGCCCTGAACGCAAAGGCGCGATGTCGACCCGTTGCGCAGGCAAGCCACGCGGTGGCGCGTTCTTGGGTGGCGAAATTATTGGTGTCGACAGCGCGGTTGTAATCCGCCGTAGCACGTGCCACCGCGCTGTTGAGCAAGTCCAGACACGCAACCAAATCCGACAACTCGGACAGATCACTGCTCACACTTTGGTATTCGAGCACACCCTTGAACGCGAATACACGCCGGTCGAGCTCGCGCTCGGCTGCAACGATGGCTTCAAACCGCTCACCGTTCATGGCCGACCGCGCGGTGCTTTGTGCCTCACTGAGCGCGGCCACTCCCAATGTTGAATCGAGAGCGTTTCGGCGACACACGCGGCGCACACTGTCGAGGGCGTCGTGGCGGTTTTTGAGGGTTGTTTCAAGTTTCATCCAGGCCAAATGCACGTCGCGGTGCAACTTCGCCAAGCGCAAACTTCCGAACAAGAGCCACATTAACGGTATAGGGCTCAACAACACCAAGGCCAAAACAACCGCGCTCACACACCACACTCCAAACGGCACCCGTGCAACACGCACAGGGATCTCTCGGTACTGAATCGACCGGAGGCGTGGTTTCATGAAGGATTTTGGCGTCTGTGAGCTGCGGGGGCGCCGCCGGCTCAGCGTTGTCCCTGGCGGGGCCCCTGGCCTTTACCGGCGCGTTTGTGCAACTTTTTCACGGGTGGTCCACCGCCAGTCGCTCGGTGCGAAAAGGGATTATCACCGCTCTGAAATTCGATGCGCAGCGGTGTGCCCTCAAGCTTCAGTTGTTCAATATAGAAGTTGGAGAGGTAGCGTCGGTAGGCTGGAGGTACCTGGTCGACTTGCTTGCCGTGGACAATAATAAGCGGCGGATTGGTACCGCCTTGGTGCGCATAGCGCAGCTTGATGCGTCGCCCGTGCACCAGCGGTGGCTGGTGTTGCGTGACCGCGTGCTCGAGCAAACGCGTGAGCTGCGGCGTTGCCAAATCTTGGGTTGCCGATGCGTAAGCGCGGTCTATTGACCGCAATAGCTGGCCAAGGCCCGACCCCTTGAGCGCTGAGATGTACAGCGGCGTCGCAAAACGCGCAAAGCCGAGGCGGCGTTCGAGTTCTGCTGCGAGCGTCGCGCGCGCCGCTTTGTCCAAGCTATCGCTTTTATTCACACCAAGCACCAGCGCGCGGCCAGCGTCGAGCGCGTAGCCGAGCACGTGCAAGTCTTGTTCGGTCAGCCCTTCCTCAGCGTCAATCAAGACCACCGCAACTTCACACGCATCAACCGACTGCAGGGTTTTGACAACGCTGAACTTCTCTACGGTGTCGCGCACTTTGCCACGGCGGCGCACCCCAGCTGTATCGATCAACCGGTAGGCGCGCCCGCCACGGTTAAACGGCACTGTAATGCTGTCACGCGTGGTACCGGCGATTTCGGATGCCACCACGCGTTCCTCGCCAAGCAACTGATTGATCAACGTCGACTTGCCGACATTGGGGCGCCCGATCACCGCGATGCGCGGCGGCCCGCCCGCGCGCTTATCGCTCTTGGATTTGTTATCCACATCGTCTTCGGCCGGCGCTACGTTGAGCGCCGTTGCGACGTCCACGAGCAGGTTATTGATCCCACGGTTTTGCGATGCGGCAATGGGAACAGGCTCACCGAGGCCAAAACTGTAGTAGTCGCTGAGCGCCTGTTCTTCACCGATACCATCAATCTTGTTGACCACCAGCAGCGTCGGCGCCTGACGACCCCGCAAGGCGCGCAAAATGTCGTCATCATCAGCCGTTGGCCCACTGCGGCCATCGACCATAAACAGCACCAAATCGGCCTCGTCGACCGCTTGCCAAGCCTGGCGACCAACGTCGTCACCGAGCGGGTTTTCAAGGTCTTGCAAGCCGCCGGTATCGACCACGATGTACGCAAAGTGGCCGACTACACCATCGCCGTATCGGCGATCCCGTGTGAGACCAGGGATGTCGGCGACCAATGCATCACGCGAACGTGTCAGGCGGTTGAACAGAGTCGATTTGCCAACGTTAGGCCGCCCCACCAGCGCGATGACTGGGGTTGCAACGGCACATTCCTCACCGTCATCGGTTGATTCGGTCACCGCGCGCCGCCCATCATCGCCACCCGCACCAGTTTACCGGCTTGATCTTGCACAATGACGTCGTCGCCGAGCGCGAGAACCGGTGCCACCACAGGCGCATCACCGATCTGTACGCGCCCAGTGATATTGCCGCTGTTGGGATCAATTGCGTGCAGGTAGCCGTCGAGATCACCGACCAGCACTCGGCCGCGGTGCCACGTCGGGGTGCCGAGCTGGCGACCACGAAGCGCTTCTGATCGCCACAGCGACTCGCCGGTCGCCGTGCTCAACCCAACCAGCGTGCTGTCATTTTGAATCACCACCAAGGCATCTTCGCCACCGGCCAAGCCGGCGACAGAGTCAACCGCTTGCGCCCAAATTTGCTCACCTGTGCGGCCATCAATCGCGTGCACATCGCCACGCCGTGAACCGACAACAACCTGCACACCAATAAGCAGGGGTGCGGCGTCGATATCGACAATGCGTTGAACAGGTGTGCGCCCGCGCGGCGTGGAGACGTAGTGTTCCCAGATCAAACCGCCATCGCGCTCGTCCAACGCGACCAGCCGGCCATCTTCCAACGCGGCGAAATACCCGCCCGGCACATAGGCACTGCTGCCCGCACCGCGAACCGTGAGATCTGGCGATTTGTAACGAAAATTCCAGCGCTCCGAACCGTCAATGATATCGAGCGCGTAGAACTCACCGGAACTCGTGCTGAGCAAAATCTGGCCGGCGTCGGTCAGCGGTGCACGCAGCACCTCACGGTTGATTTTCGACTCCCAACGCGCCTGCCCAAGTTCACGGTCGAGCGCCAGCAAGCTGCCGTCACGGGTGGCCAAATACAAGCTTTGGTTGTCCACGCTGACGCCGCTGGTGAGTGCGCGGTCCAATCCAATTTTCCACACAGCGGAGCCGTCGTCGGATCGAAAAGCGGCAACCTCACCGCGAGCACTGCTCGCGTAGACGATTCCATCAGCCACAGCCGGTACAAACGACGAGCGGTTGTAGCGCGAGTTTGACGATGCCGCGACACGCCACGCAATTCTAAAGCTGTCCGCAGGGCGATCAATTTCCTCAAGCGGCGTGGGCTGCAAGCCCGGCACCGTGCTTGCACAGCCGGCCAACCACGCGGCACCCAGCAAAACACACAGCGCTCGACACCAACCAACAATCACTTCGCAGTTTTCCCTGCCAAGTCGGTCAGCTGCATGTCGACGAAACGTCTATCTGCCACAGCTGCGCCAGAGTCAACCGCCCGTTGATAAGCCGTTCTCGCCGCGTCGAAGTCGCCTTGTTCAAGGTGAATGTCACCGCGCACGGTTTCAATCAATCCCTCGAATGACGAAGGCGCATCAGAGGGCAACGCAGCAAGCGCATCGGATGCGCGCTCAAGCTCGAGTAAAACCCGCGCCAGACGAACCGCGGCGACTGCTTTCAAATCCGCGTCGGAGGCTTCGTCGATTGCAAATTGCAAGGCCGAAGCCGCACCTTCCAAGTCATCCGTTTGAACACGGTGCTTGGCCGTTTGCAACGCGCCGAGCACACCATAGGGTGTGTCACTGAAGTCCGCTTGCAAGGCGTTAAAGTGCGTGCTGACCGCAGCATCGCCTTGCTCAATGCTGTCGAGCAACTCGGCGTAGTGCTGGGACGCGTCTTGTGCGCGGTTGCCTTGCCACGCTTGCCACCCTCGCCATCCGCCCACCACCGCGAGCGCAAAGACCACCGCGAAAATGATTGATGTACCGTTTTCATCCCACCAGGCCTTGAGTGCTTCGACCTGTTGTTCGTCTGTTTCGTAGGCCACGCGCCTAGTCTCCTGCTATCTGTTGCACCAGGCGCTCGACCGTTTGATTCATGTCGAGCACGCATTGTTCACCGTCGCCGCGCAGTGGTTTCACTGTCAGCGTTCCATCGAGCACCTCTTGCTCACCGAGCACCAAAGCCAGTGCCGCCCCGCTCTTATCAGCACGCTTAAATTGCGCTTTGAAACTGCCACCCACCGCGTTGCTCCACAACCGCAATCCCGGTACGCGGTCACGCAGTTGCTCAGCAACCGACAACGCCCGTCGCTCCGCTTGTTCGCCGATGGCAACAAAGTAAGCATGGGGCGGCTGATTGCTGGACTCACCGCGCACCACTTTCACAAGTTCCAGCAAGCGCTCCATCCCGATCGCCCAGCCCACGGCTGGACTCGACTTGCCCTCGAGCAAGGTCACCAAACCGTCGTAACGACCGCCGCCGCACACCGCGGACTGCGATCCGAGCTTGTCGGTGGTCCATTCAAAAACCGTGTGGCTGTAGTAGTCGAGTCCGCGCACTAGGCGCGGATTGACGCTGAAGTGTAACCCTGCTTCATTCAACATCGCCTGCAGCGTTTCAAAGTGCGCTGTCGATGCCTCACCAAAATACTGGTGAAGTCGCGGCGCAGCTTCAATCAACGGTTGCATCTCTGGGTTCTTACTGTCGAGAATGCGCAGCGGATTGGTGTGCAGCCGTCGCTGACTGTCCTCATCAAGCAGAGCCACATCTTCACTGAAATAGGCGACCAAACTCTCCCTGTAAGCTTGCCGCTCTTCGAGTGTGCCAAGGCTGTTGAGTTCCAACGACACCACGTCTTCAATACCGAGCGCACGCCACAGGCGCGCTGTCATCAAGATCAGCTCGACCTCAATGGCCGCCCCAGCCGCGCCGTAGACTTCGGCACCAATTTGGTGGAACTGGCGGTAGCGGCCCTTTTGGGGCCGCTCGTAGCGGAACATCGGTCCGCTGTACCACACACGCTGCAAACCCTGTCCGAGCAGGCCGTGTTGGATTGCCGCGCGCACACAGCCTGCGGTGTTCTCCGGCCGCATCGCAATGGACTCGCCGTTGCGGTCGTCGAAGGCGTACATCTCTTTCTCGACAATGTCGGTGGCCTCACCGATACCGCGCGCGAAAAGCGCCGTCTTTTCGAGAATGGGTGTGCGGATTTCGCCGTAGCCATAGCCACGCATGAGCTCGCGCACTGCACGCTCGAGTTGCTGCCACGCGCGCGACTGCGACGGCAAGATGTCATGCATGCCACGAAGGCTGTTTGTCGCCATAGTGCTACCGCAATGTCGCCGTGGACGTTGTCATGCTCTCAAAACGCATATCAGCCGCCGTTGGCGAGGGCTTTGGCTTGATAAGAGTCCGGAAAACTGTCGACCAACTTATCGATATAACTCTGCGCCACATCGTTGTTGCCCAGTTGCTTTGCGATGCGCGCACCGAGCGCCAAGCTATCAGCGGTGCTCGGTGCGTAGCGTTCAAGCGTCTGGAGTGAGTCCATCGCTTGCGCTGCGCGACCATCGGCCGCTCGCAGCTTGGCGAGCGTCAACTGCGCGCTGCCAAAACGCGGACGCAATTCAATCGCTTTGACGAGGTTCGACTCAGCGATGCCGCGCCGGCCAGACTTCAACGCGCAGTTGGCGGCGTTTTCGTAGGCAAATTCAGGAGAGCGGTAAAGCGGGTTCTTGGCCACTTCAAGAAACTGCAAAATGCCGGCGTCAAACTGCCGGTCCTCGCACAGGAACACACCGTAGGCATTGGCGTACTCAGGCTCATCCGGCGCGTACTCCACCGCGCGCTGCAAATGCATCGCCGCCGCTTCTGAATCGCCAAGACGCTGAAACACCACGCCCTGGATGTTATTTGCCAGCGGGTTGCGGCTGTCTTGCTGCAGCGCCTTCTCCACTTTGGCTTTGGCCTGTTGCAAATCGCCCTGATTGAGATACCCGAGTGCGAGCTCGGCGTTGAGCTGTGACGCGCGGCTGAGGTTGCCGTTATTGCTCGTCGCGCAACTGGCCAGCAATGCGGTCAGCAACACGGTTGTCAGCAACACTTTACTCGTTCGAATCACGGGCGGGTTTCTCCATAGCGGGGCTCTACAAACTTGGCCGCTCGTCGGCTCTTGTCGGTCACATCGCCTGCGAGCTGACCGCACGCAGCGTCGATATCATCGCCCCGCGTGCGGCGCTTGAGCGCGCGAATACGGTGGCGATTGAGGACATCCCAAAAGCGGTTGATCGTGTCCTCCGACGAGACGGTGTAACCGGACCCCGGAAATGGGTTGAACGGGATCATGTTGACCTTACACGGCACTGATTTGACAAGTTTAGCCAATGCACGCGCATGTTCAGGTTTGTCGTTGACCCCGGCCAACATCACATACTCGAACATGATGTGGGTCTTGTGGTCTCGGCTCACGTAACGCTGACACGCGTCCATGAGGTCTTTGATTGGGTATTTGCGGTTGATTGGCACCAATTCGTTACGCAGATCGTCGTCCGGCGCGTGCAGCGACACCGCGAGCGAGCAGTCAACCGACTCGCGCAAGCGGTCTATGGCCGGCACGATGCCCGAAGTGCTGACCGTGACGCGGCGCTTGGACAACCCCCAGGCGTTGTCGTCGAGCATCAGGTTCAGCGCAGGCACCAAATTGCGGAAATTCGCGAGCGGCTCGCCCATGCCCATCATCACAATGTTGGTGATGCGTCGAAACCCGACTTGTTGGTAGGCCTCGGTTCGCAGCAGTTCGGCGGCGAGGTACACCTGGGCGACGATCTCAGCGGTGCTGAGGTTACGGTTAAAGCCCTGGCGGGCGGTCGCGCAAAACGAACAGTCGAGCGCGCAGCCGACCTGTGAGCTCACGCACAGCGTGCCGCGGTCATCGGTGGGGATGAACACCGTCTCAACCGCGTTGGCGCCGTCCACCTTGAACAGCCACTTGCAGGTGCCGTCAGTCGAGATGTGCGCGTGCTCAACCGTGGGCAAGCGCACTTCAGCCTTTTCGCGCAGCGACGCGCGAAAGGCCTTACTCAGGTCGGTCATGTCATCGAACTGGCGCACATCGTTGTGATAGAGCCACTTCAACAACTGCCGCGCACGAAACCGCTTTTGACCGAGCGATTCGACAAAACCGACCATACCGGCCTCGTCGAGGCCGAGCAGATTGGTCAGGCCGACGATGGGTTCATCGACGGTGGCGCGCGACAGGGTCATATCAGAGCTCTAGCGGGTGCGCGGGCAAACGCCGTCGTCGCCAAAGAAAAAGGCAATTTCGACAGCGGCAGTCTCGGCAGCATCAGAGCCGTGACACGCATTCTCGTCAATGGAGGTCGCGAAATCGGCCCGGATGGTGCCCGGTGCGGCGTCAGCGGGGTTGGTTGCGCCCATGACATCGCGGTGGGCGGCAATCGCGTTCTCGCCTTCAAGCGCTTGCACCATGACCGGACCGGAAGTCATGAAGGCCACGAGGTCGTTGTAGAACGGGCGTTCTTTGTGGACGGCGTAGAATTCGCCGGCCTGCTCTGCCGAGAGGTGCATCATGCGCGCCGCGACGACCGTCAGGCCGGCGTCTTCGAAGCGTTGATAGATCTTGCCGATTACGTTCTTGGAGACGGCATCGGGTTTGATGATGGAAAGCGTGCGCTCGACGGCCATGGGTTTGCCTCAATGTAGGTGGCCGGGGCGTCACCGCGGCCGGTGGGTTCAAGTCAACCCCCAAGTGTACCGCATTGCCTTCACCGAATTGGCACAGTTGCGTAATTTGTCGCCCTCGGTCACACCCGACGGCGATTCTGCGTGCTCGGCTGCGAAGCCAAGCTAGCCAGGGCAACTACCACCGGTCAGCCTGCCAAGCGCTTCATTCAAGGCCTGCTCCGCAAGAAACGCCGCGTTCGCGCTGCGCCTGGGCAGAGACAGCGCCCGCAGGATCTCGGGCGCCGAGAGCGGCTTGCCTGGCAATTCGCCGCCGTCAAGCTGTTCACAGAGCCAGTCGGCAGCCGCGATGGTCGCCGGATCGCCGTAGGCGCGAAACCGCGCCGCAAGCGTGCCATCGGGGTGGAATCCGAGGTGGATCTCCACCCGCCCACCTGCGGCTCTCGCCCCGTGCGCACCTGCGGCCACCGCAGGCGGTGAATCCGAGGTTTGTACGAAACGCGGCTGACGAAATCGCGTCACGACTGGCGCCGGGTAGCGCTCAGCCATCGGGTGCCAGTGCACGAAGACGCGCCACCGCTTGCGTCACATCCGCGAGCGCCAGCGCGGCATGCTGCTCCGTGTTGAAGCGGCCAAAGCT
>CALAMQ010000109.1 GCA_937925815.1 uncultured Granulosicoccaceae bacterium | reverse complement strand
AGCCCGAAAAACGGCACCACCGAAAAATACACAATGGCAATGGTGAACAGGCTAAAACCCAGCATTGTCCCCGGCCTTTGCCGGAACTGGTGAAAGAGTTCGGGCAAGTGCCCTCGCCAGTTGGCATCGCGCTCGGCGCGGGCTCTTGCGGCGTGCTCTGCTTGATAGGCATCAATCAGGTCACGCGCGCGTAAAAACTCTTTGCGGTCATTGGCGGTGAGCCAAATGGCCGAGAGGCCAATCCCCCAGAAGCCTTTGTCAGTCTCGTGCGTTTTGACATTGTGGGTGTCGAGCAGCGCCCGCACCGCATCGGCCTCATCGTCCGGCACGTGATTGAGCCGGAATAACATCATCGCCATCAGTCACTTCCCCGCTGGGCCTGTTGCGCCGCGCGTTTGCGCTGGCGGTTCGATTCAATGACGTCCCGAGCGGAATCGCCGAGGTGGGCCTCGCCGCGTTTGCGTGCGAGTTCGAGTTGCCGCTCGCGCTCGGCGAAACGCGCGCGATCCGCATCTGTGCGTGTGCCAGCGCAATGCGGGCAACTGATCCCTTGTTCATATTCATCTGACGCGCGGTCCGCCTCACTGAGCGGCATACGGCAGGCATTGCACTGGGTGTAGCTGCCAGGCTCAAGCGCGTGGTTAACGGTGACGCGCTCGTCAAACACGAAACATTCACCACGCCACTGGCTATCTTGCTCTGGCACCGTTTCAAGGTACTTAAGAACGCCACCCTTAAGGTGGTAGACGGCTTCAAAACCGTGCGATTTCAAATACGCTGTTGATTTCTCACAGCGTATTCCGCCGGTACAAAACATCGCAACTTTCTTGTGCTTGGCGGGGTCAAGATTGTCTTGCACCCAGTCAGGAAAGTCGCGAAAGTTTTTCGTCTCTGGGTTCACCGCGCCCTCAAAACTGCCAACGGCCACTTCGTAATCATTGCGCGTGTCAACCAGCAGGACGTCAGGATCATTGATCAATGCATTCCACTCGTCGGCCTCGACATAGGCGCCGGCGTCTCGCAGTGGGTCGATGTCCGGCTGCCCCATGGTCACAATCTCCGACTTGAGTTTGACCTTGGTGCGCATAAAAGGCTGTCGGTCGCTGACCGATTCTTTGACATCAATGCCCGCAAAGCGCGGGTCGCGCGTAAGGTGGTTGATCAACGCGTCGACGCCCGCTCTGGGCCCGGCGACAGTGCCGTTGATGCCTTCACGTGCGAGCAACAAGGTGCCACGCAGGCCATTTCGCTCAAGCGTTTTCAGCAGGGGTTGGCGCAAGTCCGAGAAATCATCCAGACGGACAAATCGGTACAAGGCGCAGACGATAACGTCAGCCACAGCAACAGGTCCTCACAGGGTGGGCGCACCGAGTCGCAAACCCGGAGCCAGCGGCATCAGTGTATCGCTGACTTGTACAAGACGAAAGCGATCCCGTTGGCGTTTTGGCGGCTCAGTCGGCGCGGTGCAACGTGAGTTGTGGAAAGGGAATCGACCAACCCTTGGCGTTGCAAACGCTCACGCAAGCCTGTTGCGCGATGCGTTGCAGCTGAAAGTAGCGTCGCGCAGCCGACGGATGCGCGTGAATGTACACTAGGAAATCGAGTGATGACGCGCCCGCGGTTTGCAGCTCGACCATCACGGACTGCACGTGATCCTGCACGCCGGCCGTTTTAATGGCCGATTCAACGCCGGCTTTGAGCGCCACCGGCACCGTGTCGAGCGCGTCGCCTTGCAGGGCGTAGTCGAGCCCAAAGGTCTGCGCGACCCCAAAGCCCCCACCTGCACTGAGGTTGCGCGCGCCCCAGCCAAATACCTGTTCGGCGCTCAGATAACGCACATCCCCCGCGAGCGTACGCAATTCGACCTGCTCGGTTGTCTGTTGACCGACCTCGACGAGATCCCCGTCTGGCGTGAGCAGAATGTCGCCAGACTGGCTCGGGTACCAGGTCTCGCCCTCGATACCGGGGCGCGACACCATCCCGACAAGCTCGCCAAGCGGCAGCCGCAGCACGCCGTGCAGCTTCGGGTTGCGCAAGGTGCAATGCACGTTGAGCGACACGATATCCCAGGGCAGCCCACGGTAGATCACCCGCTCGCCCTCACGCGCGCTGCCAAGGTTGAGCAACACCCGCGCCTCGGCCACGTATTGCGGCAACAGGTCACGCAGCGCCAACAGCGCCAGAAACGCGATGACCGCGGCGAGCGCCAACAGCAACACGTCCCCACGCACGTAAAACACCACCAGCGCGAGCACAGCGGGCGCCACGAACAACGCGCTCTGCGCACCAAAGCCGACGAGTCGCCACGCCGGACGCGCCTTGCGCCGGGTTGGGTCCAGACGCGTGCCGTGCACCAGACGCGCTACCCCGCGCAACGCCCACCAGGTCAGCAGCATCACCAACACGGCCAGCGCGAGCGTGAGCCCACGGCCGTTGGCAAAGCTTGTCAGACCTTCAGCGAGGGTCTCGCGCCAGTGTGCGTTCTCTCCCAGCAAGCGCTCAAGGCGCACTTGCGCGAGCTCGCGCTCCTGACCAAGCGTGTCGAGTTGTTCACGCCACTCGCTCTCGAGTGGCTCGAGCAAGGCAAGCACTGCGTCATCACTTGTGCCCAGTTCCTCGCGCACGCGCTCAAGCTGCTCAAGTGCGCCCTCAGCCGCGTCAAGCTGCGCGGCGTTTTGATCAATCTGGTTGCGCAGGTCGGTGATGCGACGCGGTTTCTCGGTCAGTCGTTTGAGGTTGTCGAACATCGGACGCAAGGTCTCGAGCACATCCGTGCGCCAGTCGAACTCCACGGAAACTTGCTCGAAAACCGCCATGTCCACCCCGCCTGTCGCCAGCTCCTCAAAGCGGCCTGAGGCGTTGTCGAGGCGTTGCTGCACCGTTCGCAGGCTGGACTCCAGATCGGCCTGCATGGGCGGCGGCGCGGTGTCCAGCTGCGACACCAGCGCATCACGCTGATCCCGCAAGCGTTCAATACTTTGCGCAGTTTCAGCAATGGCAGCGCGCAGCGATTCGGGGGAATCCTCGGCTCCGTGCACACTGGGCGCGAGTAACATCCAACACAGTAGAACTGGCAGGGTCATCACGCAGCGGCAAAATCCAAGGCGAGAATCAGGCATAGATAGGGGGTCGACTGCGGGGGGAATGTGGCTTCCCAACTGTAGACCGAATTGATTTAACATGGCCCGCAACTCAGGGGGAGTGTGACATGGCTTTTAACGCTTTGGTGGTAGAGAAAGACGCGGATGGCAACACCCACGCCGGGATTCAATCGCTGGAAGACAGCCACCTTCCTGACGGCAATGTCACTGTGGATGTCGAGTTCTCAGGCCTCAATTACAAAGACGGTTTGTGCCTCGGCCAAGGCGGTGGCGGGCTGGTTCGGAACTACCCCCACGTGCCCGGTATCGATTTCGCCGGCACGGTGAGCCAGTCGGATGACCCACGCTACACCGAAGGTGACAAAGTGGTGCTCACGGGCTGGCGCGTCGGCGAGGCCCACTGGGGCGGCTACGCACAGCGCGCGCGGGTCAAGGCTGACTGGCTGGTGCCACTGGCCGACGGGCTCTCCACGCGCGACGCCATGGCCGTGGGCACAGCAGGCATTGCCGCGGTGCTCGCCGTCGACGCACTTGAACGCAACGGCATGAAGCCCGACGGCCTGCCGGTGCTGGTCACAGGCGCCGCCGGCGGTGTCGGCTCGGTCGCAACCGCCATGCTGTCCAACCTCGGCTACGAGGTGGCCGCGGTATCCGGTCGCGCAGACGCCCACGGCTACCTCGCCAACCTCGGCGCCAGCCGCGTGATCGCCCGCGATGAACTCAACGAAACCGTCAAACGTCCTCTAGAGAGTGAAACCTGGGGCGGCTGCGTTGACGCTGTTGGCGGCGCGATGCTGGCGCGCGTGCTCGGCCAGCTCGCCTACGGTGCGTCAGCAGCTGCCGTTGGGCTGGCTGGCGGTGCGAAACTGCCTGCCACTGTGATCCCGTTTTTGCTGCGCGGCGTCAACCTGCTCGGCATCGACTCCGTCATGCAACCCTTCGACGCGCGCCAGCGCGCGTGGCAACGTGCGGTCAACGACTTGCCGCTAGAGAAACTCAACAGCATGGTCGAGGTGGCCGCCCTCGCCGACTTGCCAGCACTTGGTGCAGACATTCTCAAAGGCGCCGTGCGCGGCCGAGTTGTGGTCGACGTCAACGCCTGAGACCTGTTCACAACACCAGCGGGTCAATTCTGAGCAAACTGTCACGCAATCAGCGCTGTGGGCCGATACAGCGAAGGTGCGTTCCACCCACGGTGCAGCTGCGCCGTGGCACACTACACTCGCGCTAAACGCTCTCACTAGATTGCCATGACTCTGCTGCTGTTCTACCTCGCGATCGCCATCGGCGTGTCGTTCCTGTGCTCAATCCTCGAAGCGGTGTTGCTCTCGACCTCACCGAGCTATGTTGCAACACTCAAGTCAGAGCGGCCCGAGGCCGGCGCGGTACTGTCCCGTGTGCGCGAGCGGCTGGATCAATCCCTCGCCGCCATCCTGATACTCAACACCTTTGCCCACACCATGGGTGCCTTCGGTGTGGGCTCGCAAGCGCTCAAGGTTTTCGGCCCCGAGTGGGAGACGCTGATTGCGGTGCTGCTCACGCTCGCGATCCTCTACTTCTCGGAGATCATTCCAAAGACGCTCGGCGCGTTATTCTGGCGCGCGCTCTCGGTGCCAACGGCCTACACCATCACTTGGTTGATCAAACTCGTCTACCCGCTGGTGTGGGTCTCAACGTTGTTGACCAACCTCTTCGGTAAAGAGGCCAAAGACACGGTGACGCGAGACGAAATCATCGCCATGGCCAAGCTTGGGAAGAAAGGCGGCGCGATTGTGCCAAGTGAAAGCCAATACCTATCAAACGTATTGAGCCTGCGCGATATCTCAACCGAGAATGTGCTCACACCGCGCTCGGTCGTGCACATGCTCGAGCAAGATACCACCGTCAGCAGCGCGCTCAATCAGGATGCAACCGTGCAGTTTGCGCGTATGCCGGTGTACGCCGAGAGCGTGGACAATGTCATCGGCAAAGTCTTGCGCAATGACCTCTTCCTCGCCGAGCGCGCCGGTGACGGTGAACGCCCAGTGCGCGAGTTCGCCCAGCCCATTGTGCGCATTGCAGAAGAATTAACCGTGCAGCAGTTGCTCGATCAATTGATTTCACACCGACAGCACATCGCACTTGTCGAGGATGAATACGGTCAGACCGCCGGCATCGTCACGCTCGAAGACGCCATTGAGACCTTACTCGGTGCCGAGATCGTCGACGAAAATGACCCGCACGAAGACATGCAAGCGCACGCCCGCGGCCAATACCGCGAGCGCTTGGCGCAACAACCTCAAAGTGACAGCCCAGAGGGGAGTTAAGTCACCGCAGCCTTTAGCCTGATATCGGAATCAGGCTTGTTGCAACACGTGCACGGCGCGCTCTGCAATCCAGTCCTTGACCTTGGCGGCGTAGCTCGCCATGTGCGCTGAGGCGGCATGAGCGCGCAAGGTCTCAGCGTTAGACCACTTCTCCACCACCACAAACGTGTCAGCGCCCACCGGTGTGGCAAAGCCACCAAAATCGGCGTCGACGACGGGCTGATACTCAATACAGCCTTCCTCGGCGTGCACGGCCGGCATATTGTCGCGAAAGGCTTCCAACACCTCAGCGCGTTTACCGGGTTTGGCGGTGATCACAGCAATAACATGAATCAAGGTCACGAATCCTCAGGGTTGCGGAAACAAGGCGATGACAACAACGGCAACCAACGCCGCCGCCATTGCGTAATTGATACCACGCTGCACCCGATGGCTCAGCGCAAGGCGGTTGAGTGTGACACCGGCGTAGAGCCACAGCAGGTGGATTGGAATCCACACCACATTGAGCAACGCGAGTTTGATCAACACCTCGACAAAAAACTGCGAAGGCAAAATGGAGAAGCCACTGAACAGTGTCGTGCCGACAACGTACGCTTTGGGGTTGATCGTTTGCAGCAAGATACCGTCGATTACACCCGGCTGTTTCGCGGCCGCCATAAACGCAACCTGGCTGCCTGAGAGCGCGATGCGCAGTGCCATGAACAGCAGGTACCCAACCGACAGCACTAGCAATATCTGGCGCAAGCCCGGCACGGCAAAGACCACGGCCGCCAGACCGCTGGCCACAGCCAGCATCACCGCATTACTGCCAACACACAGACCCATGACGTAGCGCACACCGGCCGCCCAACCAAAGCCGGCGCCGACCCCAGCGGTGGTTAAAACGCCGGGCCCGGGGGACAACAGCAAGAAAAAACAGGCGGCGAGAAACGCCGCGACTTGCGCTAAATCCAAGTGCTTACTCGACGCGAAGCCAAGTCTGACTGCGGCAAATCAGTCCACCGAATACACACCCGGAGACACTCAATCCACCGTCGACCAGCGACATTTTAGATTTGTAGGTTTTGTCGTCATCCGGCGCCCAGATCGTGCCTTTGTGCCACTGACCGGCTTTATCCGACACAGGGCGCATGTTCTCGATAATTAGCTTGCCACTGTGTTCAGTTTCACCGGTCTCTCCGGTCGTCTCGATCAAATCGACAATGACGCCGCAGTGCCGCGTCGCGTCATCCTCACACGCACCAATTTCGACGGTCAAATAGGTTCCGGCGTCACCAGCCTCTGTCCGCCACAGACCATCAGCTGACGTATCTGCCATCGCGCCACCGCTCAACATCAGCGCCACTACAGTTGCTGCAAATCGCATATGACTCTCCCTCAAATTGTGAAGAGGCATCATAAAGCAGGTGGGATCTGGGCGCACTGGCTGACAGCTGTGACCATACAGAAAACAACCTTGGTCAGACGATACTCGGGTCAACCCGATAACCCATACCGCGTACTGTCTCGATAAAGGGTGTTTTGTCTTTGCCGAGCTTTTTACGCAACCTGGCAACGTAGACGTCGACCACATTGGTCAACGGGTCTGTGCTGACGCCCCAGATGGTGTTGAGGATGCGCTCGCGTGAAAACAGCTTTTGCGGGTGAGACATCAACAATTCCAACAGCGCGAGTTCTTTGGCTGTCATCACCACTGCCTCACCTCGGACCGTGACAATTTTTGACTCGCGGTTCATGCACACGTCCGCAATCTCGAGCAGCTGCTCACACTGCCGGTTAGCGTCCAAGCCGCGCCGCGTGACAGCCACCATGCGAGCCAACAGCTCGTCGATATCGAATGGCTTGGTCATGTAGTCATCAGCGCCCATTCTCAAGCCCGACACCACATCGTCAATGGAGTCCATCGCCGTTAGCATGATAATCGGCGTTTCAACACGCCTCATGCGCAGCGCTTGGCACACATCGAGTCCGGACATACCCGGCAACATCAAGTCGAGCAAAATCACGTCAAAATCACTCGCGCGACCGAGCCGCTCCGCGTCGATGCCATTACCGCACACCACGCTTGAGTGCCCCTCGCCTTTCAAAGCGCGCTGCAAAAACTCCGCTATGCGCACCTCATCCTCGACCACTAACACTCTCATGACACAGCCTTAAATTGGGTTTCGAGCGGCAACAGCACTGTCGCGGTGGTCCCGTAACCTTGCTCGCCGTCGAGCGCGATCTGACCACGATGTGCCTCGACAATGGCCTTGGCTACAGGCAAGCCCAAGCCTGTACCAACCGGGGCATTCGCACTGTCGTTGCCGCGGTAGTAGCGCGTGAACGCATTGGCTGATTGTTCAGCACTCAAGCCGATGCCCGTGTCGGTGACACTCATTTCAACAAAATTGCCCACCGCGTAGAGCGAGACTTTTACCGTGCTGTTCTCGTTAGAGTACTTGATTGCGTTGTCGATCAGTATCGTGATGACTTGCTTAATTCGCCCGGCGTCCACCGCAGCAACCAGCCCCGCATCACCATACGATTCGTCGATTTCGATTGCCCGATCTTGCGCCAGGCGGCGTAATTCTTCACAGACTTCTTTAACCAAAGGCACCATGGCCTCGGCCCGCAGGTGCAACGGCGCCTGACCATCCTCTGTGCGCGCGACGAATAACAGATCCTGAACCAAGCGCGCGGTGTGAATAGACTGCTCGCGTACTCGCAATAACGCGTCCTTGTATTGTTCGATTGTCTTGGTGTCTCCTCGCAATGCCACATCAGCCTCACCCCGGATAATTGTCAGCGGGGTGCGCAACTCGTGACTGATGTCTGCGAGGAATCGCTTGCGACGTTCGCTGATTGTTGCAAGCTGTTGATTGCTGCGTTCCAGTTCTTGTGTGCGCAATCCGATTTGCATCTCAAGATTTTCTTGTGACTTGCGCTCGCGTTCACGTTGCGTGGCAACCTCGGCTGCCATGCGGTTGAACGCTACAGCCAATGCAGAAAACTCAGCCTCACCAACGCGTTCAATTCGGTGGCTAAAATTGCCCTCTCGGTATGCGCTAATGGCGTCGTTAAACGCTCTCAAAGACTGTGACAGCGCGCGCCATGTTGTGATCATCAGAAGCGCGCCAATCGACGTCAAGAGCAACACCAAAAAGGGCGCAAAACCCGTGATTTTCGCTGACAACTCCGCCGCCTGCTCTCCGGTGTCTTGCACGTGCCGTAGCTGCTCGGCGAGCGCCCGGTCAATTCGGCTGTCGAACGCGCCTTCAATTTCGGGGCTTCGCAGCGACTCAAGCGCTTCAATTGCGGCCTGCTGATCCAATCGCGCCGCCGCACGCCGCACTAAGACACTGTAGCGAACGATCTCGCCAGCGAGGAACTCGATTTCGTCAAACAACTGCAAGGCGGTTGCGGCTGAACCTTCTGGATAGAGTTTGGATTCTGCGTCGATGTAATCCCTGACATCCAGAAGCGCGCTCTGCAAGGCCGCTTGATTGCGTTGCCGCGCATCAGAGTCTCTATCCGACCCCGTGATGGCAATATCAGCAATTGAGCTGAGCTTGCGGTAAGTATGATCCGAGACTGATCTGTAACTGGCGTAGACACGGTGGGCCGCGACAGAGCGTTCGAGAAACAGGCCGTGCTGTTGCAACGCCACCAGACCTGCAGTTACCGTCAACACCATAATCAAGAGCAGCCCGAGTGCTGTTAAAAACAGACGCCGTTTGAATCGGGTTTGTCGCGGTGCTCGCAGCATGTCATTCCTGGGTTCAGTCGACAGCAAGTCATATCAGGGTGCGCATTGGACCACGAAGATTAGCTCGGCGCACAGCCAATCTCGCAAGTACCACCTGGCGGGGCTGGAGCCTCGCGATCCTGCGTTGCCCCAGCCCCAATCACAAAACGGTGCAGCCGGACGCTTCCTTGCCTCCAGCCGCACCGCCATCCACTGCAACGCCGTGCAGAAGATCCTGTCAGGTGTTGAATCTGCGCTGTCAATGCCGCATTCAACCCAACACCGGTATTTCGAAGCTTTCGATGAGTGGCTGGATTTCCCAGCGCTCATTCAATGGCACTGTCCGCTCTTCGACTCTCTATATCACTCAGCCAATGACCTCAACCAATCCGTGCGTGCTTCGACCTCGATAGGACGTGGCCGAGTCTGGCGAGCCAAGTGCAGGTGTGTGACAGTTGCTGCATGTTGAACTGCGCGCCCATTTTTCTGGGCGCCCTCACGATGCTGATCAATTGCCACAATTGCGGCAAACAACAGTGTCGCCATAGACACTACACAGAATGTTGAAGTACGCCTTTGCACTGTGTGTCCTATTACACCGCTGTATCAGTGTGAGGCCCCTAACTGTATACCTGCAATTTGAAGACAGTCTTACACTTAGCTGAACAGGATCTGACGCGAAAATGAACAGAAAATGAACAAGGCGATGAATCTGTATTCCAGGCCCGTTCTCAACACGGGGGATCGACTCTTCACCGCCAACATTGGGCGAATTCTGGCGAGCCCGCGTGTATGACTATTTCAACTGCGCGTCAATCAATATTCGAGTTCGAACTCTGATGGGCACAAATACAGACTGTGGCAGTATCGAATCTCGCCATTTTCAAACCACTTTGTCACTTCGACAAAGCCGTCTTGTACCTACTCAATCTCAAAGGTTGAGTCGAGCATGGTTTTCACGCGCTCTAAATCATCATCTGAATAGTCAACGTTGGGCAGTGACAGCACCCTGACCCGATCGCCAACAGTAACTTCATTGCCGTTCCTATCATTCATGAGATTCAGTTCTCGGGCTCAATCTGTATAGCGGGACACGACGCGGTCAATCAATCGGCCAAGGCACAGATACAGCGTCACTGACATCACACCGAGCACCAACATCGCAGCAAACATCAAATCCACTTTTGCCCGGCCACTCGCGAGCAGCATCAAATACCCAAGGCCACTCGATGACCCAACCCACTCACCGATCACAGCCCCGATGGGTGCGTAGACCGCGGCGAGCTTGAGACCAGCGGCAAGCGACGGCAGCGCGTTGGGCACGCGAATACGCCACAGCACCGCGCGCTCACGCGCGCCGAGCGTGTGCGCGAGGTCCAACCAACCGGCAGGTGTCCGCAGCAGGCCGTCAAGGAAGGCGCTCATCACTGGGAAGAAGATAATCAGCACCGCCATCGCCACCTTTGACCAGAGGCCATAGCCAAGCCAGAGCGTCAATATTGGTGCGAGCGCGAATACTGGCAGAGCCTGGGTGAAGGCGAGCAACGGTTTGAGCACGCCGCGCGCGCGCTTTGAATACGCAAGACCCAAGGCTGTGACCGCACCCAGCACCCCGCCCAGCACCAGCCCGATCACCACTTCCAAGAAGGTTGTGCTTGCATGCTCGGCCAACAGTCCGGCGTTGTCGATCAACGCTTCACCGACCTTGATCGGCCCCGGCAAAATAAAGTGCGGCAGATCAAATACCGCCACAACGCCCGACCACAATGCAAGTGCGAACACCACCGAGCCCAACAACGCCATCGCCGTGTGCACGTGTCTAGTCTCCCTCTCGCAACCGTTTGAGCAAGCGCCCTTGAAGTGCCAGTGTGTCAGGGTCATCCACCGGACGTGGCGGCAATCCCGGTGGCACAGCAATGTCCTCGGCCACACCGGGCTTGAGCAACACAATGCGGTGCCCGAGCCGCGCGGCCTCGGCCGGATCGTGGGTGACCATGACCACGGTGCGCCCTTGCAAAAGCTCAACACTCAAATCTTGCATCTGAGAGCGCGTGCGCGCGTCCAATGCCGAGAAGGGTTCATCGAGCACGACCACAGGCCGGTCTTCCATCAGCGTGCGCGCCAACGCCACACGCTGACGCTGCCCGCCTGAGAGTTGCCCCGGGCGTTTATCGGCGTGATCAGCAAGACCGACGCGCACGATCAGTGACAGCACTCGGTCGGTGTCGACCCGCTCGCCGCGCAAACGCGCGCCGAGCGCGACGTTCTCACTGACCGTGGACCACGGAAACAACAGATCCTGCTGCGCCATCATGCCAACGCGCTGCCCCAGTCCGACGCCGTCTGAGGTGGTGATACTGCCCTCAAACCGCCAGTGCACTGGCAGGCCCGCGAGCACCCGAAGCAAGGTGCTCTTACCCACCCCGGAGGCACCGAGCAACACCGTCCAACGGGTTGACTCACAGACCAGCGCATCAAAGCGCACTTGCACAGCGCCCTGATCACACAGCGCACCGTCAACCTCAATGCTCGGCGCGCTGTTCAGGGCCGCAACCCCATGCCCCAAAAACCCACTTCAAGGCGCGTTGCGGTTTCAAACCGCGCTTGTAAATGGCCAAAGCGTGGGCTCGCTGCGTAGTCCTGCCCCAAGCGACGTTCGAGCGCGCCGTCAACCAATTCACCAACTGACCGACACAGGCCTTGGTAGTCCTCGCCAGAGTAGGTCTCAATCCAATCGCCGTAGGTGTCACTGCTGCGCTGCGCCGCTGTAAGCAAGCCAATCTCACCGTAGCCAAAGACGCAAGGTGCGAGCGCTGCGAGCAAATCGAGGAAGTCTCCGGAGTAGCCCGCTTCGAGCACGTAGCGCGTGTACGCGAGGTTTTCGTCGCGCTCGGCTGTCGCTTCAAGCGTGGATTGGCTGATGCCCGCGGCCTCGCACAAGCCCACGTGCAAGCTCATCTCTTCGTTGACCAGCGCGTTGACCGTGGCCGCAGCCACGGTCATTTCAGCCAAGGTGTCGGCTTTTGCCACCGCCAGCGCCCAGGCGCGTGAGAAGTGGATCAAGAAGACATAGTCCTGCTTGAGGTAGTGCAAAAACGCATCCCGAGGCAGGCGCCCGTCAGCCAACCCCTGCACGAAAGCATGCTGTGTGTAGGCCGTCCAACTCGGTGCGCCCTCGCGCCAGCGCGCGAAGGCTGCACCGTAGTGTGGTGCTGAGGTCACGGCATGACCTCGATTGCGATCATTTCGACCGGGTTGACCGAGTCGACCAAGCCTGAGTCTGCGAGCCATTGTTCAAAACGTGCGTAACGGCCGCTGTCCAAACCCATGGGGCGCAGCGCGAAACGCGGCAATGTGTCGACCCAGGCGCGGGCGTTGAGTTCGTCTTGCAGCTCTTTGGCAGTGGCCGAGAATATTTCCCAGCTCTTCTCAGGGTTGTTGACGATGTACTGGGTGGCTTTTTCCGTTGCGAGCAAAAAGCGCGACACTTGATCGGCATCCATGCGGTCAGGGTTGGCGACGTAGATCAACTCGTCATACGCTGGTACACCCTCTTCCTCGATGTAGTAGCAGCGCCCGCCGACCCCTTCGATGTCCATTTGGTTGAGTTCGAAGTTGCGAAACGCACCGATAACCGCGTCCACCTGCCCAGACATCAGCGCGGGAGACAGTGAAAAGTTGACGTTGACCAACTCAACGTCGTCGAGCGCGACACCGTGCTTGCCAAGCACTGCGGTGAGCACCGCCTCTTCCACACCGGCGACTGA
The DNA here is from genome assembly GCA_937925815.1 of uncultured Granulosicoccaceae bacterium. Classification (GTDB taxonomy): domain Bacteria; phylum Pseudomonadota; class Gammaproteobacteria; order CALCKW01; family CALCKW01; genus CALCKW01. The sequence goes on along the minus strand of CALAMQ010000109.1, from coordinate 4,588 downwards.
GAACCCAATCTTCTTGCCTTTGAGATCGGCAATCGACTGAATTGGTCCCTCTTCGAGCGTCAGCAAGCAGTTGAGTGGGGTTGCAACCAAGGTGCCCACACGGCGCAACGGCAGGCCCTCGTGAATCTGTAAATGCAACTGCGGCTGGTAGCTGATGGCGAGCTCCGCTTGACCGGCAGCGACTAACTTGGGCGGCGCCGACGGGTCTGCCGGTGCAACGATGTCAACCTCGAGATTCTGCTCCGCGAAGTAGCCGAGCTCTTCAGCCAAGATCACAGGCCCGTGGTCTGGGTTCACAAACCAATCAAGCAACAGCGTCATTTTGTCAGCGGCGAGTGTGTTTGACGCCACGAGCAAGCTCGCGGCAGCGAGTGCGTATTTCATATCAAGTCTCCAAGGGATTGAGTGAGCCGGCGGCCAACAAGGCCAGCGGTCCGTTATAAAAACTGGCCACTCGGTCGGCCGCGCGCCACGCGCGCAATCCAGAATGGCAACAAAAAACCGTGCGCTGTCCGCTCGCGGCGGGTGTCAATTGCGCGATGTCATCAAGCGACCACCGCTCGACATCGGCGCGCACAGACAGGGGCGCTTCCACCGCATCGCGCAGTTCAACCACGCGGTCAGCCGCGATCAGCTCAGTGACCGACACAAAGGGGTGGACCGCTTGCGGCTCGGGTGCGCCGATAAATCGCATCTCAGAGAAACGCAGTGTTGTTGCATCCAAGCGCAGCAAGCGGCCCATTGCCGTATCAACGTCGCCCAACAACACGGCCAGCGCCGTCTGCGCTTGAAGTGCGCCCAACACACCCACAACCGGACCGAGCACGCCGGCCTCGTTGCAATTGGCCAGCGACTCAGGCGCGTTCGGAAACACCGCGCGCACGGACGGCGCACCGGCACAAAAGCCACCGACGTAGCCCGTCAACGCGAGCGCTGACGCAGACACCAGCGGCGTGCCGGCAGCCAGGCACTGATCAGACAAGGTATACGTCACAGCCATGCTGTCAGCGCAGTCGAGCACGAGATCAGACGCCGCAACCCAATCAGCGGCGTTAGCGGGGTCGAGTGCTGCCACCACAGGGTGCACCGTGACGCTGCTGTTAAGCCTCTTCAGTTCACGCGCCGCAATGTCCGCCTTGGGCTCATCGATATCATGCTCGCGGTACAACACCTGACGGTGCAAGTTGCTCAGCGACACGGTATCGGGGTCAACCACGGTGATCTCGCCAACGCCAGCGCCCACAAGGTATTGCAACACCGGGCAGCCGAGCCCACCTGCACCAACCACCAGCACGCGCGCCGCGTGCAATCGCCGCTGCCCTTCATCACCGACAGCGTCCAACACGCGCTGGCGCGCGTACCGTTCAACATCCGCGCTCAACGGGTCGCCTCCAACCACTGATCGACGCGTAACTCTGGATTCTCGTGCAGCGTGATATCCGTCACGGCGCTGACGATGTCCGCGCCGACCTCGAAGGCACCTTGGGCACGCTCGACACTGAATCCGCCGATCGCCACCAGCGGCAAATCACCAACCCGCGCGCGCCACTCACTGAGTTTTGCAAGACCCTGCTGCTCCCATTTCATCTTTTTGAGGATGGTTGGGTAGATCGGTCCGAGCGCGACGTAGTCTGGATCAAAGGACAGTGCACGCTCAAGCTCGTCCTCGTCGTGAGTGCTCAAGCCAAGTTTGACACCCGCAGCTTTTATCGCCGCCACATCGGCGTCATCGAGATCTTCCTGTCCGAGGTGGACCCAGTCGCACCCAAGTTCAATTGCCAATTTCCAGTGGTCGTTCACAACCAAAGTTACGCCTTGCTCGCGGCACAATAACTGCGCCCGCGCGAGGTCGGCCCGCACGGCGTCAACGTCGGTGTCTTTGTTGCGCAACTGCACCAACTTGATGCCGCGCGGCAACAGGCGTTCAAGCCAATCACTGTGATCAACAATGGGGTAAAAGCGGTCGAGCGTCATGACAAAAAGGCCTTGCCGAGTACAGGTGTGGAAGCGCTGCCGGTGTCTGCCGCTTCAATGGGAACCGCTTCAAAGGCCATGCGCCCGGCGGTCACGCTCGCGCCAAAAGCCTGTGCCATCGCCACCGGGTCACCGGCGCGTGCAACCGCGGTGTTGAGCAGCACGGCATCAAATCCCAATTCCATCGCCTGCGCCGCGTGTGAGGGAACACCTATCCCGGCATCGACCACCAGTGGAATTGAAGCGAATTCATGGCGCATGCGTGTCAACCCGTGCACGTTGTTGAGGCCACGCCCAGAGCCAATCGGCGCCCCCCAGGGCATCAGGACTTCGCAGCCCGCCGCGAGCAATTTCTCACCGACAATCAAGTCTTCTGTGCAATAGGGAAACACCTTGAAACCCTGTGCGCTCAGTTCCGCCGCCGCCTCCACAAGACCAAAGACATCCGGCTGCAAGGTGTCGTTGTGACCAATCACTTCGAGCTTGATCCAGTCGGTGTCAAAGACCTCACGCGCCATCAGTGCAGTTGTGATCGCTTCTTTGGCTGACTGACAACCCGCGGTGTTTGGCAACACACGCACACCGAGTGCTTGGATCATCGACCAAAAAGCCTGGCCTTCACCGCCCGTGCTCTCGCGACGCAGCGACACGGTTGCCACCGCCGCACCGCTCGCTTCAAAGGCCGCTTGCAACACCGCCGGCGACGGGTATTGCGCGGTACCAAGCATCAAGCGCGAGTTGAGCGCTACGCCGTACACCTCCACATCAACCCCCTTGCATCGGTGCGACCACTTCAAGGCGGTCGCCGTCACGCAGCACCGTGGTGTTGCGCGCGGCGCGCGGCACAAAGTCGCCGTTGACCGCTGTGGCAACCGCCGCGTCAGTGAATCCAAGCTCGGTTAGCACGGCGTCCAAGCCAGTGTGCTCCACCTCAACCGTGTCGCCGTTGAGTTCAATCTTCACGCAGCAGTTCTCCCTTTACGCCACCCATCAGATAGTCCGCCGCCGTTGTTGCCAACACCGGCGCCATGAGATAGCCATGTCGAAACAAACCGTTGAGGTAGACCGTGCCCTCGCGCGCAACCACACGCGGCACGTTGTCACTGAACGCAGGTCGCGCATCGACGCCAATCTCCAACACCTCGGCCTCGCCAAAAGCGGGGTCAATGGCGTAGGCCGCGCTCAACAACTCAAGCAGCGCACGCGCACGCACGTGACCACGGCCGTCGTTCTCGATCATGGTCGCGCCGAGCATGTAGACACCCTCTCCACGCGGCACGATGTACAACGGCATGCGTGGGTGCAATAACCGCACGGGGCGCGTGAGCACTACCGACGGACAGCGCAGAATCAACATCTCGCCACGCACACCGCGCAACGCTTTGAGCGCGTCCCGCGCCGCGAGACCGCGGCAGTCAATGCGCCGTCCCGCCCGGGTTTCAAGCTCTCGTTCAACATCAAACGGCGCGACCAACTTCGCGAGCGCATCGCGCGGGTTGAGGTGCGCCTCGTTCTCAAAATACAAGCCCGCCGGAAACCGTCTTTCCAGTTGCGGCTCCAGCGCTTCAATGCCAGCCGCGTCGACGGCAACGTGGCCTTGGGTCAATCTCGCGTAGCGATTGAGCTCTGTGCGGTCTCGCGGTGGCGCCACAACCAAGGTACCGCGCCGGGTCACAGCCACACCCTGCGCAGCCCACCAATCGGCAGACGTCGCGCCGAGGCGCGACACCACCTCCGGTGCACTCTCGCCTTCACAGCCCGGTGCCAACATGCCACCGGCCCACCAAGAACAACCGTGTTGCCCAGGCGCCCCAGCTGGATCAATCAACTGCACCGACGCGCCGCGCGCGCGCAATTCGCTGGCGACGCACAATCCTGCAACCCCGGCACCAAAGATTGAAAAATCGCTCATGCTGTTTAACGCGACCACAGCGCATGGAAGTGGTGAACCGGACCGTGGCCGCTGCCAACGTTCAGATCGTCAGCCGCGCGAATTGCCGCGTGCAGGTATGCGTGCGCGCTTTCAACGGCGGCGTGCAGCGCATGCCCACGCGCCAGCTGCGCGGCGATCGAGGACGACAGGGTACAACCGGTGCCATGGGTATTGCGCGTGTTCAGGCGCGGCGCGCTGAATTGCCGCTCTGAGGCCTCAGTCATCAACACATCCGTGCACACATCACCGCCGCCGTGACCACCTTTCATCAATACGGCTTTTGGACCGAGTGCTTGCAGCGCGCGGCCCTGGGCTGCCATCTCCTCAACACCCGGTGCCTCAGTTTGCTCAAGCAACCGCGCAGCTTCTGGCAAGTTGGGGGTCAAGACAGTTGCGAACGGCAGCAAACGCGTGCGCAAACTGGCCACCGCTTCGTCAGCGAGCAGTGCATCACCGGATTTCGCGACCATAACGGGGTCGAGCACGATTGGGCACTGAACACCTTCGAGCGAGGACACCACCGCGTCTATTGTGGCGACAGATGACAACATCCCGATTTTGATCGCCGCGACATCGAGATCGTCTAACACCGCGCGAATCTGTGCGCGGATGACGTCCGGCTCGATATCCTGGACGGCCGTCACCGCGTGGGTGTTCTGCGCGGTCACGGCAGTGATCACG
>CALAMQ010000108.1 GCA_937925815.1 uncultured Granulosicoccaceae bacterium | reverse complement strand
GATCGACAACCCACCGGGCATGGTTATCCGTCCAGGTGAGTGGGAGAAAGCCAAGGCAGCGCTGGCGGCCGGTGAGGCGATCAACTACGAGGGCGCGTCCGGTAACGTCGATTTCGACGAGAACGGCGATGTCGGTGGCGTATACGGCGTGAACACCGTGAACGACGAAGGCACGTGGACTCAAACGTTGCTCAAGTGAGCTAGTTCCCTCGGGACATGACTCACAGACCCGCCTCTTTTGAGGCGGGTTTTTTGTGCCCTGTTATTGCTCAGTGGGCGTTGCGGAACAACTGCTGTGATTCAGGCTCACACACTCCAGAACCTCCGGCGAATCTCGCCAGACCAGACAGGAGACATCACCGTGAGCGCGTCGATTCCTTCCCTGAAAATAATTCACAACCTCAGAACCGGTGTGACCGCACTTGCGCTATTGGGTTGTATGCTGTCACCCGCGTTGGCCTCCGCTGACAGCGGATACCGACTGCAACAAATCGCCGCCGATCTCGATGTGCCCTGGGGCATGGTGCAGTTGCCAAGCGGTGATTTCCTGATCACCGAGCGCGATGGCCGGCTGTTGCGGCTCGCCGATGGCGGTGCCGGTGCGCGGTCGCGTGTCTCGGGCGTGCCTGAGGTTGACGACGGTGGCCAGGGCGGGCTGCTCGACATTGCGCTGCACCCCAATTTCCCAGACAACCAGTGGGTCTATTTCAGCTATGCACGGCCGGGCCGCGGTGGCAGCCAGACGGCGGTTGGTCGCGGGCGCTTGAAGGGCGACACCTTAGTCGATTGGGAGGACGTGTTTGCGCCAGAGCAGCGCAGTCGCGGTGGGCGCCACTACGGCAGCCGCATTGCCTTTGACGCCGCGGGCTTTCTCTTTGTCACGGTGGGCGACCGTGGCGACCGCGACGCTAACCCACAGAATCTCGGCCGTGTGGCCGGCAAAGTGCACCGGCTCCACGACGACGGTCGCATCCCAGCAGACAATCCCTTTGTTGAGCAGGACGGTGCCCTGGCGTCGATATGGTCTTGGGGGCACCGCAACCCCCAAGGCATGATCGTCGACGCCGAGACCGGCGCGTTGTTGTTGCACGAGCACGGGCCGCGCGGGGGCGACGAGCTCAACCGCGTCGAGCGAGGCGCCAACTACGGCTGGCCGCTCGCGACCTTCGGCATCAACTACTACGGTACCGAGATCACACCCAACACCGAGCTTAAAGGCATGGTCTCACCGCTGATGCACTGGACACCCTCGATTGCACCGTCTGGGCTCGCGCAAGTGGCGGACGCGGCAATTCCGGATCTGCAAGGCGATCTCTTGGTTGGGTCGTTGAAGTTTGCCGAGATTCACCGTGTCAAACTCGACCCCACGCGTGAACGCGTCGTTGAAACCGAGGTGCTGATCGACACCCCGGGCCGCGTGCGCAACCTCTACACCGGGCAAAACGGCGAGCTGTTTGTCGCCGTGACTGGGTCGGGCTTGTATCGGCTCGTTGCAGACTGAGCGCTTAGGCTGTGTAGGCGGCGCGTGGGTCAATGGGCTTGCGCGCACTGCCAAGCGCTGACTCGAGCGCGGCGCCAATGCGCATCAGGTCGAGTTCGCCACAGGCTTTGCCCACCACTTGCACCGCGACTGGCTCACCGATCTCGGTGTAGCCAGCGGGCAACGTGAGCACCGGGAGGCCGCTGGTGGTGATGTGGCAACTGATACGCAGCCACTCGAAATAGGACTCGATCGGCAAGCCATCGTTGGCACCGGCGTAGCGCTCGGCGTGGTGCAGACTGGCGCGCTGAACGGCGGGGCAGACCAGGCAGTCCACCTCTTTCATAAATTCAGCACTGTTTGCCATCACTCGGCCCTGTGCCTGCATTGCGCGCGCGACATCCTGCCGGCTGAGCGCCAACCCTTGCTCGATGTTCCAGAGCGCCTCGGGTTTGATCTTGTCCGCGATCTCCGGCAACACGCTGCCGAGACCTGCGGCGAGTCCAAAGGCGCGCAAGGTGTCGAAGGCGAAGTCTGCGCCGCTAAAATCAGGGCATTCCTCGACAATAGTCGCACCTTTTTTGGCAAGCGTCTCGGTGACCGTTTGCAGCACAGCCTTGACGCTGTCATCGACGTCGAGGTCGCCGAGATCGGCTGATACCGCGACGCGCGTTGGCATGCGCGGGTCGCCGGCTGCCCGCGCGAAAGCGCCGTCGTCAAAGTGTTTGCTCGTCGGGTTGCGCGGGTCCAACCCGGTCATGGCATCTGCGAGTGCCGCGAGGTCTGCAATGTTACGCGCCATTGGTCCCTGCTGGCCGAGCACCATCAGCGGCATGTTTTGCGTGTCACTGTTGAACACACCGGGGCTTGGTCGCAAGCTTGACACCCCGCAGAAGCTCGCTGGTGTGCGCAAGGAGCCGGCCATGTCGGACCCATGTGCAAGCCAGGCACTGCCGCATGCAAGGGCTGCAGCGGCGCCACCGGATGAGCCCGCAGAAGAATTTTCAGTGTTGTACGGCGTGCGTGTGGTGGCGAAGAGATCGTTAAAGCTGTTGCCGCCAAGCCCGAACTCTGGCGTATTGCTCTTGGCGTACACCACGCCGCCGTTGCCTTCGAGGTTTGCGACCAGAAAATCACTTTCCGCTGGCGTGTGGTCGCTGAAAACCTGGCTGCCGAGTGTGGTGCGGACACCGGCGACGGCGGTGAGGTCTTTGATGGGAACGGGCAAACCTGCGAGTGAACCGCGTTGCTCAAGGGGCTTGTGTCCGAGTGCTTCGGCGTGCACGCGCGCGCGCTCAAAGCACAAGGTTGGCAATGCGTTGACGTCGGTTTCAGTCTCGGCAATGCGCGCTTCGAGTGCGTCCAGGCAGTCGTGCGGGGTAATCTCTCCGGTTTTGAGCAGCGCGATGACGTCGGTTGCGTCGCGCTCGATCAGCTCATTCATTCAGCGTTCTCGTCTGGGTTGAAGGTGAGGGCGACGCCGTTGTTGCAATAGCGCAGGCCGGTTGGCGCCGGTCCGTCTTTGAAGACATGCCCTTGGTGGCCGCCGCAGTTTGCGCAATGATACTCGGTGCGCGGCAAGATCATTTTGAAATCTGTCTTGGTCTCAATTGACCCCGGGATGACCTCAAAAAAACTCGGCCACCCGGTGCCGCTGTCGAATTTCATGCTGTGCGAGAACAGCGCTGTGCCGCACCCTGCACAGGCGAAAGTGCCTGCACGGTACTCATTGTTCAATGCGCTGCTGCCCGGTGGCTCGGTGCCCTCGCGGCGAAGCACGTTGTAGGCGTCCGGCGTCAGTTGCTCACGCCACTCGGAATCAGGTTTGGATTTGGGGTCGGAATCGGTCATGTCTCGGTCCGGTGTCGGTGTTCTCGGTAGGCAACATAGCAGCCGCTGGCGACAATCACAGCGCCACCGACGAGCGTGCTCGGTGACGGACTGTCACTGAAAATCCAGATGCCAAGTGCCATCGACCACAGCAAGTGGGTGTATTCGAAAGGCGCGATGGCGCTGACAGCGGCGGTGCGGTAGGCCTCGGTTATGCTGAGCAATCCCCCGAGGAAAAACAAGGCAGCAAGTCCGAGGCTCGCCGCGTCGCGACCTGACAGTGCGGTCCAGGGTGCCATGAGGTTGGACAGCAACTGCGGTGTGTTGGACGTCTCGGCGCCACCAGTGAACAGCGCAAACCCTGCACTTGTCACCCCAATCCAAAAGAGATAGGGGACCGTGGTGTAGAGCGCGAGCGCCAGCGCGTGCTCGCGCGCACCGTAGCGGCGGGTAATGATTGGAATCAAGGCGTAACAGAGCGCCGAGAACAACGGGATGGCGGCTTCCACCCTGAACAGCGCAGCACTGGGGTTGATCACAATCATCACCCCGACAAAGCCACACAGCACTGCCAGAGCGCGGTGGCGGCCGACGCGCTCCCTGAGTAGAGGCACCGAGAGCAGAGTGACAAACAACGGCGCCGACAGGTAGACAGCGGATGCCTCTGCAAGCGGGATCACCGCGAGCGCGAGGTAATAGCTTGAGAAGGCGAGAAAGGCGAGCGTGCCACGCAACAAGAGTGGCCACGGTTGTTTGGCCCGCCACGCAGCGGGGCCGCAGGCGATGGCGGCCACTGTGAGCAACACCGCCACCACAGCAGTTCGCACCGCGAGCATTTGCAGCACGGGCAGGGTGGTGCTGAGCTCCTTGAGCAGTGCGTCTTGGCAGGCAAACAGAAACATCGCAAACGCGATAAACAGCGCGCCGCGCACCGGTTGATGGCGGTAAACAGGGTTGGGTTGCAGTCTGGGCATCGCCGATAAGACACGGGTGGTTCGGCGCAGCATACGCCTGGTGGCGCGGCGTTGCGCAGGCGTGTCTCAGATGGTTAATTTTGAAGCAGAGATAGCGCGTACACTGCGCACACTTTCATCGGTGTATACGGTCGACATGCGTCTCAGTGTCTCTCTTTTCGGTGTTGCACTTGCCCTGTTGGCGGCGGTCTTTATCAGCGTGTCGAACGTTTGGTCTGGGCAGTTCTACCGAGATGGCGGCAACGGCGAATCACTGTTACTGGTGCGCTACTTCGTTTTCGTGCCATTCGTCTGGATGTTGCTGCGTTTGCGTGGCGCGCCGTTGGGTTTGCCGCGTGCCGATGCGCGCATTGTGTGGATCACCGGCGCCTGTTATGCCGTCGGTGGCGGCGCGCTGACACTCGCTTTTGGCCGCTTGCCGGTGAGTCTTGTGGTGCTTATTTTGTACCTCTTTCCCTTTGTCACCTTGGTGGCCGAGTCACTGTTGTTCAACCGTTGGCCAGATGCGCGCCACATCGCGCTGATGGGGATCGCGTTTTGTGGCTTGGTGCTCGCGCTCGGTTTCGAGGATGCGACACTTGACCCCGTCGGCTTGGTGTTTGCCGGGCTCGCGGCGCTAGGCGTTGGGCTCTCTTTTGCGTTGACTGGCCGTTTCCTCGGGCACCTGGATAGCTTGAGACTGGCCTTTCACATGGCGGTTGTCGCACTGGTGTTGGTGGTGATGTTGGTTGCCGGGACGGACAGTTTGTCGCTGCCCGGCACGTTGGCCGCGCTTGGCACGCTCGGGATTGTGGTGCTGTCTTTTAGCGTGGCCTATGTCGCGATGTTCGCGGCCGTGCAACACATGGGGGCGAGCGGCGCGGCGACGCTTATGAACCTAGAGCCGGTGGTTACCCTGGGTCTCGCCGCATTGGTACTCGGTGAGCAGCTCGTGGTGGCGCAGTGGATGGGCGCCGGGCTCGTTGTGCTGGCAGTCGTGGTTTTCCCGCTTATGCCCACGCGTGGCACATCCACTGATTCAAACTGATCAGCCGTCACTGAGCTGCGCGCGACCGCGTGATAATCTTGGCGTCCCTTTGCAACGCCGCCGCCATGCTCCACGTCTACCACAGCAACCGCCTCGAAGCGCTGTTTATTTTGCTGTGCAATCTGCGTGCAGCACAGCCGCTGTCAGACCCGATTGCACCTGAGACTGTGCTGGTTGCCAACCCGGGTATTGGGCGTTGGCTCAATCTGCAAATCGCAGATCGTGATTCGATCGCCGCGAACATCGAGTATCACCTGCCGGCAACCTTCATTTGGCAGCTCTACCGCGATTGCCTAGACGATGTGCCGGAACACTCGCAGTTCGAAAAACGCGTAATGCAATTGCGGCTGCTTGGCATCTTGGCCGATTTGGAAAATGAGTCCGACGACCTCTGGCAACCGCTGCGCCACTACCTGCAGGCAGACGATGAGGCGATCGCTGACACCAAGCGGGTGCAGCTCGCCTCGCGCATAGCCGATGTGTTTGACCAGTATCTCGTGTACCGACCGCAGCGCCTGCTCGACTGGGAGCGGGGTGTGGACAGTTTGCCGGCGGACGCCCAATCACAAGCGTGGCAGCCAGCGCTCTGGCGTGCATTGACAACAGACGTGCGCGAACCGCACCGCGCCACCCTGTGGCGGCGATTTTGCCAAGCGGCGGACCGCGGTGAGCTGTGCCCGGATCGGCTGCCGCAGCACTTGCACATATTCAATGTCGGACTGCTGCCCCCGAGCACATTAGATGTGCTGGTGCGCCTTGCGAAAACCGGGCGCGATGCCGCGCCGGAGCGAGAGCGTGTGTCGCTGTATTTTCTAAATCCAGCGGTCGACTACTGGGCGGATCTCGTGGACATGCGCCGCGCCGCGCGCGACCGGCTGAAGCTCGGCGGCTCAACGGAATTGCTCGCGGACGATGAAAACGGCAGCCCACTGCTCGCGTCGCTCGGTGGGAGTGGTCGCACACTGTTGCAGTTGTTGGGCGAGCGCAGCGACTGGCTACACGACGAACAATTCTATCTGCCAACGGAATCCGACAGCTTGCTCACGGCAGTACAGCGAGATCTGTTGTATCCCTTTGACAATGAGAACACACAGACCGACAACACAGCAGTTGTTGAAGATTCAAGTATTCAAATTCACGGCAGCTACAGCGTTTTGCGGGAATTGCAAGCCCTGCACGACCACCTGATAGGGCGGTTCAACGACGACCATGCCCTTGAGCCGGCTGACGTGTTGGTGATGGTGCCCGATATCAACGCTTACGCGCCGGTGATTGAAGCGGTGTTCGGCAGCGTGGGGGCCACGTCGGATGCCGATACCCAAGACAGTGTCACCCGCAACCGCCGTATTCCGTGGTCAGTGGCTGATCAATCTCTGACCCACGCGGCCGCGGTCGTAGCGTTGGTGCAGCGTTTGATCGACTTGCCAAGCTTTGAATTTGAGGCGTCGCAAGTGCTGTCACTCGCAGCTGAACCCACCATCGCGCGCCGATTTGGTTTCGATGACAGAACCCTCGCAACCCTGCGCCTGTGGATGCGCGAGACTGGCATCCGGCGCACCTTGAGTGGGCAGGCGGCAGGACTTTTTGAAGCGGCGGACGCGGCACCGCACAGTTGGGACTTTGGCTTGCGTCGCGTGCTGCTCGGGCGCGCGATGCCGCTCGATGCCGGTGCAGTGGGGGAGTGCCTGCCGTGGCCTCACGTCGACAGTGAACAGTTCGAGGCACTCAGCCGTGTGCTTGGCTTCCTGCAAACTCTCAATGACCTCAAACAACACTTACAACATTCGCGCACGCTGCGCGCCTGGGTTGACGCGCTGAACGGTTTGATTGAGCGTTTGTTAAAGCCAGATGACGATGAGTCCGATGCGCTTGCGCAGCTGCGTGAGCTGATAGCCAATCTCGAACTCGACGCGGATCGAGCAGGTCACGCGCAGAGCCTGAGCCACGCAAGCTTTCGCGAACTGCTGGCTGACACCCTCGCCAGTGCCACCCAGAAAAACCACCGTTACCTGACTGGTCGCGTGACGTTTAGCTCCATGGTGCCGCTGCGGTCGGTGCCGTTTCGGGTGGTCTGCCTGCTCGGGCTCAACGACGGTGATTTCCCGCGTCAACGGCCGGGCTTTGGCTTTGACCTGATCGCTCGCTTTCCGGAGCGGGGCGACCGTTCAGTTCGAGACGACGACCGCTATCTCTTTCTCGAAGCCATTCTGTCCGCGCGCGACGCACTTTATTTGTCATGGCTCCACCGCAACCCGAGTGACAACGCTGCGCGCGAGCCCTCGGTGCTGGTCTCAGAATTCCGCGACTACCTCAAGCTGCGCCACCGCGGTTTGACCCCTCGCGTTGTGCTGCACCCCTTACAGCCGTTTTCACACCGGCTGTATTCCGCCGCGCAACCACAGTTGCAATCTTATGCCAGTGAATGGGGACCGGCAGAGGCCAATCCACCTCTGGCGTCGCTTTGTGATACTGGCCAGTCTCCGCCGCAAGGCGGCGATGTCTTACTCCCAGATTTACTGCGATTCTGGCGCAATCCGTCCGCTTGGTATTGCACACGCGTGCTGGGCTTGGCGTTGTGGGGTGAGGAGCCAGCGCCCGATGACGCCGAGCCGTTCGAGCTCGATGCGTTGCTGCGCTACGGTTTGCGCGATCAGCTGATCACAAGCCACGTCGCGAACAAAGATGACGACGATGCCGCACGTTATACCCGGATGTGGCGCGCCGGCGCCTTGCCGCACGGGGTGGCAGGCGAGATCACCTTTGATGCGCTCAACGATGAAGCGCGCGCCGTTGCGGAGCAAATTATGTCCCTCGACGCCAAGATGCTCGACGATGCTGTGCTCGCCGTGGACCTTGCACCTTGGCAGCTTGTTGGTCGGTTGACTCGGCGCGTGCAGTGGCCAGATGGCAGTGTGGGCCTGTTGCACTCCCGCGCAACCAAAGCCAAAGGGCGTGATTTCGTGGAGTTGTACCTGGCTCACATTGCTGGATCCGCAGCCGGCGACGTCACGGGCCCGTCGGTGTTTATTGGGACCGAGAAGCCGATGACAGCGGACGCGCTGGACGCCGACACCGCCCGCGAGCGTTTGGCGCCCTGGCTCGATGGCTGGGCGCAAGGGCAAACATCAGCCGTGCCGTTTTTCGCTGACACCAGTCCTGTGTTAAAGGGGGTCCTCAAGGGCAAAGAGGAGACCGTGTGGGCAGGTGGCGGGCGGGATGCACCACCCGGTGAATCGGAGAAGGAGGCTGTGGCCTTGCTCTACCCGGACCCCAAATCGGTTCTCAATCGGGCCGATGTGAAAGACTGGGCGGCGCGCTTGTTTGCCGGCGTGGAGCTTCGCTCGTGAGCGCGCCACTGGATGCGGCGGCGCTGCCGCTTGGCGGGGTGCACCTTATCGAGGCGAGCGCCGGCACCGGCAAGACCTTTACACTTGCCAATCTTGTATTAAGGTTGCTGATAGATCCGCGTGATGACACACCCTGCACAGTCGAGCAGATCTTGGTGGTCACGTTTACCAATGCGGCCACTGAGGAATTACGGGCGCGCATCCGCGACCGCGTCAAGCAGGCGCTCGATGTACTCGATGGCGTGGCCGAACCGGATGCGAGCCTTGACGCCATCCTCGCGCCGCACACGACGAACAGCGAAACCCGTGCGTGCTTGGAACTTGCTTACCAATGCATGGACCAGGCGTCGATATTTACCATCCACGGCTTTTGCGAACGCGTGCTGCGCGAGCTTGCGTTTGAAAGCGGTGAGCTGTTTGACGCGGCTTTGCAGGCCGACGACGACGTCACCGTCAAACTGGCTGCTGAGCAATGGTGGCGGCAAACCGTGACACCGTTGACCCGGGAAAAAGTTGAATCTATCCCCAGCCGATGGCGCAGCCCGATGGGGTTGTCCAAGCGATTGAGCAAAGTGCTGAATGACCCCGTCGCGCGCATTGTGCCGGAGGTGACCGACACGGATCTCGAACGGGCTGCGCGTGCGCACGTGACGGCTTTTGAATCTTTTCAGACAGCCTGGGCGCGCAGCGGTGAAGAATGGATTGCGGCACTGCGAGAGGCATCGGCGGCCAAACGTATTAGCGGCGCCAAGGACAAGTACACCGATGCCAATCTCGACGTGGCGCTGCGTGAAGCGGAACGGGTCGCTTGTGCGGCATCTGCACCGAGCGCGGTGGGCAGCATGCTTGCATTGTTGGGCAGTGTGCGCGTCAACAGCGCTGCGCTACGCAAGCACGAGCCGCCGAGCCATTCATTGGGTGACGATGTAGATGCGTTGTGCGGCGCGGTTGAGCGGGCGCAGCATCTGTGGCTTGCGCGCTTACAACACAGCGCACAAACAGAAATTACGGTTGATGTGCTACAGCGCAAACGCGCAGCGCGCGAACGCACCTTTGACGACCTCCTAACCCAAGTTCACAGGGCATTGCACAGCGAGGCGGGTGATTCGCTGACGGCGACGCTCCGGGCGCGCTACCCGTTTGCGCTGATTGATGAGTTTCAAGACACTGACCGCATCCAGCACGGTATTTTTGATCGCTTGTACCCGCGAGAGAGCAGTGACACCTTTGGTGCGCTCTATCTCATCGGTGACCCCAAACAGTCGATCTACCGTTTTCGCGGTGCCGATATTGATGTCTATCTGCGCGCACGCGAGAACACCGACGCGCAGCATCACTTGACCGTTAATTGGCGATCAGCAACCCGGCTGATCAACGCCATTAACACCCTCTACGTCGCGAGCCCTGCGCCATTTGGAGACGTGGATATCCACTACCAGCCGGTGACGGGTGCCGGGAGAGCGGACGCGTCTGCGTTGCACGTGGCAGGCGAAGCCGTCCCGCCTTTGCAGTTCGATACGATTGACCTTGTCGAGGAGAAGTTCCCCGGTATTGGCGCCTCACGGGATGCGCTGGCAACCGCCTGCGCACGGCGGGTGGTCTGGTTGCTCGGCGACGGTGAGGCAAGCCTCGGCGAGACGCCACTGTGCGCGGCGGACATTGCCGTATTGGTGCGTACCCACTCCGAAGCGGAGCTGGTGCGCGCAGCGCTCGCTGAGCGCGGGGTGGGTTCTGCCGTGCGCTCGCCGGAAAGCGTCGGCAAGAGCCCGGAGGCGCGCGATCTCCTCGCCTTGTTGCGTGTGCTGGCCGAACCCGGTGATACCCGCAGTCTCGCGCGGGTTCTGGTGTCGCCCTTGGTGGGACTCGCGGCGAGTGACCTGGTGCGTCTGCGCGATGACCCTGTCGCGTGGCAGGGTATAGAGGACCGAATCGAACACTGCCGGCGGCAATTGCATCAGGCCGGCCCGCTCGCCGCCGTGCTGCGGTGCATGGCGCTGTTTGAGACGCGCGTGCGGGCGCTCGGCAGTGCGTCGGGGCAGGCGCGTGGCCTTGAGCGCGTGCTTGGCAACCTGCTGCACTTGGCGGAACTGCTTCAGGAGGAATGGCAAGCTCGGCCCGACGCACGCGCCATGTTGCGCACGCTGAAGACTTGGATTGACGGCGAGGGCGCTGGGGATCGTTTGCAACTGCGCTTGGAGAGCGATGACGCGTTGGTGCAGATCGTCACCCAACACAAGTCAAAAGGGTTGCAATACCCCGTGGTGTTGCTGCCCTTTGTGGGCGTTGGGCAGGACCCCGCTCGACGTGGTCATGATGTGGTGGCCTACAACGAAGACGGCCAACCGCGCCTTGACGTCGGCAGTGAAGACTTTGCTCAACGCCTGCAAGAATTTCTCGCCGCTGAGGAAGCTGAAAACCTGAGGTTACTCTACGTCGCGCTCACGCGAGCAGAGCACGGGTGTTGGATTGCACTAACGGCCAACAAAAACGCGTGGTCAGCCGCGCTCATCCAATTGCTCGGCCTTGCAGTTGACAAGCAGGCCAAAGCGCCAGACCTGCAATTACTGCTTGATGAGGCACTGGCATCGCTTGCCACAGGCGGCAAAGACATCGCGGTTGGTGCAGCGCTCGTTGATGAACCCGCAACACTTGCGTCGAGCGGTGACGGCGCGACGCCGGTCGCGGCGTTGAGCAGCCAACGGCTGTTAACGTCGTCTTGGCGGGTTGGCAGCTACTCTGCGCTCGCGCGTGGCGCAACGCACGCCGCGGAGCGGCCAGATCACGATGCAGTTGATGCGCCGGCGGCGGTTGACGGTCCACCCAACTTTACAAACCCATTTGATTTTCCTCGTGGGGCGGGGCCGGGTACCTTGATTCACGCGGTGTTTGAAGAACTCGATTTCAATGCCCCGTTGGGCGCTACGGCGGACCGGTTGATCGAGCGCCAATTGCGCACACACGGGGTCAGCGCCGATTGGGCACCCGCGTTGCGCAATCTGGTGCGCAACACGCTCGAGACTCGGTTGCCGTTGTGTGAGATGCCGCTCAGCGCGCTTGAACGCCGCAATCGGTTGGATGAGTTGGGATTCCACTTTCCGGTCGCGTCACTCGAGGTGGAGTCGCTGTGTGACACGTTGCGTGACGCGGGCGTGTTTGGCGCGGAAGACACGCTGCAATTTGACACCTTGCGCGGCTACATGACGGGCTTTATCGATCTTGTGTTTAGGCACCAAGGTCGGTGGTATATCGTTGACTACAAATCCAATCACCTTGGCCAAAACCCACAGGACTACGCGCCAGACGCACTGGCGCACGCGATGCGCTCCCACCGCTATGACCTGCAATACGCAATTTACGCTGTAGCGCTGTGTCGTTACTTGCGCAACCGTGACCCAAACTTCAACCCTGCAACCGATTTTGGCGGCGTGTTGTATCTCTTCGTGCGCGGTTTGTCGGGGGACCCTGCCGACAGTACGCACAATGGCGTGTACGCGGCGCAGCCCACCACAGATTTGATCGAGCGCCTCGACGCACTCTTCGATGGAGCGCCCGCGCATGCATGATGTCTGGCAGAGCCAACACGGCAACACAGAGTTCAGCGCAGCAGACTTGGCTTTTAGCAATGTGATCTCGGCGGCGGCGAGCACTGTATCTGAGTGGTTGTCGCTTGCGGCCGCACACGCAAGTTCCGCGGTTCAGCGCGGAGACGTGTGTGTGACGCTAGACGCCGTGCTGGCGGCAGCCGAGACGGTCGAAGCCGATGCACTAGAGCCGATTGAGATCAGTGCCCTTCGCGAGTTGCTACTCGACAGCGGCGTGGTGCAGGCGGCGTCAGAGCCTGTCTGGTGCCCACTTGTGCTCGACGGCGAAAACCGTCTGTACCTCACGCGGTACTGGTGTGATGAGACAGAACTTGCGCGCGCGCTGTTAGCGCGCGTGACAACTGCCTCGGCCGTTAACGCACACCCACCGCGCGACCTGCTCGACACGCTGTTCCCACCCGGCTCTCAGACGCCGGATTGGCAGCGTGTGGCTGCCGTGGTTGCGTCACGCCAACGGCTGAGTGTAATCACAGGCGGCCCGGGCACCGGTAAAACCCGCACGGTCGCGCGCTTGCTTGCAGTGCTGCAAGCGCAGTCCGCCGAGCCGCTCGATATGTGCTTGCTCGCGCCAACCGGCAAAGCCGCGGCCCGCTTGCTCGAGTCCCTGCGCGGTGAGGCAGCGGCACTCGCCGATAGCGGTGAGCCGGTCAGTTTGCCGGAGGCAGCCGCAACCTTGCACCGCGCACTCGGCTACCGCCACGGCAGACGCGACTTCCTGCACAACGCATCCAACCCGCTGCCGCACGATGTTGTGTTGGTGGATGAAGCGTCGATGATTGACTTGTCGATGATGGCAGCGTTGGTCGACGCCGTACGTGCCGACGCGCGCTTAATCTTGCTTGGTGACCGTGACCAGCTCGCCTCAGTCGAGGCGGGCAATGTGCTGGGCGATATCGTCGCCGGTGCAGAGCCCGGCCACTACAGCCCTGCGCAGTCAGCCGCAATTGCAGCCAGTTGTGAAGGCTTTGTCGATGAATCTGGGGACAGGGAGGTGCCTGCCATCGCAGACGCCATTGTGCACCTGTCACACAGCTACCGCTTTGATGCGAATTCTGGCATCGGCGTCTTTGCCGCAGCAGTTAACGCCGGGCTAGCAGACGATGCCGTGGCGGCATTGCAGTCGGCGTCGTACGGGGATGTGTCATGGATTGATCCGGCAGAGCGCGCGCTCTCGGAATGTTTGGCCGCGTCGGCTGTGCCGCACTTTCAGGGGCTGCTGGCATCGACAGACGCAGAGGCGGCGTTCTCAGCGCTACACCACTTTCGGGTGTTGTGCGCGTTGCGCAGCGGGCCGCGTGGTGTTGCGCAGGTCAATGCGTTGGTGGAGCAACACTTGGCGCGAACTGGGCTGTTGCCAACAGGTCAGCTTTGGTACCGGGGCCGTCCTCTGCTGATCACGCGCAATGATCCGGTGCTTGGCTTGTATAACGGAGACATGGGATTGGTGTGGCCGGATGCCGACGGCGTGCCGCTAGCCTGGTTCCAGACCGACGGCGGACAACTGCGTGCGATTGCACCCGGCCGATTGCCCGCGCACGAGACCTGCCACGCGATGACCGTGCACAAGACCCAAGGGTCTGAGTTCAAAGAGGTGTTGATGGTGTTGCCCGACGCGGCGCATTTTGTGTTGAGCCGAGACTTGCTCTACACCGGCGTCACGCGGGCGCGCGAGCGTGCAGTGCTCTACAGCAGTGTCACGGTGCTGCGCGAGGCGATTGCCGTCAAGCGAGAGCGCGCGTCTGGCTTGCAAAAAAAAGTCTGGATTGGGGTTTAATCGCAACCCAGGCGAGATTTGTGTCGCTGGATTTGCTGGGCCAGGTCAGCAACCGACAGGCAAAACGTCCGGGTCAATGCCGTTAGTGTACGCAGCGTTGCAGCTAAATTCGTAAGACTGTGTATCAATGTCAAATCGCAAAGTTGACTGCACTCGAAGCGGGTCCGCACCCAAGCCAGCTTTGTTAACCATGGTATCGGTAAGTTGGACAAGTATGTGTGCGCTATGCGGGTTGCCGCCATCCAGTCCTATCAATACGGTTTCCACTACATCAGTCGCGAAGCTGTCACCGTCGGTTAATCCTATGGACAGCAGTTCCGGATCTCCCTCTGACGCTGCTGGATCGACGAAATAGCCGTTATTGATGTGTGTTTCAATCATTGCCACTCTGATTGCTTCCGTCAGCGTTACCGCTTCCATGAGTTCACTTTTGATGACGTACCTCGAATACTGTGGCACCGCGAATGCCGCGATCATCGCGACAATCACCATGGCGATGAGCAATTCAATCATGGAAAAACCGCGTGCTGCGTGTCTCATCTTGGGCGTCCAGTACGTTGGTAATTTGCTGTTGTTGGAGGTGGTTCCAACGGTTATGTCGTGCACGGGTGGCACGGGTCTGTTGGGTGTATCGGCTGGGGCGCCGCAGGCTTGATATCACGCGGCAGATTCAAACCGGGTGAGGAAATTTGATTGGTGGAGGCGGGGGGAGTGCTCGTTTCGCGAAGTGTCGCGAAACTCGGCCCTTTGGGTGCGGCCTGCAAGGTGCGGCGTGCAAGGTGCGGCGTGCAACGTGCGGGCTTGCGGCCGTGCAAAATCGCTTTGCAATTTGTCGAACCCTAAAGAGGGGTTCTCGTCAGGTCCGCTGTTTTTTGAAATTGTATTTAGCAGGCTTGTTTTGTGCGGTGGGATTGTCTGTGTTGTCTTGGAATTTCGGGCTGTGAGGCGGGGGGAGTGCTCAGAAAGCGAAGCGTCGCTTTCTTCGGCCCTTTGGGTGCGGCGTGCAACGTGCAGCCTTCGGCTGTCCAAATTGGCTTTGCCAATTTGTCGAACCCGAACGGGGCTTCTCGTCCACACCGACTCCGCAAAACACAAAAAGGGCCACCCGAGGGTGGCCCTTTCTTGTGTTTGGTAGAGGCGGGGGCCGCCGAATAGGACGGGCAATATATTGATTTGGTTGGGATTGAGCGGGCGGGGTGGCTAAATGTGCCCCCAAATATGCCCCCATATACCGCATGCTTGATCGCCTCTGACTTGCGCTCGTGCTGACAGTCAACAGGGTGGCCAGTCCTCCCGCACGGCACGTTCAAGCGCATCGGCCATCAACTTATTGATGCTCACATCCAGCGATTTGGCCTTGAGCTCCACCTCTCGGTGTAGCTCCGGGTCGATTCGAGCGTTGAATTTGCCGGAGTAGTGCCGTCGCGGCTCGATGCCTTCCTCATCACAGACTGCAAGGTAAGCTTTGAGCGATGCGCGGAATTCCCGCTTGAGCGCGCTGGTGCTCTTCGCATAGAAATCCGCACTGCCGCTCAGCCCGAGGATTTCACCCCGTAGGCTGTCCGTTTCACTGTCGTACACCACTTTGGCGTGGTAGCCGTCCACGGTCAGCATGTTCATGGCTTGACTCCATTGTCATTCAGCACGCGCCGTACCGATGCCACAGCCCCCTTGTCGGTCTCAGGTGAGGGGTGTGGGCGATGAAATATGTGTACCTGGCCATTCCACACGATGGCGACACGTGAGCCGGCACGCTCTTTTACCGTCGCGCCCAAACTGACAAACAGTGCTTCAATGTCGGACCAGCGGACTGTGCCGCTGGTTGGCTGGGCATAGACTTGCGCGAGCGTTCTCGCGTGTTTGCGTCTCATGCAGTAATGGTACCATGGAATGGTACTGTAAAATAGATAGAGCGGCAGCTTGAGCGAAAGTTCAAGCCCACAAAAACGCCCGGCACGTTGGCCGGGCTCGTCAACGTCGATTACCGGATGACGAATATCAGGTAGGGAACCTAGGCGGCTTTGGCTGAGATACGGTCGCAGCGTCGAGCAAGCTGCTTGCAAGCAGCCTTGAATGTTCGGTGAAACGTGCCTAATTCTGTGAATTCCCAATTATCGAGCTGGTAGGTCAGTGCCTGGCAAAGTGTGGCTTGTTCAGCCAAACGTTCGGCCATTTTTTTCCGCCCGGCTTCTACTGCGATGGTCATCGCCCCTGTCAGTAGATATCCAGCGATTCGCAGCTCATCCATAAACTCGAACCGGCTTGAGGCATGAGTTGAGTATTTTGCACACTTTCGAGCAACTACAGCGGCAAGCTGTGCTCTCTCAGATATTCCACCCATCGGCCCGTCGTAAGATTCCGCTAAGGCAGTTAGCGCCTCCTCTTGTATCGGGGAGTAGCTTAGCTTTGCCGCTTGCGCGTGATTCTGGTGGGATTTTTCTGCGTGCGCGGACGCGCTAGACTGGTCGTCAGCCATGATGATCTCCTGCTTAGATTGTCGTGGTTAGGGCCGGTGTTGTGTTGGCGCACTTCACCGGCTCGCCTTTCAGCATAGACAAGCCGGTCAGAAGAAAGCAAGTGCGCTGGTCAAAAATACGGTTCTTGCCATGCCAACGGAAAGCGCCCGGCCTCCCAGTTGTCTCTTAACCATCTAAGGGCTCGAGCGTGGAATACGTCCTCGGTTTCTGCCGGATCTCTGAACAGGTCTACGCCGTAACTGGTACTCAGGTGATCGAGTGGCTTACCCGCTGCTGTGAATACGTGCGGTTCCATCGGCATCGCGGGGCCAGCACGATCCGCCTCCAGTTTCGCGAGCCGGCTACGCACGTTCATGGGCCAGAACCGCGTTTGATTCTGATAGGCAGCCCCGTGGCTGGACTGGGGAGCGTTTCAATGGCTCCGCGCTCTGTTCCCGTCATTATCGGAATCGGCCCTGTGCGGCTTACAGCGGCGCTCAGGGTGGCACGTGCGCCCACCTCAAGCCACGCCATGGGTTGCTGTCTCGTCGAGCACATGCAGAAGCGTGGCAAAGCCACTCCGGCCACTCTCGCGAATTCTTGCGGTGTGGTTGTCGCGTAAGGACTCCGCGCGTGCGATAAATTCGTTCTCGCTTTCTCCCACCTCGCGGTGGATATACTCATTCTCGCCTACACCATTTAGCTGAAAACAGTCCACCGGCAAACGCTCTCCGGTGTTCGCCATGTCCGCGACGAAGATCGTCGGGCAACAGCCTTCTGGCCCATCGCGTTCAAGTGATTCGAGGTTGGTCAGTCGTTGTTCAATGGTCGTCATTGGTCTGTGCCTCCAGCGCGCACAAGCGCCGTTCAAGTTCGTCAATTTCTGCCACGCGCCCAAGGCTCGCCAGAGCGCCAATCAGTTCACGCCCAGTCTCAGGGGCCAGCCTGCCAGCCGCTACCGCGTCCAGCACGGCGCGGCCCGCATCGGTCAAGGATTCCGCCTTGGCCACCGCAGGGAGGCTCACAGCCGCGCTCTCAGCCCGCAGCGGTGGCAGGCAACGGTCGATCAGAACGCGCGCCGCGCTCACGTCGCCTGATCGTGCCGCGCTGACCAAGGTCTCCAGAATCCCCGGCAGGTCAGCCGCTATTTGTTCGCGCAACTTGGTCGATGCGTTTCTGGTGCCGCGTGGTCGCCCAGCCGGGTTGCCTGACTGGCCTGGTTTGAAAGTCATCCTTGATTCCAGCCTGTAAAGATCAACCGCTGAGCGCCGCCAGCGCTTTCTTGCGCTGGTTGCTTGGCACACGGCCTGTGATCAGATTCCGCATTAGCGCGACGCGCACGCAAACATCCTGTGCGCCCTTGTAAGCTGCTCGCGGATCGTTTCCAGCCAGCTCGCCAATGCGCTCAACATCGGCCTGGAACCGGGTCAGCACACTGTCGATTTGCTGTGCGTTGATCATTCGGCGTTACCTTCGCTGAGTGCGTAGAGGTGGCTGTTGCTTTCCATGCGCCGTGACGCTGCTTCGTGCGCTTGGATGAAATTGTCGATTTCTTTCAGCAGGTCCGCCTTGCGTTCTCCAATGAATCGGTGCGCCTCCATGCCCGCGTCGATTTCGTCGGCAAGAGCGCGTTGCTCGACTGTGTATCGGCTACGGCGCGTTTTTGCTTCCATCTTCACCTTGTCTCCTGGCTCCATTCCGAAAAAGGCGGCTGGCATTTCCTCGAATATGTGTCCATAGCTCGGGTCACGATTGAGAAGCTCTAGCCGCTTCTGAGCGTCAGCGCCTTGCAAGTCACTCGCTATCAGCATTGCAGCGTGTTGTGACAGCTCAGGTGTCTTTGGTCCCAGTTCCTTGAGGCGTGCCTGGTCTCGGTTTTTCTCGTCGTTCAGCGAGATCAATTGAATGTCTGCTGTGTGTTGAACAGTTGGCCTCCATTTTTTTAAAAAGGCGACCTTCGCACCGGCTGACAATGACTGGTCTGCCTTGATCGCATCAAGTCGGGAATAGGCTTCGTCCAATTGCCCGTTTGCATTGGCGCTTAGGATTTTTGATTTCTGGCTGGTGCCGAAACCTCCGGCGAGTGCTTGGTTTACTTTTTTCATGTTTAGGTCCTTGATGTGTTGATTGGTTTGCACAGTCTGCTCGTGCCGTAGTCTTTTGACTGCGGTGGTCGGCAGCCTTTTCCGCGCGTTTTGGCCAAGTAGGAGAGCCGGTAAACGGCTTCGCTTTTTGATTGGATGTCTGTCACAAGGTAGTGGGCACGTTGTGGCACCCACACGGAGTTGCCAACTGCTTGGGCCTCCCAAGTGTCGGAAACGATGGAGTGAAGCTTGGCCGGGTGCCGGATCAAGTCGCCATCTATGAACAGAGCGCAGTGGTAGTGCTGCTTCTTCGCCCGCTCCTGTTCGCGCACCCAAACGTAGCCAAGGTCTCTCAGCCCGTGCGCACGTGCCAGTCTGTCCGCTAGGTTCTTCCGCCAGCGGCTGACCATGCGGCTGTTGTGGGCGCTGTGGTTTTGTCTGAGGTCGTATCTGACCACCAGCACCCGACGCCATTTGGCGTAGCAGATATCCAACTGGTCGATCAGTCGTGAGGCAATGGCCGGGTAGATACCCTGTGAACTGGCCGGGTTGTTTAGCGCGAAGCTCTCCGCGCCGCGCTTGATTACCCGTGAGCGTGTGACTCGCTTTCGGTTGCGTGTAGGCACTCACGTCGCACCCAGCGCACTGAATTTGGGCCAATTTCGCCTACACAGTCTTGGTGGATTGGATGAAGA
>CALAMQ010000107.1 GCA_937925815.1 uncultured Granulosicoccaceae bacterium | reverse complement strand
GCCGTTAGACTCATGGTCTTTGGAGCCTTTGGCTACGGCGAGGCCATTGGCTACACACTTTTTTACGCCACCAATTTCATTTTCACGGGTCTGGCCGTTGCTGTTGCCTTTCACGCAGGACTCTTCAACATTGGCGGTGAGGGTCAGGCTTACATTGGCGGTCTTGGCATGGCGCTCTTAGCGCTCAGTCTGGATGCCGTGCTGCCGGGTTGGTTGCTGATACCGATTTGCCTTATAGCTGGGGCGGCTTTTGGCGCCTTCTGGGGCAGCGTTCCAGGCTGGCTTCAAGCGCACCATGGCAGCCACATTGTCATCACAACCATCATGTTCAACTTTATCGCTGCAGCGCTGATGAGCTACATGTTGGTGAGCGTGATCATTGGTGCAGGCCAGATGGCACCTGAGACGCGGGTCTTTGCAGAGAGCACGCACTTGCCCTATCTGCACGAGATGGCGGCGTGGTTTGGCTTGAGTTGGGCGCGCTCGCCAGTCAATTTCTCATTGATTTTGGCACTGGTGTGCGCGGTTGGGGTGTGGCTCTATATCTGGCGCACGCGCTGGGGCTATGCGCTTCGGTGTGTTGGACAAGGTGAGCCTGCAGCGGTTTATGCGGGCATAGACCCTAAGCGCGTGATTGTGGCCACCATGTGCCTGTCTGGTGCGCTCGCGGGACTGATGGGGTTGAATGAAATATTGGGCACGCAGCATCGCTTGCTCTTGAATTTCACAGCCGGTTACGGCTTCACTGGCATAGCCGTGGCGTTGATGGGGCGAAATCACCCCTTTGGGATTGTGGTTGCAAGCTTGTTGTTTGGTGCGCTCTACCAGGGCGGTGCGGAGTTGGCATTTGATATGCCAACCATCACGCGCGAAATGGTGGTGGCGATTCAAGGTTTAGTTATTCTGTTTTCGGGGGCACTTGCTTACATGAGTGAACCCTGGGTTGCACGCGCCTACGGTTGGGTGGTGGGAAAGCGCATCCTCGAAGGTGGTAACTGATGTTTGATGTGATTTTTCACACTCTCGATGCAGCGCTTCGCGTGTCAACACCGCTCATCTTTTGCGCCATGGCCGGCATATTCTCCGAGCGTGCTGGCATCATCGACATCAGTCTAGAGGGCAAGTTGCTCGCTTCCGCCTTTGTCGCTGCGTGCATGGCGCACATCAGTGGATCACCGGTGATCGCACTGCTGTGCGCGGTGAGTGTGTCGGCGTGTTTGGGGCTGCTGCATGGCTTCGCTTGTATCACCCACCGAGGCAATCAGGTCGTCAGTGGCCTGGCAATCAACATTCTGGTTTCGGGCTTGACGGTCGTGCTCGGGCACGCGTGGTTCCGCCGCGGTGGCCAGACCCCCAATCTATCTGGCGATGAGCGCTTTATGCCGGTGTCATTGCCCGGTGCTGAGGCGGTCAGTGCCGTGCCTGGGATTGGTCAGCTTTATGAGGGCGTCATCAGTGGACATAACCTGCTCGTCTATACCGCGTTTTTGACGGTGTTGGCGACGAGCTGGGTGTTATACCGCACACGTTTTGGATTGCGCCTACGCGCGGTGGGAGAAAACCCGCAAGCGGTCGATACCGCAGGTATTTCTGTGACCTGGATGCGCTACCGGGCAGTTATCGTCGCAGGCGTTTTGTGCGGCGTGGGTGGCACCTACCTCGCAATTGCGCAAAACGCCGGCTTTGCCCGAGAAATGAGTGCGGGTCAGGGCTACATTGCATTGGCTGCAATGGTATTCGGTAACTGGCGACCGGGCCGTGCGCTTGGGGCTTGTTTGTTGTTTGGGCTGCTCGACGCCATTGCTATTCGCATGCAAGGTGTGCCTCTGCCGCTTGTTGGCGAGGTGCCGGTGCAACTGATCCAAGCCTTGCCCTACGTCTTGACAGTTGTGTTGCTGGCGGGTTTTTTCGGTCGCTCGATCGCGCCAAAAGCGATTGGCGTACCTTATTCGAAAAGCCGATAAGGGAGATCGCTGTGGAGACTTGGCAACCGTTTCTCGACAGAGCAGTCGCGTCAATGCAACGAGCTTACGCGCCATATTCGTCTTTTCACGTTGGCGCTGTGGTGCGCGATGAGCATGGCCAATACCATGCAGGGAGCAACGTGGAGAACGCCGCTTACCCTGAGGGCGTGTGCGCGGAAGCGAGTGCCATCAGCGCCATGGTCGCGGCTGGCGGTCGTCGCATCACCGCGATACTGGTTGTTGGAGAGGGTGATGCGCTTGTCACGCCGTGCGGCGGTTGTAGACAGAAGATCCGTGAATTCGCCGCGGCTGACACTGAGGTTGCTGTCGCCAGCCCGAACGGTGTTCGGCGTGTGTTCACGCTCGATGAATTACTGCCAGTCTCGTTTGGCCCGGAACACCTCGCCGACTGAATTCCCGGGATCAGTGTGTGCTGTGCAGGAAGAATTTACGGATTGCAGCGGCGACTGCATCTGCTGAATCCATGTGCACGTGGTGGTTTCCTTCAAGCGAGTGCACCACGCCTTTTTTCAGCGCTGCGGCACGGGTTGTGGCATGTTCTGCAACGCCCTTGACGCCGTTGCTTGCCAAGACCAAGAGCGACGGGCACGCCACTTTGCCAAGGCACGTGATCACCTGCTCTTCGCTGAGATAGCTCGGTGACGGCAAGCGAATCTTGTTGTCGAATCGCCAGGTGAATCCACCGTCTGTTTTGACAAGAGAACGGTTCACGATCAACGCAGCGTTGTCCGGGTGCATGTCGGTGGCAGCTAGCCTGGCATCGATTGCGTCTTCCACGGTTGAGTAGATGCGTTTTAGACGCTGGCGTGTCTCCAGCGTCTGTGTGACGCTGCGCGCCAAGCGCTCTGGCAGTGCGGCTGCAGGTTCTGTTTGTGGGCCGATGCCGTCGACCATGATCAATCGGGAAACCCGTTCGGGTGCGGCCACGGCGACAAAGGGCGCGATGCACGCGCCGAGCGAGTGCGCGACGATATTGAAGCGATCCCAGCCAAGTGCGTTGGCGGCGGCGAGCACGTACTGCACTTGATCGAGCAGGTGATAGTGGCAGCCATCTGGCAGGTGCTCAGAGTGACCGTGGCCCGGCAAGTCTATGGCGACGGTGTTGTATTCTGGCATTGCCCGTGCCAGCGGGATAAAGCTTGCGGCGTTGTCCATCCAGCCGTGGATTGCAAGGCAATTCTCGCCGGCTTCGTCACCAAACTGGAGGCCCCCCAAGGTCAGGCTCAAGGCGGGCAGTGATATGGGTTTCACGCAAGTGGTCACCAATGGACAATGGGCACTATAGCGCCATTGGGGTCTCTGGGCACGCAGGCTAGACTTAAGCAGACCCACGACCGAGGAGTGCATCCGTGTCCCAGCCTTATCCCGAGTTGCTCGCGCCGCTGTCGCTGGGGTTCACAGTGCTCAAAAATCGGGTTTTGATGGGCTCGATGCACACAGGCCTCGAAGACCGCAAAGCGGATTACCCCAAGCTCGCAGCGTATTTCGCGGAACGAGCACGCGGTGGTGTTGGCTTGATTGTGACCGGTGGCATAGCGCCCAATCTTGCAGGTTGGCTCGCGCCTTTTGCAGGCAAGCTGACAGGTCGGCACGAATTGGCGCGCCACCGTCTTGTGACCGATGCGGTGCACGCCGAAGGTGGCAAGATCGCCATGCAGATATTGCACGCCGGGCGCTACGGCTACCACCCGTTGTGTGTGGGTCCCAGCGCCGTCAAGTCACCGATTTCACCCTTCAAACCCCGCGCCTTGTCATCCCGTGGCGTGGGTCGCCAGATTGATGCCTTTGTGCGCTGTGCGAGCCTCGCGCAAGAGGCTGGTTATGACGGTGTGGAATTGATGGGCTCCGAGGGCTACCTCATCAATCAATTTCTAGTCGAACACGTCAACCGCCGTGACGACGAATGGGGCGGGAGCTTTGAGAACCGTGCACGCTTTGCGCTCGAGGTGGCGCGGCGAGTGCGCGAGACTGTTGGCCCGGAATTCATCATCATATTTCGCATCAGCGTTCTCGATCTGATTGACACCGGCAGCGACTGGAATGAAGTGGTGAAGTTGGCTCTCGGACTCGAACAGGCTGGGGTCAGTCTTCTCAATTGTGGCATTGGCTGGCATGAAGCGCGAGTGCCAACCATTGCGACGCGCGTGCCACGCGCAGCCTTTGGCTTCGCAACCCAAGCGCTCAAGGACGCCGTGTCCTTGCCGGTTGTCGCGACCAATCGCATCAACACGCCAGAGGTTGCAAACGAATTGATCGCCAGCGGTGCTGCAGACTTGGTGTCGATGGCGCGACCTTTCCTCGCCGATTCACAATTTGTGGCCAAAGCGGCGGCCAATCGTGCAAACCGCATCAACACCTGCATAGCATGCAACCAAGCCTGCCTCGATCACATTTTCAGCCGGCAAGCGGCCACGTGTCTGGTCAACCCGCGCGCCGGACGTGAAACGGAGTTGAATTGGTCCCTTGCGGCCACGCCACGACGCATCGCGGTGGTGGGGGCCGGTCCTGCTGGGCTTGCAGCGGCCAGCGTTGCGGCGGAGCGCGGCCACAAGGTGACTTTGTTTGACGCGCAGGATGGGATTGGTGGGCAATTTAACATTGCCAAGCAAATCCCCGGCAAGGAGGAGTTTCACGAGACCCTGCGCTATTTCGAACACAGGCTCGACGACGTCGGTGTGATTCGCCAACTCGGGCGTGCAGTGAATGCAACAGAATTGGCCGACCATTTTGATCACGTTGTCATCGCCACAGGCATCAGGCCACGCGTGCTCAATATTCCAGGATTCGATTCCGACGCGGTGTTGTCGTATCTCGATGTGCTAAGAGACCGCAAGCCCGTTGGTGAACGCGTCGCGATCATTGGTGCGGGGGGAATTGGATTTGATACGGCGGAGTTTCTGCTTGGCGACGGCACTGGCGAACAGCCGCCTCAATCGGTCCCAGCATTTCTCGCGCAGTGGGGGATAGATGCAACATTGCAAGCCCGTGGCGCGCTGGTGTCGGCACAACCGGTCACCGCGAGGCGCGACATCACGCTGTTGCAACGTAAGTCGACAGCAGTGGGCCGTGGGCTTGGAAAAACCACAGGTTGGATACACCGCAGCAACCTTAAGCAGCACGGCGTTGCCATGTTATCTGGGGTGGAGTACGAACGCTTTGACCACAATGGTCTGCACATCACGGTTAGAGGTGAGCCGAGGCTTATCGCGGTAGACAATGTGGTCGTGTGTGCGGGGCAGGAGTCCAACGACGAACTTGCAGCCGAGTTGGTCGCGTCACTTGGCGACGCGCGTGTACACCGTATTGGCGGTGCGTTGCTCGCGGGAGAACTCGACGCCAAGCGAGCGATTCGCGAGGGCACGGAGCTTGGCGCTATCTTGGCTTAATCGACGCTTGATCAAGCGCAGTCGCGCGGCTACTTGCCCAGTTGTAACAGGTCGCAGATTGCGTCGCGCTGGTCACGGGCGTCGTTGTAGCCAAGTTCGATGAGTTCTCGACAAAAGGGTGCCTCAAAGAGTAAATAGCTGCTGATCTGGCGGCCTTCTGGTTTGTGCGCACCGAGTATCCGCAAGATGACGTTCATGGATTTTGGAAAGGACTGCATGTGCCGACCCGCAATTTCTCGAACGTCCTTGCTCGGTGAAATCACAAGGCATTCCATCGGTTGCAACACCCGGTCACGGCTTTCAAGTGTGTGACCTGGGAACTGTTTTAGCAGGTCGTTGTAGTGTTCCAGCCGAGCTACGTCAGCGTCGAGTTGCTCCAGAAACAGGGATTCAAAGAGGTAGGCGCCAATCTTTCCAAGCGATGGATAAGGCTGTGGTGAGTCGTGCGCGGTTTCAACTTCTTTCTTGGGGTTTGCGCCGTTGATCACGAGCAAGCGGTTGGCGCCGAGCTTAATCAGTGGGTGCAGCGGTGAGCTTTGCCGCATGGCACCGTCGCCGTGGTAATGGTGGCCCAAACGGGTCGCGGGGAAGACCAGCGGTATCGCGCTTGAAGCCATTAAATGTTCTATGCCAAGTGCGGTTCGCTTGCCATGTCGTCGCGCGTTTGACCAGTTGTCGATACTTGGGTGGCCCATGAAGTGTGTGATCGAGTGGCCTGTCGTGTAAGACGTGGTATTGATCGCCAGGGCGCGTAGGTGGCCAGCTTCTATGTTTCGCTCAATGCGCAGTGTATTGATACGGCGGCCCAACAGATCGCGCAGTGGTGTGTTATCGAGAATGGCTTGAGGCTGATCTTCAACGCGACGGGCACGCACAAGCTGCCACAGCAGGTGCGCGGCGCTGCGCAAGGTTGCAACGCTTTCTGTGCGGTAAATTTGTGGAATGTGAAGTCGGCTCCACACCCGTTCGAGTTCCTCTACTGCGGCGCTAAAGTGGCTCGTGCGCGCGCCGAGAACACCGGCGTTGATTGCACCGGCAGAGGTGCCGCTGATGACTTGAAAGGGCGAGTGCCTGTGCGTTGTGTGCATTTCTGCAATCGCCTTGAGCACGCCGACTTGGTAGGCGTTGCGGGCGCCACCACCGGTCAGCAGTAGGCCGTTGACAGGCGGTGGTGGTGCAGCTTGTTTGGATTTGAGCGGGTTGAATCGCATCGGTTTTACTCTAGCGGTGCGTCATCTACAGTGATGACTTTGGCACAGTCTGACGCAGTGTCGGGCTTTGACGGCAGTCTTTGTCTTACAGCGCGCTGCTGCGGATGCTGTCCAACACCGGTGCAGTGGCGCGTTCGGTGCGAATGAGTGTGAAAAGCTGCGCCGCTTCAGGGTAGTGAGGCACTAGATTTTTTAGCCATTGTTTGAGTCTGCCGGTCAGATAGTGGTCGGCTTTTTTGGCTTGGTCGTAGTCGGCATAGCGCAGCAACGCGTTGGTGATATCAGACCACGGCAGTGGGGATGCATGGCCCCTGAGTACCCGCGCGAGGTTAGGGGTCGCGAGCACGCCACGACCGACCATCACGTCCTCGCATCCGCTGATAGCGCGGCAGCGGTTGTAGTCGTCGGGTGAATTGATGTCGCCGTTGGCGATCACTTGCAGCGTCACTGAGTCGGCAACACGGCCGATGGCCTCCCAATCTACTGGCGGCCGATAGCCTTGCGCGCGCGTCCGGCCGTGCACCACCAGCCAAGAGGCGCCGGCCTCTGCGATGGCGGTGGCGTTGTCCACGGCGAGCGCGGCGTCATCACAGCCTAGCCGCATTTTGGCGGTGACTGGGTGACCGGCTGGGACGGCGTCTCGCACCGCGCGCACGATGTCGTGAATCAGGTTGGGTGTGGCCAGCAGCGCCGCGCCGCCATGGTGACGGTTGACGGTTTTCGCTGGACAGCCAAAATTCAAGTCGATGCCCGGGGAGCCAAGAGACACCGCGCGCAGCGCATTGGCAGCCATGTGCTCGGGTGATTGACCCAGGAGCTGAACGCGCATGGGCGTGCCACAGTGCGTTTGGCTGCCGCGGGCGAGTTCGGGGCACAGGCGCTCGAAGGTGCGATGAGGCAGCAGTTGATCTACGACCCGGATGAACTCCGACACACACAAGTCAAAGCCGCCATAGGCTGTCACCAGATCACGCATGCGCCAGTCCATCACCCCTTCCATTGGTGCGAGCAGTATCAGCGGTTGATTGGGTGTGGAGCTCATGTCGGATGCAATGGTACCGTTGTTGGCTCAGAGGTCACAGTGCAGAGAGATGGATTCCGGACGGTGTTCTTGGTGCGGCGATGATCCGCTTTATGTCGCTTACCATGATAATGAGTGGGGGCGGCCAGAGACAGAGCGCAACCGCTTGTTCGAGTGCTTGAATCTCGAGGGACAGCAGGCGGGTTTGTCATGGATCACGGTGCTGAAGAAACGTGAGCATTACCGCAAGGTTTTTGCGAATTTTGAACCGGAGAAAGTGGCGCGCTACAGCCCTGCCAAAATTGAAAAGCTGTTGCTTGATCCTGGCATTATTCGTCACCGCGGAAAAGTCGAAGCGATAGTGTCCAACGCCAAGGCGTTGATTGCGCTCGAGGCTGAGGTTGGAGAGTTTTCAACCTGGATCTGGGCGTTTGGCGGCGGCTCACCACGACGCAATGCCCACGTGTCACTCGCGGATGTGCCAAGCAGTACGCCAGAGTCAACAACAATGAGCAAGGCGCTCAAAAAACGGGGTTTTCGCTTTGTCGGTCCGACCACCTGCTACGCGTTCATGCAAGCAGTGGGCATGGTGAACGATCACTTTGTCACCTGTCCACAGTACAAGGCCGGAGCCTAGCGTCAATCAGCGCACCCAAGTGCGAACTGGGCCAGTGTCTAGATGAACAAAGCCGATGCGCGTGTACTGTCCGACGCCGCCAATCGAACTTTGTCGCGCTGCATCCACAAGATTTGAAAGTGGCACGCCGGGCGGCAAAATATCAATGGCTCGGCCAAAGAGGTGGTAGCTTTTTTTTGCAACCCCGCGGCCAGCTGCGAGCAGCGCATCGTTGGTTTTTTGCGTGCGGTATCCCGACAAAAACTTAAAAGGCTCCGGGGCGCCCAAGGTGGTGTGCAACTGATGCAGCCAGTCAATTAACTGCAAGTCGATCTTGGTGGCCTCGTTTTGGCGGTGGTCGCGCATTGCGTGATCAATCTGCGCGAGGGCCTCGGAGTCGTAGTGGCCGTCGCGGTAATAGACGACGTCCACGAACTCATTAGTGTGCACGCCGTATAGCGATAAGCGCCGGTCTGGCA
Source organism: uncultured Granulosicoccaceae bacterium (assembly GCA_937925815.1). Classification (GTDB taxonomy): domain Bacteria; phylum Pseudomonadota; class Gammaproteobacteria; order CALCKW01; family CALCKW01; genus CALCKW01. The sequence continues at coordinate 24,325 of CALAMQ010000107.1, read as the reverse complement.
GTGCGCTCAACGCATGCGGAGATTGTGTGGCAAGTGCGGCCGCCAGTCCCACACGCAAGATGTCGCGTCGAGCGTAGGCTTTGCTACCGCTGGATTGACTTGCCATGAGACGATTACCTAAGACGGAGCGTTGGTGTCTGCAATGCGCAGTGTATCGCTCCGCTGAGACTATTGCTGGCCTATCGGGCGTGATGTTTGAATCCCGCACGCCATGCGATTTTCCTGTGTTTCAGAATCAGATAAGACGAGTGTGTCAATGAGTCAATTTCTTCGCACCCACCCCGAGGTTGCTGCAGCCCTGGCCTCGGGCGCGCCCGTGGTCGCGCTCGAGTCGACGATCATTTCGCATGGCATGCCGTGGCCGCAAAATGTGGAGACGGCGCACGCGGTCGAGCAGCGGGTTCGCGATGCCGGTGCAGTGCCCGCAACCATCGCATTGCTCGACGGCGAAATTGCCATCGGCTTGGACGCGAGCCAACTGGAACGTTTTGGGCAGTCGAGCACCGTTGACAAAGTCAGTCGACGTGACATGGCCCGCGTGCTCACCGCGGGCCAAGACGGTGCAACCACGGTCGCGTCCACCATGTGGTGCGCACATCAGGCGGGCATCAAAGTGTTCGCCACAGGGGGTATTGGCGGGGTACACCGGGATGTCGCAATCAGCGGTGATGTGTCAGCGGATCTCGAGGAATTGGCACAGACACCGGTTGCGGTGGTGTGCGCTGGTGTCAAATCCATTTTGGATATTGGCCGCACGTTGCAGTACCTCGAAACCCGTGGTGTGCCGGTGTACGGCTACCGCAGCGATCAATTCCCCGCGTTCTACACCACCGACAGTGGCTTCGCAGTGGACGCGCGCTTTGACAGCCCCGCCGAGCTTGCCGCGGCGCTCTCGACCCAGTGGGCGTTGGGTTTCGACAGCGGCGCGGTCGTTGGCAACCCCATCCCGGCGGATTTGGCGATGCCCAATGACGTGATCACTGACGCGGTGGAAAGCGCGCTCAGCGCGTGTGCGCGCGAAGGCGTCTCTGGCCCTGCTGTCACCCCCTTTTTGCTAAAGCGGGTTGCTGAATCAACCGGTGGTGACAGCCTGAAAAGCAATATTGCCCTGATCAAGCACAATGCGTTTGTCGCGGGCGAGATTGCCGTGGCGTTGGTGCGGGCTCAGTCGTAACGCTGGAGCACCAGGCTTGCATTGGTGCCGCCAAAGCCAAAGCTGTTGGACATCACGCGTTGCAGTTTGGTGTTGTCGATCCGCTCGCGCACGATTGGAAAGCCCTCGGCTGCCGGGTCGAGGGTCTCAATGTTGGCTGACGCCGCAATAAAATCACCTTGCATCATCAGCAGCGAATAGATCGCTTCCTGCACGCCCGTCGCACCGAGAGAGTGTCCGCTGAGGGACTTGGTTGAGCTGATGTGCGGGGCGTTCTCACCGAACACCCGGCGGATGGCTTCAAGCTCGGGGATATCGCCAGCGGGCGTGCTGGTGCCGTGGGCGTTGATGTAGTCAATCGAGCCGTCAACTGTGGCAATGGCCTGACGCATGCAGCGTTCCGCGCCTTCGCCGGACGGGGCCACCATGTCATGGCCGTCAGAGGTGGCACCGTAACCGACGAGCTCGCCGAGAATGGTCGCGCCACGGTTGAGTGCGTGTTCGAGTTCTTCGACCACCATCATGCCGCCACCGCCGGCAATCACGAAGCCGTCGCGGTTGGCGTCATAGGCGCGCGAGGCGCGTGCGGGGTCGTCGTTGTATTGGCTGGACATCGCACCCATCGCATCGAACAGGCAACTCATTGTCCAGTGTTCTTCCTCACCACCTCCGGCGAAGACAATGTCTTGCTTGCCGAGTTGGATTTGCTCGAACGCATTGCCAATGCAGTGCGCGCTGGTCGAACAGGCGGACGAGATGGAGTAGTTCACGCCCTTGATTTTGAACGGCGTTGCCAAACACGCAGAGACAGTGCTGCCCATGGTCTGCGTCACGCGGTAGGGGCCAACGCGTCGAATGCCCTTGTCGCGCAGGATGTCTGCGGCTTCAACTTGGCTCGCAGAGGATGCGCCACCGGATCCCGCGATAATGCCAATGCGTGGATTGGATAGCGTTTCGGCATCCAAGCCGGCGGAGGCCACGGCCTGCTGCATGCTGATATAGGCGTAAGCTGCGGCCGGGCCCATGAAGCGCAATGTCTTGCGGTCGATGTGTTCGCCGAAGTCGATGTCCGGTTGTCCGGCCACCTGTGAGCGCATACCGCGCTCTGTGTAATCGGCTTTCGCGGTGATGCCGGAGCGCCCCTCACGCAGTGATTCGGCGACTGCCTCGACGGTGTTGCCAAGGCTGGACACAATGCCCATGCCGGTGATGACGGCGCGTTTCATATTTGGCTCCGGTTGGGGTTGGGCGTGTCAGGTCAGAGGTCAGCGGGTTGGAACAAACCAACCCGCAGGTCTTTGGCGGTGTAGATTGTTTCGCCGTCTGACTCGAGGGTGGCGTCGGCGATACCGAGCACCAGTTTGCGTTCAATGACGCGCTTGAGATCGAGCCGGTACACCACTTTTTTGACGTGCGGTAACACCTGTCCGGTAAATTTCACTTCGCCGGCACCGAGCGCCCGCCCGCGTCCAGGGTTGCCTTTCCAGCCGAGAAAGAAGCCCACCAATTGCCACATGGCGTCGAGGCCGAGGCAGCCGGGCATGACAGGGTCATTTTGAAAGTGGCAATCGAAAAACCAGAGCTCGGGTGTGATGTCGAGCTCGGCGATGATACTGCCTTTGCCGTGTTCGCCGTCGTCGGCACAAATGTGCGTGATGCGGTCGATCATCAGCATGTTGTCTTTTGGAAGCTGCGCATTGCCGGGGCCAAACAGCTTGCCGTGGCCACAGGCGACGAGTTCTTCTTTGGTGTAGCTGGACTGGGTGTGCACGGGAATCCTGCTGTTGAACGGTGCGGTGGCGCGGGTCCGCTGTGAAAAGGGGGCCGAATCTGAACGATCGCCGGTCGGTCGCGGTTAATCGACCATTTTAACGCTTCATGAGGGCATCTGGATACGGTTTGCTGTGTGCTTATTGCCCGTAACGTGCGGGACTGTCGTCCAAATAGGCCGATTCAGCGGCTGTGTTGGCGCGACCTAAAACGGCGTTGCGGTGCGGGAAACGCCCAAAACGGGCGACGACATCGCGGTGCTCTCGAGCAAAGTCCGCTGTGCGCTCAGCCTGCGTTTTGAGTGTCGCAGGGGCGGTTGTCACTAAATTCTCGTAACGCCGCACGGACTCTGCTTGCAAGTCCTCTGATTCGGCGTGCATCAGTGGCATATAAAGAAAGGTGCATTCCACGAAGGAGAGCTGGCTCGGGTGGTTGGCGTCTATGGCGTGCAGGCAGGTGTCCACTGCAGACTGCTCCGACTCAAACGCGCGCGGTGAGCGGCGAAACATATTGAGTGGGAATTGATCGAGCACAATGACCAACGCCAACGTGCCCCGCGCGTGCGCACGCCAGGTGTGCATCGAACCGGCCAAGGCGCTTTCGTAGAGTGGTAGAAATCGGCTGCTTATTTCGGCGTCGAGTTCAGGGGTGCTGTTGAACCAGCGCTTTCGCTTGTCTGGGTCGGTGATGTCACCGTCGCGGATGTCGCCAAACCAAAAATCGAGTACATCGGTCTCGGTTGGGGTAGCTGTCCAATCTGACACGGTGCCCTCCCTCTGCAAAGGCTATGGTGGTGATGCTGATCGGTTGGGATCGAGTGCCGATCTGAGCGCGAAAAGCGCGTAAAATCACCGAAATAGGGCGTTCTGTTGCTATACTAATCGCGCCCAGGTTACCGCGCTCAGGCAGTGCCTGTTAGACCGACACGCGCAGCGCGTGCCGAGGACGCATCCCACCACAGGTTTACGCATGGACATCAGAAAAGTCAAAAAACTCATCGAGTTGCTCGAGGAATCGGATATTGCCGAAATCGAAATACGCGAGGGAGAAGAGTCAGTCCGCATCACCTGCGGGCACCCGGCGCCCGTGATGGCAGCGCCCGTGGCAGTGCCCGCACCGGCACCAGCGCCAGCGGCGGCCCCAGTGGCCGTGCCGCCAGCTGCCTTCAATGCTGCCCCAGCGCCGGCACCGACCGCGACTGAGAGCAACTTGCCAGCCGGTGAGATCGTCAAATCTATTATGGTCGGCACCTTTTATCGCTCGGCTGCGCCCGGCACACCACCGTTCGCCGAAGTCGGCAAGAAAGTCGCCAAGGGCGACAGCCTCTGCATCATTGAGGCGATGAAAATCATGAACCCCATCGAAGCCGAATTCAGCGGCACGGTGCAAGCGATCTTGGTCAATGACGGTGAGCCGGTTGAGTTTGACCAACCGCTGTTTGTGATCGAAGCTTGATCGGGGCGTGGCCATGATTAAGAAAGTCCTGATCGCCAACCGCGGCGAAATCGCGCTGCGCATCATGCGCTGCTGTCGAGATCTCGATATCAGCACAGTGGCGGTGTATTCCACCGCCGACCGTGACCTCAAACACGTCCGGCTCGCAGACGAAGCGGTGTGCATTGGACCTGCCCAGTCGGCGCAGAGTTACCTCAACGTACCCGCCATCATTGCAGCGGCAGAAGTCACCAACAGCGACGCCATTCACCCAGGCTACGGCTTCCTGTCAGAGAACGCCGACTTCGCTGAGCGCGTGGAGTCCAGCGGCTTTGCCTTCATCGGCCCCACGGCCAAGTTGATCCGCACCATGGGCGACAAAGTCGCGGCAATCCGCGCTATGCAGGAAGTGGGCGTGCCCTGTGTGCCGGGATCGGGCGGGCCACTCGACGATGACGATGACACCAACCTGCGCATTGCCGACGACATCGGCTATCCCGTGTTGATCAAAGCCTCTGGTGGTGGCGGCGGGCGCGGCATGCGCGTGGTGGAATCGGCTGACGACCTCGCCGATTCAATCCGCCTCACGCGTGCAGAGGCCAAAGCGGCGTTTAACAACGACGTCGTCTACATGGAAAAATTTCTGGGCGCGCCGCGACACATTGAGTTCCAAGTGCTCTCCGACACCCACGGCAACGCCATTCATCTCGGTGAGCGTGATTGCTCCATGCAGCGTCGTCACCAGAAAGTGGTCGAAGAGGCGCCAGCGCCGGGAATTACCGAAGAAGAGCGTGCACGCATCGGCAAGCTCTGCGTGGACGCCTGCGAGCGCCTCGGATACCGCGGCGCGGGGACCTTTGAGTTTCTGTATCAAGACGGCGAGTTCTATTTCATTGAAATGAACACCCGCGTACAGGTCGAGCACCCGGTGACCGAAATGGTCACTGGCATTGATATTATCCGTCAGCAGATCAGCATCGCCTCAGGCGAGCCGCTTCGCTACACCCAAGATGATGTCGTGATGCGGGGGCACGCCTTTGAGTGTCGAGTCAACGCCGAAGATCCGCGCACCTTTATGCCGTCACCGGGCGTGATTCAGCAGTATCACGCGCCTGGCGGTCTTGGTGTGCGCATGGAAACGCACATCTACAACGGCTACAAAGTGCCGCCGCACTACGACTCAATGATTGGTAAGTTGATTGTGCACGGCAACGATCGCGAGCGCGCTGCGGCGCGGATGCGTGGCGCACTGAGCGAGATTCACATCGACGGCATTAAAACCAACATCCCGCTCCAGCTGGACATTTTTGATGACCCCGGTTTTTTGGGTGGCGGAGTCGACATTCACTATCTCGAAAACTCGTTACTGCGCACAGATCAATGAGTCGTGCGTTTGCACGGCGCGATTGCGTGCAGTAGAGGAGTCTTTGTGTGAGTGAAGAGGCTGGCGGTTGGTGGCAGTTCCGCGTGGTCACCTCCAGCGGTGAGGTGGAGTCGCTAGAGGTGCAATTGTTTGAGTCCGGTGCGCTCTCGCTCACCTTGCTCGACGCTGAAGACCAACCGATTCTCGAGCCACCACCGGGCGAGACACCCTTGTGGGATGCGGTGGTGGTTGTGGCGCTTTACGCTGGTGATGCGACAGCCGAGGCACTTGCGCATCAGCTCTCTTTGGCGCTCGGGCGCGCAATCGAACCCTCGCAGCTTGAACGTCTCGAAGATGAGGCCTGGGAGCGTCGTTGGATGGCGCACTTTAAACCGATGCATTTCGGTGGTGCGCTGTGGATCGTGCCGAGCTTTGCCGATCCGCCCGACGCTTCTGCAGTCAATGTCATGCTTGACCCAGGCTTGGCTTTTGGTACGGGCACGCATCCAACGACTTCTCTCTGTCTGCAACACTTATCGAGTCAACCGCCACTTGGCCAGAGCGTGATTGACTACGGTTGCGGGTCGGGGGTGTTGGCCATTGCTGCCTTGAAGCTCGGTGCGAGCCGTGTTTGGGCAACCGATCTCGATCCCCAGGCGTTGACCGCAACACGTGATAACGCTGCCGTGAATTGCGTTGCTGCATCGCTCGAGACGTCTTTGCCTGATGCTGGGCCTCAGTGGCATGCAGATTTGTTGCTCGCAAACATCCTTCACGGTCCCTTGCTGGCGTTGCGGGATACACTGGTTGGGCGCGTGCGCCCCGGTGGTGCCGTGGTTCTGAGCGGTGTCCTAGCTGAACAGGCCGATTCTCTGCGCGAGCACTACACCAGTGTTCTAGATGCAATTGAGATTGTTCGGGACGGAGACTGGTGTCGTTTGGTCGGCACTGTCGCCAGCGGCGACTAGCCTGACAGCGTCGCACCGGCTGCATCGCACAATGGTCCCTATACTCAAAGGCGGTTTGCCCGACTGGTCGTGCCATGATCGTTGAATGCCCGCACTGCAAATCACTGTTACGCACAGACAGTCGTGCCGTTGAGCGCGCGGGCACGGTGTCCTGTGGTGCGTGTTTTAATCCGTTTGATGCCTTGGAGCACATCCGGCTCGACGCCGCGCTGGAGGGTGACGGTGCGCCTGACGTCTCGCGTGCGCGCCAGCCAACCGGCTTTGAGCGCACGCTCAAGGACGCCTCCCCCAGTGGTGAGGCGCCTGTGCAGCAACGCCACTCAACGCTCGCGAGAAATCAGCGGCCCAAGCGCGCGCGGCGCGCGACGATTCCACTGGCTCTTGGGCTGCTGGCCTCCGTGATTGCGGTTGTTCACGTGTCGCGCAATCAATTGGCCTCGCACCCTGTTGGTCACGCTGTGGCGTCGAGCTGGTGCGCTGTTGTTGGGTGTGAGCTCACGCCGGCAAAAGACTACAGCTTGATCCGTTTGGTGCGCCGTCAAATTCAGGCGCACGCCACGCGCGACGATGCGCTGGTGGTGAGCTTGGCAATGGTGAACGATGCCCATTTCGCCCAGGATTTCCCGGTGTTGGTTGTGAACATGACCGATCGCGCCGGCAAGGTCATCGCCAGCGGTGAGTTTGCGCCTGCGCTCTACCTCGATGATTTTGACGACAGCGTCCTGATGCAGCCGGGGCGGGCGGTGGATGTGGAGCTGGCAGTGGAAGACCCGGGCACCCAAGCGGTGTCGTTCGACTTGGCATTTCGCTGACCGTGTGTGTTGCGGCGCACCATCAATCTGTGCGGCCGCCAGTGGAATGAATTGCGTTAAGAGACGCTTTGCCTTGGCGTCGCAGACGGTCTAGACTTGCCGGCCGCCCTCGATTTGCTCACTCACCCTATGCAGATTGGTCCATTCACTGTCAACGGATTAGCCGTGCTCGCCCCCATGGCTGGCGTGACTGACAAACCGTTTCGCGCATTGTGTTTTCGGCACGGCGCAGCGACAGTGACATCGGAGATGGTGACAGCCGATACCAGTTTGTATGGCAGCTTGAAGTCGGTCACGCGGCTCGATCACAGTGGTGAAGAGCAACCCAGAATTGCACAAATTGTAGGGGCCGATCCGGTTGCGCTTGCGGACGCGGCGCGCGCAAATGTGGATTTTGGCGCACAGGTGATCGACATCAACATGGGTTGCCCGGCCAAAAAGGTGTGCAACCGTGCGGCAGGGTCGGCCCTGCTTGCCGATGAGGCGCATGTGGGCCGAATCCTCGATGCGGTTGTCGCTGCGGTGGATGTGCCGGTGACACTTAAAATTCGCACCGGCGTTGACCGTGAACACCGCAACGGCGTTGAAGTCGCGCGCATCGCGCAGGCCGCCGGGGTGGCGTCCTTAGCTGTGCACGGCCGGACCCGCGCAGACAAATTCAAAGGCGAGGCGGAATTTGCAACCCTGGCGAGAATCCGCGACGCGATTGACATGCCCCTAGTGGCCAACGGTGATATCGACACCCCTGAGCGCGCGCGCGACGTGTTAGCTGAAACCGGTGCAGACGCTGTGATGATCGGTCGCGCAGCTCAGGGTAACCCGTGGATTTTCGGCGACATTAACCACTTCCTCGCCACGGGCACACACCGCGAGCCGGTGGGAGATCAAGACCGCCGGACGGCCTTGTTGTGGTACCTGCGCGAACTTTACGCGCTCTACGGTGAATACCGAGGGGTGCGGATTGCGCGCAAACACATCGCGTGGTTTTGTAAACAGAAAACCGGTGCTGCTCAGTTCCGAGCATCGGTCAACACACTTGAAGACCCAGAAAAGCAGTATGCTGCGGTCAGCGCCTTTTTTGGCGTATCGGCAGACGATGAGACCGCATTGGATATGAGAGACGTGGCATGAGCTCGGTGATGAAGCTCAACGTGGCCAATGGCAGTGCCGTCGAGAATTGCATCGTCGCAGAGCTCGAAAAGTACTTCCAAGCCCTTGGCAATGAACAGGCTTCTGGCGTACACCGCATGGTGATGCAGCAGGCCGAACGCGCCGTCATCCAGTGCGTGATGGACCATGTTCAAGGCAACCAGAGTCACGCCTCTGAAGTTCTCGGTATCAGCCGGGGGACTCTGCGGCGCAAGCTGCGCGAGCTTGGCATCGAGCTCTAGCCCGAAACGGGTCAATCCAAAAATTTGACCGCCACAGCGTCGTCGCAAAGCGTCTCCAGACGCAGTTGCGCTGTGCCGACTCCAGTGCCAATCGGTATACTGTTCGGCTCTCTCAAGCGACCAACCGATCAGCAATGGCCAATGACACCCTCCGCCGCGTCACGCGGGCCCTCATCAGCGTCTCCGATAAAGAGGGCGTGCTCGATCTCGCCACGGCCTTGCATGAATTGGGTGTGGCGTTGCTGTCAACCGGTGGAACGGCGTCATTGCTGAGGGATTCGGGCCTGCCGGTGGTGGATGTCTCGACCCACACGGGCTTTCCAGAAATCATGGCGGGTCGGGTCAAAACCCTGCACCCCAAAGTGCATGGCGGCATTTTGGCACGCCGTGGTGTCGATGACGCAGTGATGCAAGAACACGGCATTGAGCCGATCGATCTCGTCGTGGTGAACCTCTATCCCTTTGAGCAAACCGTCGCGCAGCCCGATTGCTCGCTTGAGACGGCGATCGAAAACATCGACATCGGTGGGCCAGCGATGGTGCGAGCGGCGGCCAAAAATCACGCTGACGTCGCCATCGTGACCGAGCCTGCAGACTACGGTGCGGTTATCGATTCGCTGAAAACAGCGGGGGGCACTGATCACGCGTTGCGCTTTCGTCTGGCGGCCAAAGCCTTTGCACACACCGCACGTTACGACGGATTGGTGGCAAACTACCTCGGTGCTCGAACCCAAGAAGCCACCGAGACTTTCCCACCAAAGCTCAGCATGCAGTTCGAGCAAGTCGATGTGCTGCGGTACGGCGAGAACCCACACCAACGCGCCGCCTTTTACCGAGACGTGCGACACCAGGGTGCGTCGCTCGCACGCAGCGTGCAGCACCAGGGCAAGGCGTTGTCGTACAACAACATCGCAGACGCGGACGCCGCGCTCGGTTGTGTGCGCCAGTTCGACACGCCGGCCTGTGTGATCGTCAAGCACGCCAACCCCTGCGGTGTGGCGGTGGCGTCTTCACTGGATGACGCCTACGACCGTGCCTTCCAAACTGATCCGACATCGGCATTTGGCGGCATCATCGCGTTTAACCACGCGCCCGATGCGGCCTTGGTCGCACGCATTCTCGACAAACAATTTGTCGAAGTGCTGCTGGCGCCGTCTTTCTCGAAGGATGCGTTGGTCGCAGCGGCCAAAAAGCCGAATATCCGAGTGTTGGCGTGCGGTGAGATCGACGCAAGCGATCCGGGTTTGATGTTTTCTAGCGTGACCGGTGGCGTGCTGGTACAGGACGTTGATACAGGCTTGGTAACGCCTGATGCACTCGAGGTGGTCAGCGAGAGACAGCCCAGTGCTGCGGAATTAAACGACTTGCTGTTTGCTTGGCGGGTTGCCAAACACGTTAAATCCAACGCCATCGTCTACGCCCGTGACGGCGCCACGGTCGGCGTGGGGGCCGGGCAGATGAGCCGCGTCTACTCCGCGCGCATCGCGGGCATCAAAGCGCAAGACGAGGGGTTGGTGGTGCCGGGATCAGTGATGGCATCGGATGCTTTTTTCCCGTTCCGTGATGGCATAGACAACGCGGCGGAGGCGGGCATACAAGCGGTGATTCAGCCCGGTGGATCGATGCGAGATGACGAAGTCATCGCCGCAGCCAATGAGCACGGCATGGCCATGGTGTTCACCAAAATGCGTCACTTCAAGCACTGACAAGGGCGCGTGCGGTTGCGCGCTCAAGTGACGATTTGATTGAGCTCGAAAATGGGCATAAGCATGCCGAGCACGATCACCATGATGGCGCCACCCATGAAGACCACGATCAAGGGTTGAAGCAGGCCGAGGAAGGCTGACACCAAGGAATCTTGTTCGCGTTCCAGGTGGCTTGCGGCTTTGTCGAGCATAAAGCCCAGGCGCCCAGAACCTTCGCCACTTGCTATCAGGTGCACCATCATCGGCGGGAAGCGGTTGGATGCTTCGAGTGACTTGGCGAGGCTCGCACCTTCACGGACTTTGGTCGCGGCATCGAGCACGGCGTTGCGCATGGGTCTGTTAGTAACCACTTGTGCTGATATGTCGAGTGATTGCAAGACTGGCACACCGCTGCTCGCAAGGATGCTGAGTGTTCGTGCAAATTGCGCCGAATTGCTGCTGCGAACCAGCGCCCGCGCGAGCGGAATGCGAAGCCACATCGAGTGGACCCGAGTCTTAAACGATTCGAAATGCATCGCGCGTTCAAAGGCGAAGGCCGCGAGCACAATCCCTATCAGCAGATAACCGCCCCAAGCTTGTGTGAATTCGGACACCGATATCAACACTTGGGTCAGATTTGGCAATTCCTGTCCGAGGTCTTCGAAGGTTTCAATCATTTGCGGCATGACATAGGTCAGCAGGCCGTAGAGGATCAAGACGCTGACAACGATCATAACCGACGGATAGACCAAGGCTTTTTTGACCGTTGCCTGTGTTGCCTGGCGTTCTTCTGTGTAGTCGGCGAGCCGCTCCAAGACGCCGTCCAAATGCCCAGATTGTTCACCGGCGGCAACGGTTGCGCGAAACATTTCAGGGAAGACCCGTGGGTATTGGCCAAGTGAATCGGCGAGCGTGTGGCCCTCAAGCACGCGAGACCGCACGTTCAGCAACAGGGATTTCACGCGGCTGTTCTCGGAGTAGGTTGCGGTCGCGTTGATCGCTTCTTCTATCGGGCTGCCGGCGTCGATCAAGGTTGCAATTTGACGCACCAACAACGATAAGTCGTTGGTGTTTAGTCGGCCCCGAAAGCGACGGACTGATTTGCCGGCGCTGTCTCCGCCGGGGCGAGCCTCTGTGGCGGACTCGCTGACGTTCAGTGGTGTCAGTCCACGCTCGCGCAACTGATTGCGAATCTGTCGTGGGCTGTCGCCTTCGATGATGCCTTTGGACTCTTTGCCTTTGGCATCGAGTGCAACGTACTGAAAAGCTGGCATCAGTGTTCGCGGGTGACCCGCAAGACTTCTTCGAGCGAGGTTTCGCCAGCGAGCACGCGGCGTTTGCCGTCTTCAAACATGCTTTGGGATTGTGATCGGGCGTAGAGATCGAGCTCGTGTTCGCCGGAGCCGTCGTGAATCATGTTGCGCAGGGTGTTGTCGATAGCGATGACCTCGTAGATGCCGCTGCGGCCTTGGTAACCCTCGCCCTTGCATTTTTCACAACCCACCGCGACATGAAGCACTTGCGTGTCATCGTCGCGCAGCCCAATCACGTCGCGCTCGGCGTCGGTTGGGAGGCGTGCGACTTTGCAGTGTTGACACAACACCCGCACCAGGCGCTGTGCGACAACGCCGACGAGGGAGGACGAGAGCAAGAAGGGTTCGACGCCCATATCGCGAAGCCGAGTCACGGCGCCAACGGCTGTGTTGGTGTGTAGCGTCGAGAGCACGAGGTGGCCGGTTAAGCTGGCTTGTACGGCAATTTCGGCGGTCTCGAGATCGCGGATCTCGCCGACCATGACAATATTGGGATCTTGACGCAAAATTGCACGCAGGCCGCGCGCGAAATCGAGGTCGACCTTGGTGTTGACCTGAGTCTGACCGATGCCGTCGATATAATACTCAACCGGGTCTTCGACAGTGAGTATGGTGCTCTTGCCGTCGTTGAGTTCAGTAAGCGCAGCGTACAAGCTTGTGGTTTTACCCGATCCCGTTGGGCCTGTGACCAGCAAAATGCCGTGCGGTTGGCCGAGTGTATCGCGAAGCGTGCTCAAGCTCTCTGCAGCCATACCGAGCTTGTCGAGATTCAGTCGTCCAGCCTGTTTATCCAGCAAGCGCATCACAACCCTCTCGCCGTGGCCAGATGGCAGGGTTGAGACCCGCACGTCAACGGGGCGGCCCGCGACGCGTACTGAAATGCGCCCGTCCTGTGGGATGCGTTTCTCGGCGATGTCGAGTTTCGACATGACTTTGATACGCGAGATGATTAACGGCGCGATTTCACGCGGGGGCTCGTACAAGTGCAGCATCACGCCGTCGACGCGGTATCGAATACGCAACGCTTTTTCGAATGGCTCGATGTGAATATCGGACGCGCCGTCGCGAATGGATTGCGTCAGGATGGCGTTGATCAACCGAATGACCGGGGCGTCATCCGATGACTCCATGAGGTCCTCGGGCTCCGGCAGTGACTCGGCCAATGAACTCAGGCTGTATTCTTCTCCGAGGTCATCAATGATGTCGCTTGTCGCCTGACCCGACTCATAAAAACGTGCGAGCTGGGTGTCGAAGTCACCTTGCTCGAGCTCGTGTAGTGATTGTGGGGTGCCGGCTTTGCGCTGCGCCTCGACAATTGCGGATGTCGCAGTGTCGGGGGTGTAGAGCAGCTCTACGTAGCCCTCTGCGTCGGTTTGGACCAAGACGCGGTGACGTTTGGCGTAGCTGTAAGGCAATGGGTCAAAACGCGCACCGCCTGCGGTATTTGATGGCTGTGCACTTTGGGGTACGTAGGTCGCGGTATCGTCGAGGCTCAACCCATCGTTGGTCACATTGGCGCGGGCGGCGGTTGACGCCGACCCGTCTTCGGCGCCAATCAAGATGTCGTTGGTCAGCCGTTCGGCGCTCACTGAGTGACGCTCTGCGCCTTGTTGTCGAGTATCGCTGAGCCGGTGTTGCGCATGGCGATATCGCCGATGGATTTGCCGCGAAATTGGATATCGAATTCCGGCAGCGACTGCTGCTCGATGGCGCGGCCGCCCCGTTCGTCGCTCAGTGGGATCATTTGTTGAGAACGCAGTAAGTTGTATTTCTCACTGGAATAATAGGAGGCTGTGCGGCTATCGCGCAAAATTCGTGGGTGCAGGAACACCATCAGGTTGCGCTTGCGGCGCGTGGTGCTGGTGTACCGAAACATCCTTCCAAGAATCGGGATGTTGCTCAGGCCAGGCACGCGCTCTTCGGAATCCGACACGCTGTCATCGATCAAACCGCCGAGCACCAATATCTGGCCGTCGTCGACTAACACACTGGTCTCAATGGTCCGCTTGCTGGTGACAATGTCAGAAAGACCTGTAGTGGTGTCTTCTTCGATTTGCGAGACCTCTTGCTCGATGTCGAGCTTGATGGTATCGCCCTCATTAATTTGCGGTGTGATCTTGAGCAAAATGCCGATGTCTTGGCGTTCGATTGTCTGAAAGGGGTTGTCGCTGTTGGACAGCGCAGTGCTGGTGATGATCGGCACATTGGAGCCCACCACAATCGACGCTTCCTCGTTGTCCAGCGTCACCAAGGTCGGGGTCGAGAGGATGTTGTTTTCTGAATCCGAGGAAATAGCACGCAGCAGGTAACCGATGCTGCCGTTGGCGCCTTCGCCGCCGGCGAGCGCCGAGAGACCCGCGCCAAGCGTGGTACCAGTGCCGGCTGCAATCGCTGCAATGTTGGTGAGCTCTGTTGAGAAGTCACCTACGTTGGTTGCCACCGCCGGCAGGCCCTTGATGGTGCCGTCGAGCAGCAGGTTGCCGCCAAGCGCCTTGACGGTGTTCTCAGAGACTTCCGCGATGATCGCCTCGACCATCACCTGTGCGCGGCGGATGTCGAGCTGGCGGATGACAGACAAGATGTTGCGCATCTCCCCGGGCGGTGCGGTGATGATCAAGGCATTGGTCTGGGCATCGGCCTGAATGTCGACGTTGCTCTCTTGGCTGATCTGGATCGCGCCACCAGTAATGGTGTTGATTTGTGGCTGCGGCGTTGCCTGCTGCACGTTGCCTTGGGCGTCGACAATAGGCTGCTGCACAGCGGCCTGGGTGCTGCCAGTGTCGTTGACGTCGGCGATGCCGATTTTGGACTGACCCTGTGACACCCCGGTCAAGATGCCAACGAGGTCCTCCGCCTTGGCGTATTTGAGGTACACCACCTTGGTGCCGCCGCCGGTCTCAAGTGGCGTGTCCAAGTGCGCGACCAAGCTGCGAATGCGCAGCCGCGAGGCTTGATCCCCACTGAGCAACAAACTGTTGGTACGGTCGTCGGCGGCGAGCTTCAGTGAGCTGGTCGCGCCACCGGCAGCTGCCTGGTTCTGGCTCTCGAGTGTGTTGATGATGCGGATCAACTCTGAGGCGGAGGCATGACTCAGTTTGATCACCTCGACTTCGCCGTGGTCTTTGACATCAATACGGCGAATGATCTCGATCAATCGTGTGACGTTCGAAGCACGGTCTGTGATGACAAGTTGGTTGGTATTGGGGCTGGCTGCTAAATGACCCTGCTGCGGCACCAGTGGGCGCAGGATCGGAACCAGTTGCGCGGCGGAAACGTGATTGAGTTTGATCACATGGGTGACCAACTGATCGCCGCCGGTGCCGCTGTCTGAATTGGCGGGATTGAGGTTGGGCACTGGGCCTGTGCGCGCCGTGACCTCTGGCAGAATCTTGATCAAATCACCGGTTTGAACCGCCGCAAAACCGTGAACTTGAAGCACCGAGAGAAAGACATCGTAGAGCTCATCAGCGTTAGTGGGGGTGGATGAAATCACCGTGACTTTGGCTTTGACGCGTGGATCGACAATGAAATTCTTTCCGGTCTTCTTGGAGACCAGAGTGATTAACGAGCTGATGTCGGCGTTTGGCAGATTGAGCGTGAAGTTGCCGTCGGCATCGTCTTCGGTGGTGCCATCAGTCGCAAAGGACGGCGGCGCGATCATCAGCGCGAGCAGAACCAACAGTGTCCATGCGAACTCGGTACCGCGATGTGTGTTCAAGTCCTTGACTCCGCTCTAAATTGATCACGCAAACCGCTGATCGGTCGGCCATTGTATAAAAATTTGAACACGATGTTGAAAAAGAGTTGCAAAATTGCCGCAGTCTGCTACGCCAATTTTCCGGCGGACAGCAAAAGCCGAAAGAGTGGCCCTTGTGGAATCTTTAACGTGTCAACGCGCTGTCGGTTGACAGCGGTTAGTGGGGAAGGGAATCGGGTTATTGCAGCGCGATGCTGATCGGGATCTCTGCGCCGTTGCGCAGCACGGTCATATCAATATTGCTTGCCGTGACCAATTGGCGAAGCGCTTTGAGGCCGCGCCGTTGGTTGTCCAAGCGCACGCCGTTGAGGCTCGTGACCACGTCGCCCGGTTCGATACCGTAGTTGCGCAGAATCGCGGTGTCTTGCTTGGGCATCAAGCGATACCCGATCACCTTGCCGTTCTCGCGGTAGGCGCCAATGCTGACCAGCTGCTGCATGGTTGCTGGATTGCGAACGAGGTAGTCGCGGAGTGCGCCCGGCGTTTGCGGCAGATCGTTGACGTCCACCAAGGAGCCGTCGCTGGCATTGCTTTGCACCGGCTCGGCGGCTTGTGCCGCCGACGAAGGCACCGTAGTGATTGCACTGGCCAAGTCGAGTTTGGGCAGCTCAAGGCGCTCGCGTTTGCCGCGGTTTTCAATGATCACGTGTTCGTGATGGATTTCGCGCAGCACCGCATTTTCAATGTCGTCGCCAACGCCGAGAACCTGCTCGCCGCCGCTGCCACCGTTGATGATGGCGAAGGCTGGCTGGTCGTCGTTGGTCGCCAGAATGCCAAGCAAACGTAGATTCAAAGTGGTCACCGGCGCTGTGGTGTCGACTTCGGGTTCAACGATTTCCGGCGCTATGGTCGCATCGCCAAACAAGCTGGCGCGCGCGGTGCGCTCGAAAGCGGATGCACCCGTATCGAGGCCGCTTGATGCACTGCTCTGCGTCGGCTCCAGCGGGGTGTCGTCAATGCCGTGCGGTAACAGCCCTACTGCAAGCTTGGCGCAGGCATAGCCGAGCGCTGCCACCAGCAACGCGGTGGTTGTGGCTGCGGCAATTTGGTTGCTTCGGTGCGGCGCTGCAGAGGCGTCACGAGCTGTCATATGGCCAGTTTGCTGAGATTGGGGGTCACGTGCCGCTTTGCTTGCGGTCTGGGTTTGACACGCAGTATGACGGATGCTGGCTGAGTTAGTCGATGCGCGTGACGGCGTGGTGCGTCGCGACGCATCTGGAGGGCCGGGTCGCTGTAGCGATGACCCGGCCGGACATTGCCCTCGGGCTTACACCATGTCCTTGAGGTTCTTGAGCGGCAAAATCTTGACGGCTTTGCGAGCCGGCTTTGCCTTGATCATGATTTCTTCGCCAGTGAACGGGTTCACGCCTTTGCGCGCCTTGGTAGCGGCTTTCTTGACCACTTTGATTTTCATCAGGCCAGGCACAGAGAACATACCTGGGCCACGTGGCTTGAGGTTTTTCGCAATCATGCCGGAGAGTGAATCCAACACCGCTTGCACTTCTTTGCGGCTCAATTCAGTTTCGCCAGCGATGTGGTTGAGGATTTCAGATTTTGTAGGTGCTTTGGGTGCAGCCTTAGGTGCAGCTTTTGCGGTCGCTTTGGATGCAGCTTTCTTCGCTGTTGCCTTTTTCTTCGCAGCCATTGTCAGTGTCCTGAGATGATATTGAGTGGGATTGTCAGCCAACGGGCCGACATTGCCTGAATCAGCGGTCGGAAGATAGCATAGTTCAGCGGTTTTTTTTTCAAAAAATAGCTGTATATATGCTGTTTTATTGGGTGTGAACGGGTTATTGCAAGCGCGGGACGTTCTGCGTGTGCGTCTCAGTTCATCCGTTCTACAAACTTGAAACTGCGAGGCGGTTCGCCGCTCACGTGCACAGTCAGCGCGAAGGTCAGGTCTTCGCCCGATTTGTAGTCAAAAATGGCTACGTACAGCGGCTGATCGCCGTCTCGGATTTCTCTCATGCGCAGCGGGGTCATCCGGCCAGCGGAATTGCTGTAAACCAGATCGAGCTGCGCCTCCAGAGCGCGGTTATCGAGCTTATCTTGCAGTAATACTGTGATCAGACCACGGTTACCGGCCGGCTCGATATCGAGTCTGGCTGCGGTTTTGAGGTTCAAAGCCTGCGTTGGCATGGTGCGGTAGCGGGCGATGAAGCCACCGCAATCCTCGGCACCATTGCCCGCCAGCACCGCTTTTGGCAGCAGCAATGCGAGTGGTGCGAGCAGTATCTGGCGGCGTGTGGTCACAGGATCACGGGTTCTCTACGGTTACTAACGGCTCAGACGCGATGCGTCGGGACAAGTTCAGAGCACGCTTTGCAAAATCGGTTGCAAAACCAATATCTTGACCAGCTGAATGAGCAGCAAAGCGACTATCGGCGATAGATCGAGGCCGCCCATTGGTTTGACCCAACGGCGCACAGGGTCCGTCACGGGACGGGTGATGTCGTGCAGCACGCCGGCGACGGGGTTGTCTGCACCGCCAACCCAGCTCAACACCGCCAAAATGATGATGCCAAAGAGAAAAATATTGAGAAAGAGGTTGATCAGCTCAAAAGGTGCGAGCAACAGCCAGTGACCAATGCCCAATGCGGCGGCGTTGAAGGTAAAGCCCGCTGCGTCGACGCGGGGCAAGTTCAGCGCGGAAAACAACGCCAGTTTTGCCACAATCAGTAACAGGCACAGCGCGAGAGCTGAGATGTCGAACCCGCCTACGCTCGGAATGAATCGGCGCAGTGGTTTGAGAGCGGGGTTGGTTAAAGACACAACCGACTGCGCCAGAGGGTTGTAATAGTCCGCTCGCGTTGCCTGCATGAGGAATCGGACGGCGACGATCAGCGTGTACAAATAGAAAGCGGTATTGAGAATCAGGCTTAAAGCCTGTGCTATCGGACCCGTCATGGGGTGCTATCTCCTGTGGGTTCAGCCAATTCGCGAGCGCGGTCACGCGCGGCAGTCATGGCGGTCTCGACCAACCCGCGAAAATCGCCAGTGTCGAATGCGGACAAGGCGGCGGCAGTGGTGCCGCCCTTGGAGGTGACGCCCTCGCGCAGCGAGGCTGCATCCCGTGAATCTTGCTGCGCCATGGTGGCGGCGCCGAGCAACGTTTGTACTGCCAATTCAGCGGAGAGCTGTGCGTCGAGCCCCAAGCGTTCACCAGCAGCTGTCATCGCTTCAATAAGCAAAAAGCCATAAGCGGGCCCACTGCCGCTCAATGCGGTGACGGCATCGAGTTCCTGCTCGGAATCGACCCACCATGTCTTGCCGCCAGCGGCGAGAATGTGGGTTGCGAGTTGGCGTTGGTCCGAATCAACGGTCTCGCCGGCATACAACACTGACGCGCCTACGCCGTAGAGCGCCGGCGTGTTTGGCATGCAGCGAACCACGCGCCTGCCGCCGCCGAGCCAGCGGTCGATGTCTGCGCTGCGAGTGCCTGCCGCGACCGATATCACAACGGCGTCAGCGCGCAGTGTCGGCGCCATCGCGCGGCAGGCCGCTTCGACGATATGCGGTTTCACTGCCAAAACCACGGCCTCCACAGGGCCAAGGTCTGCGCTGTCCGCCGCGACGCAAATGTCAAAATCGCTTTTGATCCGCTCGCGCTGTTCTGCGCTTGGGTCAATTGCCGTCAGCGCGCTGGGTGTGTGCCCACCTTGCAGCAAGCCACCGATAAGGCTGCTCGCCATGTTGCCACCACCAACGAATCCGATGGGTGTGGTCGCTGACGGGCCACTCATGAGGTGAGTGCGTCTCGCTTATTTTCGATGGCAGTGAGCAACCGCGAAAACGCTTGCTGGAAAGACTCAATGCCCTGCTCTTCGAGGGTTTGGGTGATGGCAGCGAGGTCAATACCGAGGGTGGCTAGCGCGTCCAGTGAGCGCTGCGCACCTTCGAGATCTTGGCCCAGCGTCACACTCGGTACGCCACCGTCGCGGTAGGCGTCCAAGGTTGCCGGTGGCACGGTGTTGACGGTGTCCGGGCCGATCAGTGAGTCGATATAGTGCGTGAGCGGCAACGCTGGGTTTTTGGTGCCCGTACTCGCCCACAACAAACGTTGTGGCAAGGCGCCTGCGTCTGCCAAAGGCTGCCAAGCAGCACCGCCAAAGAGGTTTTGATAGTGTCCCCAAGCGGCGTTGGCGTTGGCCACAGCAATGGTTGACCGCAGCGGGTGATCCGCTGGTGCGCCAGCGGTGTCGAGCGCTGCGTCCACTGCGCTGTCTACTCGGCTGATGAAAAAGCTCGCAACCGAGGCGATGCCACTGACATCTTGTCCCGCGTTGAGGCGGCGTGAGAGGCCGCGCAAATAGGCCGCTGCGATCTCCCGGTAGCGTTCTATTGAAAACAGCAGCGTGACATTGACGCTGACACCGGCTGCGGTAAGTTCTTCAAACGCGGCGACACCGGCTTTGGTGCCCGGCACTTTGATCATCACGTTGGGGCGGTCCAGCCGTGCGTGCAGCGCGAGGGCTTCAGCGACTGTGCCAGCTGTGTCATGAGCGAGCTCGGGATTGACCTCCAAGCTGACCATGCCATCGTCGCCACGGCTCGCGGCCCAGACGGGTTTGAACGCGTCGGCCGCCGCTGCGATATCGAGCAGTGCCAGTTCGACAAACAAGCTGTTGGCGTCCAATGCACCTTTTGCCGCAACCAGCTCGCGCAGACGCTCATCGTAGGCGTCTGTCTTGGCGATGGCTTGCTCGAAAATCGCGGGGTTAGATGTGATGCCCTGAACCGCATCCCGTTCGATCAAGCGATCTAGCTCGCCGCTCGACATGAGGTCGGTGTGGATG
This sequence comes from uncultured Granulosicoccaceae bacterium, assembly GCA_937925815.1. GTDB lineage: Bacteria > Pseudomonadota > Gammaproteobacteria > CALCKW01 > CALCKW01 > CALCKW01. Next base: position 3,883 of record CALAMQ010000107.1, on the reverse strand, counting down.
TAGTCGAACCAGATGCTCTGGCCGAGGGCATGGAGGGCTTGCAAAGGAGAAGAAGACATCACGTTTCCTGACGGTCTGCGGAGTTCGATTGCCGGATGCAGTGTGCATAGTGTAGCGAGTTTGTTCCCGTGCGCGGCGAGGCTGTGTGCACCGAGCCTTTCAGTGTTGCTTTGGCGCGCGAGCACCGAACACCGCTGTGCCGATGCGCACCATTGTCGATCCCTCTGCAACAGCGGCTTCCAGATCGCCCGACATTCCAATCGACAGCGTGTCGAGCGATGGGTGATCGGCCTTAAGGCTGTCAAAAATACGCTTGAGTGCCGCTGTGCTCTGCCGCTGTCGAGCAGTGTCGTCGGTTGCCAAAGGGATTGCCATCAGGCCACGCAAACGCAGCCGCGGCAGACCGCTGATCAGCGTCGCAAGGGCTGAGCATTCCTCGGGTGTGGCGCCGGCTTTGGAGGGTTCGCGGTCAATATTGACTTGTATACAGACATTCAACGGCTCGGCCGCGGCTGCGCGGTGGTCATTGAGCCGTGTCGCAATCTTGTCCCGGTCCACGCAGTGCACCCAGTCGAAATGGGCCGCAATCGGGCGTGTCTTGTTGGATTGAATGGCACCGATATAGTGCCACTGGCATTCGCGGTCAGATAGTTGCTCCATCTTTTCGATGGCTTCACCGAGGTAGTTCTCGCCAAAGGCGCGTTGGCCGGCGTCGTGAGCGGCTGCGATATCAGCTGCGGGCTTGGTTTTGCTCACCGCCAACAGCTGCACGCTGCCCGGCGATCGGCCGGCTGCGACTTCAGCATTGGCGATGCGCTGCCGAACTAGTGTGAGGTGACTTTCGACATCGTGGGTCGAGCTCATGATGGTGTCTGCCGAGAATACGAAGTAGAGATCGCGAAAGCCTAAAAGCAGGTATGCGGTTTAGGCGTTGGCCCGGGCCTCTGGGACGAGGCTGCACCAACGCGCGACCAACAACTGTACAGGATTGGAAAATGGATATTGCACAGCTCCTTTCGTTTTGCGTCAAGAACAACGCGTCAGATTTGCACCTGTCTGCGGGTTTGCCACCGATGATCCGTGTGGACGGTGATATGCGGCGCATTAACGCTCCGGAAATGTCCCACAAAGATGTGCACGGTCTGATTTACGAGATCATGAACGACAACAACCGCAAAGAATACGAACAGCGGTTGGAGACTGATTTCTCGTTCGAATTGCCGGACATCGCCCGCTTTCGTGTAAACGCGTTCAATCAGTCGCGCGGCGCGGCCGCTGTTTTTCGAACCATCCCGTCCGAAGTGCTGACCCTAGACGACCTCAAGGCACCGGCCATTTTCCGCGAAATCTCGTCACTGCCACGCGGACTGGTTCTGGTTACCGGCCCGACTGGTTCGGGCAAGTCGACCACGCTCGCAGGCATGGTTAACCACAAGAACGAGTCCGAACTCGGTCACATCCTGACCATCGAAGACCCGATCGAATTCGTGCACCAGAGCAAAAAATGCCTGATCAACCAACGTGAAGTGCACCGCGACACCCACAGCTTCTCTGACGCATTGCGCTCCGCATTGCGTGAAGATCCAGACACCATTCTGGTGGGGGAATTGCGAGATCTCGAAACAATACGACTGGCGCTGACGGCGGCGGAAACCGGCCACTTGGTATTTGGCACCTTGCACACCAGTTCGGCTGCCAAGACCATCGACCGTATCATCGATGTGTTCCCAGGCGATGAGAAATCCATGGTTCGCGCGATGCTCTCTGAGTCTCTGCGCGCGGTGATTTCGCAAACACTGCTCAAGAAGAAAGGCGGTGGCCGTGTCGCGGCACACGAGATCATGATGGGCACGCCGGCGATCCGAAACCTGATCCGCGAGGACAAGGTGGCGCAGATGTATTCGGTGATTCAGACCGGCCACCAAGTGGGTATGCAGACGCTTGACCAGTGTTTGAAGACGCTCGTGGCTAACGGTGATGTATCGATTGCGGATGCGCGGCGCAAAGCCACCAATCCCGATGTTGTAGCGGCGGCCTGAGGGGCAGAGCAATGATCGAAGTTTCAGCTGCTGAGAAAGCCAGAAAATACGCATTTGAGCTCATGCATATGCTCGCCCGCCACAACGGGTCGGATTTGTATGTGTCGGCGGGAGCGCCACCGATGATTCGCATCAACGGTGAGTTGCGTCCGGTTAGCGAAGACAAGCTGATGCCGCCGCAGACGCTCGCGCTTGTGACATCGCTCATGGATCAACGATTGCGCGATGAGTTTATGGAAACCAATGAGGCGAACTTTGCCGTCTCGGTGCCAGATGTCTCGCGCTTTCGAATTAACGCCTTTGTGCAGCGCGGCAGCGTGTCGATGGTGGTGCGTCAAATTGCAACCCGCATACCGACACTTGAAGAACTCGGAATGCCCGAGATTCTCAAAGAAGCCGTGATGGCAAAGCGTGGTTTGGTCTTTCTGGTCGGCGCAACTGGACAAGGTAAATCCACAACCTTGGCGTCACTGATTGATCACCGCAATCGCACCACGTCAGGCCACATTGTGACCATTGAGGACCCGGTTGAGTACATTCACTCACACAAGAAGTGCATTGTCAGCCAGCGTGAAGTCGGCATGGATACGGACAATTTCCACATCGCACTCAAAAATGCCTTGCGTCAAGCGCCCGATGTCATCCTGATAGGTGAGGTGCGCGATCGCGAAGCAATGGAACGTGCGATGGAAATCGCAGAGACCGGTCACTTGGCGCTGTGTACTTTGCACGCCAACTCAACCAATCACGCACTCGAGCGTGTGGCGAGCTTTTTCCCAAAAGAAGACCGCAACCGCTTGCTCTATGAACTCTCGCTCACGGTTCGCTCAATTGTCTCGCAGCGCCTGATTATGACAGCCGATGGCGATAGCCGTGTGCCGGCCGTTGAGATCATGATGAACACGCCATTGATGACTGAGTTGATCGCCAAAGGCGATCAGGATGCGATCAAGGCGTTAATGAGTAAGTCGCGTGAACTTGGTATGCAGACGTTTGATCAGTCACTGTTTGAATTGATCAAGCGAGGTGACATCACTGAGGAAGAGGCTCTGCGTAACTCTGACTCGGCGAACGATCTTCGCATTCGCCTCAAACTCGCCGACACCGGTGATGCGGATTCGTTGAGTGCGGGCATCGAACTCGCTCAAGAAGACGACGCGCTCGAGGGCGATCGGTCGCAGATGTTGCGCGCGCGCCGGTAGCGCCTGCTCAGCATTTCGAGAATAAAACGGGGCGCACTGCCCCGTTTTTTTTGGCTGACCGTCAGGTTGTCTCGTTGTCGCAGTACACGCCAGCTTGCACCACCGCGCGCACACGGCCCTGTAACGTCTGGCCATGCCAAGGTGAATGCCCGGAACCACTGCGTAATGCTGAGTCGTCGAATGTCCAGCTGTGAGTGGGGTCGAAGATACAAATATCTGCTGTGGCACCTGCGGCCAAAGTCCCGCTGTCGAGCTGCATGGCGTTCGCCCCGCCGCAGGTCACCCAGCTGGCCGCTTGTATCGAATTTGCGCCCAGGGTCTCGCCCAGTGCCAACACGGCTGGCAAGAACGCATCGAATGTGGAGCTGCCGGGTTCGGCGCTCTGAAATGGCGCGAGCGTGTCGTCGATTCCGAGCGGAGTGTGGTCAGAGCAGATTGCGTCCAAGGTGCCGTCGAGCAGGGCCGCGCCAATTGCCTCTCGGTCCTCAGCGCTGCGCAGCGGTGGCCACAGTTTAAAACGGTTGTCGAAGCCAGCCAGCGCGCTGTCGTCAAAAAAGGTGTGGTTGAGACTGGTGTCCGCGGTCACGCGCAAGCCTTCGCGCTTGGCGAGTCGCACCAGCTCGATGCCGCGGGCGGATGACA
>CALAMQ010000106.1 GCA_937925815.1 uncultured Granulosicoccaceae bacterium | reverse complement strand
GTCGATAAAATCGGCAAAATGCATCATAGACACGACACAAATAATTGAAATCTACTGTTAAGAACCGAGCACAGATCGATGAAAGAAAGGACAGTTTGGGGCATCCACATGGGCGTAGAGGTCGGCAGCGCGCCCATTGACGAGGGTTTCGTTGCCATTGGTTGGGCAGACATGGGGGATATCCGGCAGTTGCCACCCGACCGCGACACCATAAAAGCCAAGCTGTCAGAGACTTTCCCGAACGCCAAACCCGGCGCTATTCCCGGCTGGGCCGGCATCCTCTATCGCTTTGTGCACGAGCTCAAGGCAGGTGACCATCTGATCTACCCGTCCAAAGCAGATCGCATGATCAACATCGGTGTTGCCACTGACACGCGCACCCACCGGGAAGAGGCGCGTTACCCCAACCAGCTGTCGGTCCAATGGCGTGGCCATGTGCCGCGAGACCACTTCAGCCAAGCCGCGCTGAATGAGTGCGGATCAGCCTTGACCTTCTTTCGAATCAAGAATCACGCAAACGAGTTTCTGTCGGCTATCAACATCCAACAGCAACCTAGTGCCGTCGAAGACGACAGCGCCGAAGACGATGACACCGTCGTGACCGAAGCCTCAAACAAGGCTTTGGAAGTTACCGCTGATTTCATCATCAAACGGTTGAAGTCCAATATGGACGGCTACGAGTTTGAACATTTTGTTGCGCACTTGCTCGAATGCATGGAGTACCACACGCGCGTGACGCAAGCGTCAGGCGATGGCGGCGTTGATGTGATCGCGCACCGCGATGAACTCGGATTTGAACCGCCGATCATCAAGGTCCAGTGCAAGCAAGTCACAGACAAGATTGGTGACCCGGTCATAAACCAACTGCTTGGCACGCTGGGTGAAGGCGAGTTTGGATTGGTCGTCAGTCTCGGCAGCTACACCACCCAGGCCAAAGCCACCGAACGCAACAAACCCAAGCTTCGATTGATCGACGGTGAGCAGTTGGTGAATCTCGTGCTAGAGAACTACAACGAACTCGCCCCGAAGTACCGCGCGATGATTCCGTTAAAGCAGATTTACGTCACAGACCTGTGAGTCTGTGTCGGTTGCGTTCTTTGGCAACAGCTGTTTTGCAAGCCCTGTAACAGGCAAAACCATTGGCCACTGTGCACGCCACGGCTACAGTTTTGATCGCTTAGTCCAATTTCCAGGTTGACCCATGCGGCAAACGCATTTCACACGCCTAAGAGGCAGTCTCACACTGCTGACTGCAGCACTTATCTCGCTGCCCAACGCGACATCGGCCGAGTGGATCGCCACCAACCCAGGCGGCGGCGGTGCGCTGAATTCGCCAGTGATCACGCACGAGGGGTACTGGGCAGTGGGGTCGGACCTTGGCGGTGTGTACTGGTCTGATACCAAGGGTGCTGCGTGGGAGGTGGTTGGTGCGGATCGCGGACTGACGGCGACGCACGTCGCGTCGCTTGCGAGCCACCCGGCGGGCACGCTCTTGATTGGCACCGACGACGGCCTGTTTTTGGGGCGCTCTGACGGCCACAGTGTCAGCCACGTCTACCCCGGTGGGTACATTCCGGCGATTGCTGTGTCTGCAGATCCACTGGTGGTTTACGCGGCACGCCACGAAACCTATGACGGCGCCGCGCCGCAGCTGCTGGGCTCCACCGACGCCGGTCGCACGTGGTCCAAGATTGACCACAATTTACCGCGCGCCTTTCGCGTTCTTGCGTTGCGTGCGCACCCAACAAGCCCGCACACGCTCTGGGCACTCTCAGGCGAAGGCCGCTTTGCGACAACTCCCGCACAAGCCTGGCGGTCAGATGATGGCGGCAAGACATGGCAACGCCGTGACCCAGGCGAAGGCGAGGTGGTGGATCTCGCCTACAGTGCACAGGAGAACGGTACGACGCGCGTGATTCTAACAACCGAACATCAAGGCCGCGGTGCAGTCTGGACATCAGACGACGCGGGCTCAAACTGGCGCGCACTGAGTGACAACACAAAAGCACTCGATGCCTCCGGCGTGATACTGCCAGACGCACGTGACCCCAATCGACTGCGGCTGATCGACTTCAACTACCGCAGCCATACGACCACCAGTTTTCTCTGGTCCAGTGAGGACGCCGGCGCGACTTGGGTGCGCCGCGAGAACACCGCCAGCGGCGGCTGGTCCCGGGCCGATGAAGACTGGGGCATGGGTTCAAGCTACCAAGGTCTAACTCAAACCATTGGGTATCGCGCAGACAACCCCAACACGCTTCTCTGGTCAAACAATCAATTTCTCTTTCACAGTACTGACGGGGGACGCTCTTGGCATGATTCTGTGAGCCATGCGCAAGGCGCTGAGCGCTGGTCGTCGCGCGGCCTTGATAACGTGGTGCCGCTGGTTGTAGAGGTCAGCGATGCCGACCCAAACGTGGTCTACGCCGGGTATATGGACCTTGGACTATGGGGCTCGCGCAATGGCGGCCGGTCCTGGCGCAACCTCAACGACACGCGCTGGAGCCACAATTGGGGTGGCAAAGGCGGCAACACCTTCACGGTGCTTGCAGACCCGGACGAGGCCAGCGTCGTCTGGGCGCAAGTGGCGGGCGACCGCCCCGACCCCTGGCACCTATTGCACAGCACAGATCACGGCCGCTCGTGGACCGCTCTCACTGGCGGTTTGCCGGCGCGCATCTCCCAACTCGACAGCCTGGTGCTTGACCCCTACAGCCCGCCCGGTGAGCGCACGCTCTTTGCCACGGTTGACGGGGACATCTACAAAGGTGTCAACAACGGCAGCAGTTGGACCAAGGTGCTCGCTTGCGGCGACTGTCACGGTCTGCAGATCTCTGACGCCGTGCTGTTCGCCTTTGGGCCAAGCGGCGTGTGGCGCAGCGTCTCGGATCACGGAGCCTTGCAATGGCAGCCGATGGCATTGCCAGTTGAACTCACTGACGGTTGGACACCCGGCCAGCACTGGCTGAACAACGCTTACACCTACTCGGGGCCGATTGAGCTTGCGACGCGCGGCGTCACTGAGATGTGGCTTGCCATAAAAGGACAAGACAAAGGTTTTTACTACTCCGACACCGCTGGCAAAACTTGGCAGCGCGTACACCGCAGCCAGCACGCGCGAAGCGTGGCGGTTGACCCCAAAACGGGCGAGGTGCTGATCGGGACGTCGAGCGCGCTGCACGCAGGGGGCTACGCGCCTGACAGCGAGGGGATACTGGTTCACCCGCACGGGCGCAGTGCCACAGCATGGCAACCACTAAACCACGGCCTCGCCTACCCCTTCGCAACGCGCGTCAAGGTAGAGCCCGATGGCCAACGCTGGTCGATCTCACCTGGTCAGGGCGTGATGGTCTGGCGCTGACTGGGACCAGGGCGCGTCAGCTGGCAAGGCGCCAAGGAAACTGGGCGCGACACACCGGGCGGTGCCGCACTCGATTCAGCGAGCGACGCCGGTCTGCGTGGCGTTGGTCTATTGACCGCCGCAAAAAAGCCGAGTGTCTAGCGCGCTCCCGTTAGCTGGCAAAGCCAGCTAAGATGTTGACATGACGGCTCGCCGATTCATCTCATCCCCTCAGCTCTTCGCGTTGGTGTTGGCGTTGTGCGTGGGTGTATACCAAACCGCGCACAGCGTGCACGACATCCTGCACTGGCACCCAGAGCAGCACGCTGAGGTCTTGCCGTCGTTCTCCGAACGACTGGCTCCGCAAGCCGAGACTGAGCATGAGACCTGGGCTGAGAGCCTGCTCTGTACTGTCTGTGCCGCCGGTGTCACCACCAAAGCCGCGCTGATTCCACCGCAGTTTGCCGGACCACCCCGGTCCACCGCCGGGATGTCGCACTACACAGATCTCCCGATTCGCGTGAGGTGGTCGAGCGCCCGCCTCCCGCCGTCACGCGCCCCGCCTTTGTTGTCCTGAACCCTCGCTAACACGCTGCTCTCCGACTGACTTTGCCGGGGCGCGGACCTGTACCGACAAGACAAGGACACAACATGAAAACGCCTTTGACCTGCGCGCTGATCGCCGCACTTGGCACCACCTCGGCATTCGCCGAGACCAAAGCACTGGACCCACACGTACACGGCGCGGCAAACCTGCGCATCATTCAAGAGGACAGCTACCTCGCCATTGCTCTCGACAGCCCGGCTGCATCGCTGCTTGGCTTCGAGCACGCCCCGCAAACCGACGCCCAACACGCGGCAGTGGATCAGCTGACCCTTCAACTTGAGACCTTCACCGGCGCGATATTGATCAACGCCGAGGCCGCGTGCACGCTGGATGACGCCGACGTTGCCGTGCTCGCAGAGAGTGCCCACGGCGATCATGACGATCACGATGAGCATGACGACGACCATGGTGACGAGCACCACGAAGAGCACGAAGACAAGCACCATGATGACCACGACGACGACCATCACGATGATCATCACGAGGACGAGGCATCTGCGCACTCGGACATCATTGTTGCGTGGACGCTGAGCTGTGATTCGCCAACAGAGCTTGCGAGCATTGACGTGTTGTTGTTCGAGGGCAACACCTACCTTGAAAACGTCTCGGTTGAGATGCTGCTCGACAGCGGCCCCAAGGTGCAGACGCTCACACCCGGCAACACGGTGATCACTCTCCCGTGACGGTCTCGATTGAGCAAATGCACTTTGCCCGCTCTGGGGCGGACGGCTTCACGCTACGTATTCCACACTTGCAATTAAGCCAAGGTGATCGCGTGTTTCTGCACGGCCCCAGCGGCAGTGGTAAAAGTACATTGCTCAATTTAATTGCCGGTGTGCTCACCGGTTACGAGGGCAGTCTCCGCGTCTTTGACGCGGAGCTGTCCGCCCTGTCAGCGCGTCAACGCGACGCGCTGCGGGGTGACCGCATCGGCTTCATCTTTCAGCAGTTCAACCTGCTGCCGTATTTGTCGGTGCTGGAAAACGTGCTGCTGCCCTGTCGCGTGTCGGCGGTGCGCCGCAAAGCGGTGTTGAGTCAGGAGAGCTTAGAGCGTTGCGGCGAACGCTTGCTGGCTGAGCTAGGGCTGGACGCTTCGCTGTTTGGCCGCCAAGCCAGTGTGCTGAGCGTCGGACAACAGCAACGCGTGGCCGCTGCGCGCGCGCTGATTGGCCGGCCGGGTTTGATCATCGCCGATGAACCCACCTCCGCACTCGACCGCAACAATTGCGATGGCTTTTTGGAACTGCTTTTGGCGCAGTGCGCGCAGCACGACACCAGCGTGTTGTTTGTCAGCCACGATCAAGACCTTGCCAAACACTTTGACCGGGCCGTGTCGCTCGCGGGAGACGGTTCATGTTCTGGTTGAGTTTGGCGTGGAAGAGCTTGGTCAACCGGCGCGCCACCGCCTCCTTGACGGCGCTGTCGATGGCGATCAGCGTGATGTTGCTGGTGAGCGTTGA
>CALAMQ010000105.1 GCA_937925815.1 uncultured Granulosicoccaceae bacterium | reverse complement strand
GAAATCGCGGCACGACGAAAACCGACGCTAGTTCGGTTGTGAGTGATGTTGTGTATTTAGGGCGGTGGCTCAGCCGGTGCGTAACAGAGGCGGTGATCGACTTCGTGTTTTGCCGACGTTGTGTGTTGCGGCTTGTATCGCGGCCTCTGACCCGACCCATTGCTTGAAGTTGTGCTCGAACTCGGTCGCGATAGTGATCCAGGTGCTCTCATCGAGTTGCAGTCGCTGGAGTATCGGGGGCAATGTGTGATCGATAGCGCCGCGTTTGTTTTTGCGTACTGCGCGGCCGGTCCAGTCGACGAGTTGCACGTAGTCCTCAAGTGAAAATGGAATACCGTTGAGGCTGTGTTGGTTCAGGTTGCCTTGGAACCGCATCAGTTCCTTGGGAATGCTGCCTTGCTTCGCAGCGCAGATGCGCCGTTGGATGCTGGTGTAGTCACTGGCTTCTGGGGTTTCGGCCATTTTGGCTCTGACAGGGTTTAGATCCACGTATGCCATGGCTGCCAATACAGCCGCTTCGTCCAACAGGGCTTGACTCTTAAATCGGCTCTCCCAGAACGACCCAGTGCAGTTGTCCTCGGCGTTGGCTTGCCGAGCGATTGGCTCGTTCACGCAGCGCATAAACCACGATACGCTGGTCAAACGAGCCCGCCAACGTTCAGCCAATTCGATAACGTGCGTACGCTCGCTGGGCAGCAGGGCGTTTTTGTTGGCCACGTAGCGCTGGCTGAGGTGGGTGCCGTTGAACAGTGCGTGCCAGCGCGCAAGGACGTCATCTGTGCTCCACTCAGATGCTGTGCCCGTGTCGACGTGCAGAACAAGGTGGTAGTGGTTGGACATGATTGCGAAGCTTGCGACGTCAATGGCAAAGACTGACGCCACTTCCAGCACACGATTCTCAACCCATGCTCTGCGGTGCTCGAAGCTTTCTCCAGTGTAGTGGTCCTCCCCGCAGAGAAAGGCGCGTCGCACGCATCTAGAGACGCAGTGGTACCACGGTGTATCGGCGTAGGAGATGAGCTGGCTTCTGGGCGTTGGCACGAGTGCTTGTGTCTGGCGACGGAGCGGCCATTACAGATGGATTGGGTTGGCGCGTCAGCATTGCGCTCTCAGGCATTTAAGGAAAGTGGGTTTTTCGGTGTTGATGATGTTGCATCAGTGAGACGGCAAACGGTGGGTGTCCAACAACAAGCACAGCACACGCATAATTTGCGTGAGGCACCGCTGACAAATGTGCGAAAAAATTGACGTTATCAGCCGCAACTCTTCTCGATACCAGTGACTGACTTGCACAATTTGCGATAGGAAAGAAACCTACAGCGGAAATCGGTCATTCACCGCGGGTATGCGGGAATTACGTCACGACGTTGAAAGCCAAGAAACTGGCTGCACACCATGTACCGCATTTGAGAGGAGGGGCCCGGCGCAAAACCCATCTGCGCCGGGCGGCGGTTCATACCATGGCAAAGATACGGGCCGGGCCGCCTGTGCCGCCTTTGTGTTTAGGCGCACCAATAACCAATGTCGCCCCAGCAACCGGCACTTTGTCGAGGTTCGCGATATTCTCGATTCCGAAACGTCCCGTGGGCAACCAAGCGTAATGCGTGGCGAAATCGGCAGAGATACCGTGATCCAGTGACAGCGTGTCGACAGCAATCGATTGCGCACCGGTTTCCAGCAACATCTGCGTCGCCTCAACATGAAAACCGGGATAGTGCTGCGCTTCGCCGTCAAAATTGCGGAAGCCGTCGGTGTCGACCTTGGAAGCCCAGCCCGAATGCATGGCCACGCAGGCCCCGTCTGGGATGTCGCCATTGGCGGCGATCCAAGCTTTTAAATCGTCGGGGGTGACCTGGGTATCAGCATCTGTGGCCGCGCGGGCCGCGATATCGATCACGCAAAGCGGTGCCACCAGCGACGCCACAGGGATTTCATCCACGCTGAGTCCGTCTTCGGAAAAGTGCAACGGCGCGTCAATGTGGGTGCCAGTGTGTTCGTTGATAGTGAGTTGCTGGAGGTTGAAGAAATGTTCGGCAAAGTTGAACAATTGCTCGCGGCTAAACTGTGACTCGCCGAAGTAGGTCGGAAAATCTTCGTGCAGGGTATGGGTCATGTCCTCGACCGTACCGTGGCCAGCCGCCAGCGCAGGCGTCCCAAGACTGCCCGTGGCGGCAGCGGCAACTGCGCCTGCGGCGCTTGCTTTGAAGAACTTGCGGCGTGACAGCATTTTGTCTTTGACCGCGTTCATTACGCATACATCACACATTTGGCTTTCTCCTGCTGGTGAGTTGGTTGTTATGTGACATCAAATTCGGGATCGACCGGCACTTGCAGCGCGGTGACCAAGTGATTGGTCGAGGCTGCTAGTGCGATGATCTGCATCAATTCGCCATGCTCCACATCGCTCATCCCCTTGGCGCGTGCGGCGGCGGTGTGGGAATGCACGCAATAGCTGCAGCCATTGGCGACCGAGACTGCGATATAGATCATCTCGCGCGTCTTCGCGTCCAATGCACCGGGCACCGCCATTAGCGATTTGACGTTTTCCCAGGTTCGTTTCAGCCCCGGTGGATCGGCGGCAAGGGCCCGCCAGATGTTGTTCACAAAATCCGACCCACGGGTTTCACGGATATCGTCAAAGACCGCTTTCACCTCAGGCAGGTTTTCGATCTCTGCGTCGGTGTAGAGATGTGTGGTTCCCATTACGCTGTCCCCTCTGCATGCGCCCAATCCCAATACAGTGCTCGGGCTTTCTTGGCGATTTTCCCAACGCCCAGATTGCGGCCTTCGAAGCCGATCACCGGCACAACCTTCGAAATATTCCCGCTCGAGAAAATTTCATCTGCTTCATGGAAATCTTCGACTGTCAGATTGACCTCGTGCACGGCGACGCCTGCACCCCGCAGCAAGCCGATGACCCGTTGGCGAGTAATGCCGTTGAGGAAAGTGCCGTTGGGCGCAGGGGTGAACACCTCATCGCCGCGGACCATGAACACGTTGGACGTTGCCAGCTCTGCCACATTGCCATTAGCGTCGCAGACCAGCGCATTTTGAAAGCCGCGCGATTGCGCCTCGCGCACCATACGAGCGTTGTTGGCATACAGGCAGGCGGCCTTGGCATTAACCGGCATGACGTCTAACGTCGGGCGGCGGAAGCGCGTGACAGTTGCCGTGAAACCACCCGGTGCTGCCATTGGCATTTCTTCAAGGCAAAGCGCGAAATCCGTGCTTTCGGGGTCAGGAGGTAAAACGCCGACATCGCTGTCCTCGGCCCAGTACATCGGGCGAATATAGACATCAGTACCGGGCGCAAACTTCGCCAATCCGTCCATTGTCAGGCCCGCGATTTCTTCGCCCGAAAAGGTTGGCTTCAACCCAAGTGCCTTGGCTGAAGCGTTGGTTCGTGCGGAGTGTTTGTCGAGGTCCGGCGTCACGCCTTCAAACAACCGCGCGCCGTCAAACACGGCAGAGCCAAGCCATGTTGCATGAGAATTTGCGCCAAGGACGCGGGTATCGCCTTCGTGCCAATCCCCGCGCCAATAGGTCCAGATGGTTTTGTCAGTCACGTTTCTGTCTTTTTTTGAGTGGGTCACGGGATCAGCACCAACGCGCCACCGCCCGCCATGCTTTCCAAAATGTTGTGGGCCTTCGCGGCATCTTTAAGCGGCACCGGCATGGGCTCGGGGGCGCTCAGCACCTCGGATCGAAAATCATCCATCACCTTGGCCCCCATTGCTTGATATCCGGCAAGGTCGCGAAGGTAGTGGAACAAAATGGGCCGCGAGACAGTCAGCGATTTCGCAGCGAGCGTGGCCATCGCCACCGGCTCAACTGGCCCGGAGGACTGCCCGAAATTCACCAGATGTCCGCACATCTTCAGTGCGTTGATTGAGCCTTCAAACGTATCCGCGCCAACAGAATCGTACACAACGTCAACGCCAGCACCTTGGGTGATCTCTGCCACGCTTTCGGTGAACGCCACCTCTCGGTAGAGAACCGGATGCGCGCACCCGCATTGCTTGGCGATATCGGCCTTCTCAGCCGACCCAACCGTCCCGATCACCGTTGCACCAATGCTGGATAAGGCCTGACACAGCATTCGCCCCATGCCTCCGGCCGCCGCGTGGACAAGAACAGTCATGCCAGGCGTGATTTTGTGGACTTGCGCCGTCAGCATCTCGACCGTCATCGCGCGCAATAGGTTAGATGCAGCGGTTTCGTCCGACACATCGTCTGGAATGGCGATGGCAAGCTCTGCCTTTAGAGTCCGATGCGAACTGTATGCGCCATAGCCGCCAGTGACGTAAGCGACGCGATCACCGGGTGTGAGGCCTGAAACGTCCGGGCCGATCCGCTCAATAATACCCGCAGCTTCGCACCCGGGAATGCCAGGTAATCCCAGCGTTTTGTAAAGCCCCGATCGCACGTAAACGTCGTGATAATTCACACCAACTGCGGTTTGACGGACCTGTACCTCACCCGCAACAGGTACGGGCAGCGCAATGTCTTCCAAAACCAATTTGTCTGATCCGCCATATTCCCTGATGGTGATCGCGTTTGGCACTGTCTTTCTCCGGTTCATCATGGCGGCAGATGTGCCTGTTGATGAAAGTCTAAGTCAGTTTCAGCAGTGAGTGCTTGCAAAACCCCTCAAAATTTCCACTAATAACCATGTAAAATCTCTAATTTTTGGTTATTTTGAGCGGATATGACTATACGAAACCTAGACGCTATTGATCGCAAGATTCTGTCACTTCTTCAGGTCGATGGTCGCATTTCCAATCTGGAGCTTGCCCAACAGGTTGGGCTTTCACCCACGCCGTGCAGCCGACGCGTCCGCAAGCTTGAACAAAGCGGGGTCATCACTGGTTATGGCGCAAAGGTGAATCTGTCGGATCAAAAAGAAGGGATCACAGTTCAGGTCAGCATCCGTTTGGCTGGTCAGAAACCTGATGACATTGATGCTTTCACGGATGCGATCAATTTGATCCCCGAGATCACGGAATGCCTGCTGGTCACCGGCAACGTCGATTACCTGCTGACGGTTCAGACCGACAGCGTCGAAGGGTTACGTAATTTTGTGTTGAGTAAACTGAAAAACATCCCCTGCGTATCAGAGACAACCACAATGCTCATCTTGGGATCTATCAAGAACACGAAGTAAGCTGCTTTGAGAACCAGGACATATTTGGACGGCCCACCGTTTTCGAGGCATAAGCTGGCTTTCGATGGCGAGCCGCTAGGCTGACGTCGTTTTCCTCTGTCTCTCACCGGGCGCTTTGATGCGCTGATCAAGGCAGTTGTACGGACACTTAATATTGCCTTTGTGTGAGAGCGTTGGTCTGTACTCTCGGGCTCCGTTGAGATCCGCAGTTGGTTGTCTATAACAGGCCAATACTGACGCCACCTCCAGCACACGGTTCTCAACTCAGGCTCTACTGAGTTCGTAGCTCTCGCCGTTGTCACGGTCTTCCCCGCACAGAAACGCACGTCGCACACACCGCGACACTCAGTGATACCACGGGGTGTCGACGCGTCAGCATGGCGCGCTCCGGAATTTCAGGAAAGTGGGTTTGTCGGTCTAGACCTTGTTGCATAAGCGAGACGGCTAACAGTGGGTGTCCAACAAAAAAGGGCGTTGACGCCGATGTTGCAACTTCCGCCATGCACTGACGGCGCGCCTTCAGCGTCGCGATTTACGGTGTGTGACAAATGGTGGGTGTCTTGAGATTGCGTAAATTCGCGTAAAAGACACAGCTGCAGCGTGGGTGTGAAGGCCTGCGTTGCTAAGCTTCGCACCTGTATGAGTAAAAAGGTCAGCTTTCAAGCGTTGGCCGACCGGGCCAACACACTTACGATTGCGAGACTTGAAATGATCAATAACACGTCGAAGTCCATAGAAATTGCCGGTTTAGCCTTTTTTATAGGCATGACCTTTTCAGTACCGGCCAATGCTCATACGACAATCACTGTCGAGGACGGCGTGCGTTGTATTACGTCAGATGGTGTGCCGGACCACGACACTGGACCGTGGCGTGAGGGCGCGAGTGTCGAGCCGCAAAATCATCAATTTTGCGTGACAGCAACCCCTGAGGTCTCTCAGGAGATAGACCAAAGAGTGCGCATCTCTGGAATTACGGTCACAGGTATCCCGCTCAGGCCCGGGACTGCTGAATACTACGATCCGAACTCTGATAGGGGATATTCGCGTGACCGATCTTCTGGTTGGAATGTTGAAGGTGTGGGTGGGCTGATAATGGACGCACAGAACGCCCATGTGGATGGTCGAGGTTTGTATCACTACCATGGCATTCCGGCCGCTGTCACTCAGGCGCTAACGGATGATCTTTTTGGCTACGCGGCAGACGGCTTCGACATCAGATATGTGGGTGGGCAGGTGCAGTCATCATGGCAGTTGAAAAAAGGGGAGCGTGAAGACGGCCCGGGTGGTGTGCACGATGGCACTTACGTACAGGATTATGTTTATGTTCCAGGGTCTGGTGATTTAGATGAATGCAATGGGATGGTGGTCGACGGCCAGTATGCCTATTTCGCTACCGATGACTTTCCATTCTTTCCTCGTTGCTTTGTAGGCACAGTGTCTAGAGACTTTGTGAGATAGATGAGACCCAACAGAAAGATCACAGGGAAAAACCAAGGCGGCCATCATTCGATAAGTGCCTGACAGCAAGCGAGCGTCTCGCGTTGATGCAGGCCAGGCTAGGCATCCAGGCTTCACAAATGGTTTGGTTTAAAAGCCAGCAAAGATCTGCAGTTCCGGATCTCAAGTCCAAGCGTATTGGTCGTTTTGGGTGTGGTTCAGTGAATTGCATCAAATCGGTTGTCATGCTGGCCTAGTACACGGCTGGCAGGCTGATGCGAAAGCGTAATCTAAGGAACCTCCGAACAAGCCCCATCAGGCAGGAAAGCCTGCCCCCGGAGCGCCGGCCGCCGGTGCGCCGGCCCGGTCCGCTTTTTTGGATGGTCCGTCACACGGTTGGCTTCGCCTTGTCTCGCACTCAGCTGGAACTTTTTCGGAGCCTCCCTAAGGCAGGCACCTATTTTTTATGAGTATAAATTTTCTAATCTATTAAAAATAGTTGAAGTATTGCACATATCGCTCGTGTGCTATTTTTGCCTGTCTTAGATCGTGCGGTTGGCGGCGCTGTAGGTGCAAACGTTTTCGGTGGCTATGTGTTTTATAGTGCTTGTGTCCCACTGTGAATTTCATGTTGATATTCAATCCACATATCCCCACATCATGCGATAGGGTAGCCCCTTTGTTTCTTTTTGAATTGAGGGCTTCCACGGGATTGATGGACCAAAAT
>CALAMQ010000104.1 GCA_937925815.1 uncultured Granulosicoccaceae bacterium | reverse complement strand
GTCGTCGCGCATTTCAATTTGTCTGGCGAGGTCGCGGCGTTCGAGTTCGGTGCGACGGGCCACCAGCGCGCGGCTGATGTCGCGTAGAAAGTCTGCAGTGTTCAGTGGCTTGGTGAAAAAGCCGTAAGCGCCCTCTTTGAGGGCGTTGACTGCCATTGGAATGTCACCGTGCCCTGTGACATGGATGACCGGCAGCGTCGGATCGCGTTCGAGCAGCTGCACGAGCACGTCTGTGCCTGAGAGCCTGGGCATCCTGACATCCAGCACAACAACGCCAGGGAAATCGAGCGGCAAGACCTTGAGCGCTTCAAGTGGGCAGCGAAAGCACTCGACCGCGTAGCCTGAGACGTCGAGCAGCTGTGCCAGTGATTTGGAGAAATCGGCATCGTCGTCAACGATGGCAATGTCCACGTTCGACATCATGGGGTAGGGCTCGACAATTTTTTCAATACGATATCAAATCGGGTGCCGCCTTTATGTGTGGCATCTATCGACAGCGTGCCACCCATGCTCTCGACAAAGGATCTGGAAATGGTCAGTCCGAGGCCCAGACCGTCACTGTCGGCGCGGTTGCTGACAAAGGCATCAAACAAGGTGTCGGCAATGGCGTCATCAATGCCTGGCCCGTTGTCTATCACAGAGACGCGAACACAGTCGTTTTCTTCGTCAATTGAGAGTGTGATTTCCGGTGCGCTGCCGTGTTCGTGATGGCTTGCGTTGTGGGCATTGCTGAGTAAATTGCTAAGCACTTGGAGCAGCCGGATCTCACCGGCCTGAACCCAAATAGGGTGCGGCGGGGCGGCGTATTGAATCTGTTTGATTTCATCTGGGAAGCGGTCCAAGAATTCGCTGACTGCCTTGTCAGACACCGGCCCCAATTGAACCGGTGTGACCGTGGACGGCTCCTGCTGGGCGAAGCTTCTCAAGTGCACCACAATACGCGATATGCGTTCAGTGAGCGCTTCAACAGTGACCAAGTTGTCTTTTACAACCGTGGTGCTTCCCGCTGCCAGTAAATGCAGTGACGAGCTTGCGTAATTTTTGATGGCGGCGAGCGGTTGGTTGATCTCGTGGCTGATGGAGGCAGACATCTGTCCGAGCAAGGCCATTTTCTCGGTCATCACAAGTTGATGCTGGGCGATGGAAAGTTCTTGCGTCCGCTGTGTGATTTCGCGCTCAAGCCGCGCCGCCTCGCCGGCTTTTTGTTCGGCGAGCTCTGTCAGCAGACGCCGCCGCTCAAATTGCCGCAACAACAGCGCCACACCAAGCAACAGGCACAAGCCTGCGATCACGCCGCGCAGAAGGCTCGGGCCGAGCAACGGCGGTGCCGCGCCTGTGACGTGCAATACCGCGTCAAGTTGCCTGAGTTCGCGCGTGATGCTGATGGCATCAGCTGGGGCGTTGAGTCGGTTTTCAAACATCACGTCGCCGCTGTTATCGCGCAACTCCACACGGTGCGCTGAACTCTCCCAGCGGTCTCGGACCGGTCCGAGGTCGATCAGCGCAATGAGGATGGCCGGTGGTGCGCCGGCATGATCGCCGAACACGGGCGTGAAGAAGACGTAGTGGGGCCGGTTGTCATCGTCGTTAAAAAACGCGCGCCCGAGGCTGCCGTTGAACGCGCGTTGCGTGGCGTTGCGCCATTGTTTGGATTGCGGCAATTTGCGTGGCAGTGTGAGCGCGGGGATGCTCAGGCTGTCATTGCGCCGCAAGATAGCGAGCGAGGCGACACCTGAGAGCGCTTGCAAGTAACCGATACGGTCGAGCACCTGAGCGCTGTTTTCAAGGCGTCCGGCGCTGTCGCTCAGCGCGGCGTCAAAATGTGAAGACTGGGTGAGTAACACCGAAGCAAGCCGGTACTTCTCCATCTCAAGCTTGAGCGCCTGACTCAGTGAATCAGCTTCAAAGGCCAATTGCTGCCGAACTTTGTCTTCTTCAGCAATGTGGTCAGGGCGCGTTAACAACAACCAGACCAGCCCTAGTACCGTGATGGAGGACACAAGCCATTTCATGGGGTCAGAGTACCTGAATTGGCTGATTGGGCCATTTTGCAACCGCAACAATACTGTGCAACGCGCCTGCAGCAAGCGTGCTCACTCACTGCGCGTTTTGCGGGAGGTCTCCCTCGATGGTGTAGTAGTCGCCCTTGTCAGCCGTGAAGATATGTTTGCCAAGGGTGGTGCCAGTGGCGTCGTCGAATACGCCCATTGCGATGGCGGTCCAATCGTGGAACAGCGGGTCGAAGAACAGCGCGCTGCCGCAGTGTTCACAAAACCCGCGTCGCACTTTCGCAGAAGACTGGTACCAGCGGATGTGTTCTTCGCCGGTGATCTGCACGGCGTCGCGCGGCATGTCACACGAGGCAAAACCCACAGGCGCGTATTTGCGGCAGATGCTGCAGTGGCAGAGGTCGGGTTGGGAGAGCGGGCGGTCGACGGCAATCTGCACCGCACCGCATAAACACGCACCTTTGGGCATGGCGAATCCTCTGTCAGCGCCTTGGCAGGCGGTCGTGGAGGCACTCGAGTGGAAACGATGCCTCCTTGCTGTGTAAGTGGTAGCGGGGCCGGAGCAGGGCATGTTGGCCGGCGGCGCGGTCGGTCAGCAGCGCGGGGAAGATACCCACTTGTGAGCGCACGGTGCCTTCGAGTGTTGGCAGAAGGGTGTTGTAGACGCGAGATCCGCACGTGGTGCAAAACCAGCGGCGCAGCTCCGGCGCGAGGCTTTGGTCTCGCACATAAGATTTGATGCAGTGGCTGCCCGACTCGAGCGTGAAGGCGCTCGCATCGACATAGGCAAACTGATACACCGGGCTCGCGTGCGCACGCTGGCAGTCGTCGCAGTGGCAGTAGCCGGAGAACGTCGCAGGCGAGTGCAGCGTCAGGCTAAATTGCACGTCGCCGCAGTAGCAGTGTCCAGTGAAGGTGACGGGGGCGCTGGGTACTGCCATGGGCGAGGGGTCTCAATCGAATCCGGGCAACGGTATCATGACGCACCGCTCAACCGAATGCCCGCCATGACCATTCCCTTTGCCGCCCAAATTGCCCGGCTGCCAGCGAGCACTCCGTTTGTTGGACCGGAGGAGCTCGAGCGCCGCCGCGGAGCGCCGTTTCGCCTGAGGGTGGGTGCCAATGAGAGCGCCTTTGGGCAGTCGCCGACCGGCATGGCCGCCATGCAGGCGGCGCTGGCTGAGAGCGCCTGGTACGCCGATCCAACCAGCCACGACTTGCGCCACGCGCTCGCGGCGCGGCTCGGGGTGGCGGCTGATGAGATGGTTGTGGACGCAGGCATCGACACCTTGCTCGGTCTGACCGTGCGGCTGTTTTGTGATGTCGGCACGCCGGTGGTGACGTCCCTTGGCGCCTACCCGACCTTCAACTATCACGTGAACGGCTACGGCGCGGCCTTACATACCGTGCCGTACAAAGGCTTCTTTGAAGACACAGAAGCGTTGCTTGAAAAGGCGCATGAGGTTGGTGCGCGACTGGTGTATCTCGCCAACCCAGATAATCCCATGGGCACCTGCCACGATGCGGCGACCGTGCAGGCGCTGATCGATGGCTTGCCCGAAGATTGCCTGCTGGTGCTCGATGAAGCCTACGTGGAATTTGCGCCACCCGGCGTGGCGGCCGCCATCGACACGTCCAACCCGCGTGTGCTGCGCTTTCGCACCTTTTCCAAAGCCTATGGTATGGCCGGACAACGCGTGGGGTATTGCGTGGCGCACCGCGAAATCATCAATGCCTTTGAAAAAATTCGGAATCATTTCGACCTCAATCGCGTCGCGCAGGCCGGTGCCACGGCGAGCGTCAACGACGACGCCTTCCTCACGCGCGTGAAAGCCGAGGTTGAAGCGGCGCGCCAGTCGGTCTACGCCCTGGCCGACCGGCTCGGCCTTTACGCCGAACCGTCCTTCACCAACTTTGTCGCGCTTGACGTCGGCAGCACCGAGCGCGGCCAAGCGTTGCTCGAGCGGCTCGCCGAACACGGCGTGTTCATGCGCATGCCAGGGGTGGCGCCACTCAACCGCTGCGTGCGTGTGGGCCTCTCTCAACCCAAAGAGATGGCAGAAGTCTGTGAAACCATCGCGTCACTGGTACCAGAGTTGCCTTAGAAGGTCATGGCTCGCGGCCATAAAAAAAGCCCGGCTTATTGGCCGGGCTTTTTATTGCGCGCTTGCGTCTGTGTCAGGACATCAGCGGGATCGCAAACTCGGCGCCTTCTTTGATGCCAGATGGCCAGCGGCTGGTCACGGTTTTGGTGCGTGTCCAGAACTTGAACGAGTCTGTGCCGTGTTGGTTCAGGTCGCCAAAGCTCGACGCTTTCCAACCGCCAAAGCTGTGGTACGCAAGTGGCACCGGGATGGGCACGTTGATGCCGACCATGCCGATGTTGATGCGGTCTGCGAAGTCGCGGGCGGTGTCGCCGTCGCGGGTGAAGATCGAGACGCCGTTGCCGAAGGCGTGTGACATTGGCAGGTCCAGTGCTTCTTCGTAGTTGGCAGCGCGCACCACGGACAATACCGGGCCGAATATTTCCGTCTGGTAGATGTCCATGTCTTTGCTGACATTGTCGAACAGGCAACCGCCGATGAAAAACCCGTCCTCATAGCCTTCTATGGTGATGTCGCGGTTGTCGACCACAAGTTTGGCACCGGAGTCCACGCCGTTTTGGATCAGACCGAGGATGCGTTCTTTGGCCTCTGAGGTGACCACCGGGCCGAGGTCCAGGCCGCGACCGTTCCACGGGCCAATCTTGAGTGCATTGACCTTGGGGATGAGCTTTTCAATCAGCGCATTGGCTGTGTCTTCGCCAACCGGCACGGCTACCGAGATAGCCATGCAGCGCTCGCCCGCTGAGCCGTAGCCTGCGCCAATCAAGGCATCCGCCGCTTGATCGAGGTCTGCATCAGGCATGATGATCATGTGGTTTTTGGCGCCACCAAAACACTGCATACGCTTGTTGTGGGCCGAACCCTGGCTGTAGACGTATTGCGCAATGGGCGTGGATCCCACGAATGACACGGCGCCAATGGCGTCGTTTTGCAAGATGCCGTCAACCGCTTGCTTGTCACCGTTGACCACATTCAAGACGCCAGCGGGGAGACCCGCTTCCATCATGAGTTCGGCGAGGCGCATCGGCAGCGATGGGTCGCGCTCGGACGGTTTCAAGATGAAGGCGTTGCCGCAGGCGATGGCTGGCGCAAACATCCACATCGGGATCATGCCGGGGAAGTTGAACGGCGTGATGCCTGCGCCGATACCCACCGGTTGGCGCATCGAGTACATGTCGATGCCGGGGCCTGCGCCCTGGGTGTATTCACCTTTTGACAAGTGCGGCACACCGGTCACGAACTCACAGACTTCCAAGCCGCGGATGATGTCGCCCTGCGCGTCTTCAAAGGTCTTGCCGTGCTCGCTTGCGAGCAGGTCGGCGAGCTCTTCCATGTTCTGGTTCAACAGGTCCACGAATTTCGCGAACACCCGCGCGCGCCGTTGCGGGTTGGTCGCGGCCCAGGCGGGCTGTGCGGCCTTGGCGGAATCAATGGCCGCTTGCAGTTCGGCGTCGCTCGCGAGCGCGACCTCTGCCTGCACCGCGCCGGTTGCCGGGTTGAACACGTTGGCGGTGCGGCCGCTTGCGCCGTCCACGCGCGCGCCGTTGATGAAGTGTCCGATCTGTCGCATGGGCTGAGCCTCTAGAAAGAATGAGCGATGGTGAGCAGTCTCGCATTGTCTTTTCGCACAAACAATGGGCAAAATCGGACAATGTTTGTGCATAAATTAATGTCATATGGCTCAACCAAATTGGGATGACCTGCGCGTCTTTCTCGCGGTGGCGCGAAGTGGACAGCTTCTGGCGGCGGGCAAGCGGCTTGGGGTTAACCACGCGACCGTAAGCCGCCGCATGCAGCAGCTCGAGGCGGCGCTCGGGCAGACCCTGGTTCACCGCCGTACCCACGGTTGCGACCTCACCGACGCCGGGCGCCGGCTGCAAGCTGTGGCCGAACGCATGGAGCGCGATGTCCTGAATGTGGGCGGGGACAGCGCGGCTGACGCCCTGAGTGGGACTGTGCGCATTGGCGCGCCGGATGGCTTTGGTCTGCAATTTATCGCGCCCCGTCTTGGCCTCTTGGCGGATCGTCATCCCGGCATCCGCGTGGAGTTGGTGCCGATTGCGCGCAGCGTGTCGATTTCACGCCGCGAAGCTGACCTCGTTGTGACCTTGGGTCGCCCTGGTCAGGCCTCGGTGATCGCGCGCAAGCTCGTGGACTACGAACTTGCGCTCTACGCCGACCGCAGTTACCTCAAAAGCTGGGGCACGCCCGAGACAGCTGCCGAGCTGGCAGGTCACCGGTTGGTGGGGTACGTCGATGATCTGGTGTATACCAACGTGCTCGATTACACGCGTGAATTCAGCAGCGCCTGGCAGACCAACATCGCGGTCGCAAGTGCGGTTGGTCAGCTAGAGGCGGTGCGAGCGGGGGCGGGCATTGGCGTGTTGCACCGGTACATTGCCGAGGAGCACCCGAGCCTTGAGCGGGTGTTGCCATCTCTCAGCGTCACGCGAAGCTATTGGCTCGCGCGTCATGAGAGCACGCGGGCGATGTGGGCAATCAACGCGGTCTCGGAGTTTTTGGTGGCGGAAGTGCAAGCGGTGGTTAGGCGCTTTTAGCGGCCTGCGTTGCGACCTCAATGGTGGTGTCGTGCGTGTAGACTGACGTGACTCTGCAGACTGGGGACTCTGACAATGTTCAGCCACATTGTGATCGGCAGCAATGACATCGAGGGCGCGCGCGCATTTTACACAGCTGTACTCGGGGTGCTCGGCGCCTCAGAGCCCTTGGTTAACGTCAACCTAACCGGCCAGACTCGGCTTTTCTTTCGGCACAACCACTCGGTGCTGGTTATCACGCAGCCGATCAACGGCGAGCCGGCCACGGTCGCCAACGGCGCGACCATCGGCTTTGCGTGCGAGTCGCCCGAGCAACTCACGCTCTTTCACGACACTGCGGTCGCCAATGGCGGCACCTCAATCGAAGACCCACCGGGCCTGCGGGAGAACAGCCTGGGCCTGCGCTACCTGTGTTACTTCCGTGACCCGGATGGTCACAAAATTTGTGGCCTGTACGTGCCACCACCTAGCGCCTGATCCAAGGTCAGCGGTGAACAACTCACTAACAGCGGTGTCGAAGCAGCTGTTGTTGCGCGTGGGATGAACCGAGCACTGAGGGGGGAGCGAAAGGTGATTTGTTGGAGTTGGTTGAGCAAGGCAGCCCGCCGTGTGTGGGGTTCTGTCTTGCTGCTGGCTGTGCTGAGTGTTGGTGTCGGGCTTGGTGTATCAAGTGCCGCTGATGCGGTGGTCTCCCCGCACGCTCTGGCGCGCTACGGCCAACCACCGGCGGTGCCAACGGGGGCGTTATCAGACGAATTGCAGCAGAGCGTGTCACGCTTTGTTGCCCACAGCCTCGACCCCATTGACGACACCCAACATGAAGCTGACCTGTTGCGCGCGCTCGCGGACTCCGGCGACCCGCGCGTCGGGTGGATGATCGTTGACGTGATGCGGTTCACCTGGCGGCCTGACTACTACCAGTCCCTTGCCGACACAGCCGCCAGTCTGCTCGGAATCACATTTAAATCCATCTCCTTGCGCGACGAGCTCACCGACCATTTGATTGCCTGGCGCGTGCCCGCGTACCCCGGGTATCTCGAACACAAGCGCGCAGTGTTCACGCGCTATGTGAGCGGGTGGGAGGGGCTTTTTGTCGAGGGTGATATTGCGTGGCAACAGGTCTCTTGGGGCGGTGTAAACGCTGACAACCGCCCACCCGGGGAGACGGAAACACCCTGTGCGTGCATTCCAGCAGCCGACAACCCGGAAGTCAGCTCGGCAAGCGACACCACCTGGCTCAAGGACGATGATGTCGTCTTTGGTGTGTCGGTCAACGGCGAGCACCGCGCCTACCCACGACGGATCATGGAAGTGCGCGAGATGGTCAACGACACGCTCGGCGGGCGTACACTTGGCATACCCTACTGTTCGCTTTGTGGCGCTGCGCAAGCCTACTTCACCGACACCCTGCCAAGCGAATTTAAGCCGCCAGTGTTGCGCACCTCGGGGTTGCTGCTGCGCTCAAACAAAGTGATGTTTGATGTGCACACGGGCTCGCTCTTTGACACCTTTCACGGCCGCGCGGTGACCGGCGCGCTCGCGGACGCAGACGTGGTGTTGCAGCCGGTCAGCGTCATTACCGCAGATTGGGGCGCGTGGCGGCGCGCGCACCCGGACACAACTGTGTTGGTCGAGTCACTCGCACTCGGACGCGATTACGACCTGCGCAACACCCGCGACGCACGCGGGCCGATTTTCCCGGTGGGTGACATCGACCTGCGCTTGCCCGTGCTCGAGGACGTTGTCGGCGCGCTCTCACCTGAGGGCACACCGGTCGCCTTTCCGCGCGCGCTCGCCGCGCTCGCGTTGCAACGCGGCGGCACGGTTGAATTGGCCGGTGTGCGTTTGGTGAGCGATGCCGGCGGGGTACGTGCGGTTGATAGC
>CALAMQ010000103.1 GCA_937925815.1 uncultured Granulosicoccaceae bacterium | reverse complement strand
TTAGTATCAAATTCAACTCTCGGCGCGGCGCGGCCGAGGTCGACGCGGCGCGATGACACGTTCGGCAGCTGCTCAAGCGCCGCGAGCCAGCGCGGAAGGTCGCCGTAGCGTTTGGCGTCGAGTTCACACTGGCCTTGCTCTTTCTGCTGAATTAGCCAGGCTTGTAATGTTGGCAGGCGCTCAGTGTCGCGCAGAAGCTGTGGCCACTGGATCATCGAATCGCAACCAGTGACATGAAGTTGAAGCACTGAAACCACACTTCACAACTCGTGTAACCCGCAGCCAGTAAGCGTTGCCTGTGGGTGTCCAGCGATTCGGGTTGCATGATGCGTTCAAGTGCGCTGCGCTTCTGGCTGATTTCGAGCTCTGAGTAGCCCTGGCGTCGTTTGAATTCGTGGTGCATTTCTGTGTGCAGTGTTTGCTGGTGTGGGTCGTCAAAACGGATTTTCTCTGACAACACCAATGCGCCGCCCGGGCGCGTCGCGGCGGCGATTCGCTCTATCAGAGACTGCCGCTTTTCAATTGGGATAAATTGCAGTGTGAAGTTAGACGCAAAAAATGCGGCTGTCTCATACTGGGTGGCTGCGATGTCGGCGTCGAGTAAGGTGACATCGCAACCTGCCGGGTGTTTGTCGAGATTCGCGCGGCACTGAGCCAGCATTGGGGCCGAGGTGTCTATGCCGATCAGTCTGGCACCAGGTGGCAGCTGAGATCGCATTGAAAGCAGGCTCGCACCCGTTGAGCAGCCGAGGTCGTAGGCGGATTCACCGTCGCGTGTAAAGCGTCCGGCTAGCTGCCCGGTGAGTGCGATGATCGTTGCGTATCCCGGCACGGATCGCTCGATCATGTCGTCAAAGACTTTTACGACCTCTGAATTGAAACTGAAATCCGGTACAGACCCCAGCGGTGATGCGTAATAGCTGTCGCGCTCAGACACCTTTCAGCCCTTTAAGTCAGGTGCGCGCCACAACACGGCGTCGGCAAGTTGGTGTGTGGCAGTCTCGTTGAGTGTGTGCACCGCGTCGATGTCGCTCGACCAGGGTGTGTACGCTTGCACGGTAGTTTCCACGTAGCTGTGTTCGTCCAAGTTGTCGACGCGGTTGATTTGCAAGCCGTAGCCGTACCGGTTGCCGCAGTTTTGCGACGGGCGGTAGAGCACGCCATCGCGTGTGAAGAAATTGCCCGCTGGCCGCGCGCGACTGACATCAGTGCACACGGGATTGGCTCGGTGTGGTGTCCAGGGTCCAAGGGGTGAATCTGAGTGCCACAGATGTAAAAAAACGTTTGGACTGGATTCTTCAAATTCTTGCACGGTGCCAAACAGCCACCATTTGCCATTGTGCTCGAGCAGTGTGCCGTCGTAGACGGCGAGGCCGTCGATCAGATTGCATTGCCATGACCAATCGTTGGGCCATCTGTCGCAGCGGTAGAGCTGCAGGCACTTTGCCTCACCGCTCTCGGGCATCATGTACCACTGATCCCCGTGGTTGAACACATTGGGGTAGGACAGGTGGTAGGGCTTCTTCAGAATTTGCACGGGATCGCCGGTGCGCCCGTCATCGTGCAAGGGCATTACCGACAGGTGGCCACGGCGCGGGGTGAAGGTCGCCTCTTCAATGAATAGGAAATGTTGATTGTCCCGCTCGACCACAAAGGGGTCGGCCCAAAACACATCCCGCGGTGGCAGTATGTGTTGCCACTGGTCGAACGAGGCAGTGGTTTCGGACGTGTTCTTTTTGTGCCAGAGCAAAATCCACTGTCTGAGGTGTTTGCGGCGACTGAATTTTCGCCAGACGCCCTTGGCGATATGCCAGGGAAAGTGCACCAGCGCTGTCATTACTGTGGGCTGGCCACGATGGCGAGGCGTTGCGTGTTTGAGCTCGGGCGCGCTGTTGATATCGGGTTGGCAGGTGAGTGCGCGATACAGCAACTCGGCACCGGCCCAGAGTGCGGCGTGACGCGTGCGCCCCACGGAGACCGGGTCTGTGCACTCCGATGCACTCATCACGGTGCTGATTTCACCCGCCGGTGTGCTGTGCACCACGCGCAGCCCGACAGCGGCTTGGGCCTCCAGACACTCCCAGAGGCCAACGGGCGTGTCGCGCCAGTCGGCGTCAGCGCTCGGTTGCAGCGACAGCACGGGCAGACCGAGTGTTTCGGCGAGCGCGGGGTCTTCAATGGTTGAGAAATTGAGCGCGGTGGCAGGGCGCGACGCAGCTGCTGTCAGGGTCGCGAGGCTCGCTTGGGTGTGGTGTGCGGCAAATAGCGTGTCCTGTGCGGCATCACTCGCTGCGCTCGCGGTGTCGGCGCCGGCAAAGAGGCGTTGATCCAATGCGTCGATTAACGCATTCCAACGCGAACTGGCGGTATTCGGCTCATCGAGAACAATGGACACAAGTGACAGGCCGTCGCGATGCAGGCGTTCCAGCAAAGCGCTCGCCCAGCGCGGCAGACCCTGCGCTGGCAACACAACCCACAGTTCGCGTTCAGGTGTGCGGTTGGCGTTCATCGGTGCAGGGTCCTCAGGCCAGGGTGTGGCATCGCATCAGTGCAAAGCGTGTGTAGCGGCATGTCGGCGGATTGAATGACACCGCGCCCGGTGCCTAAGGCTGTGCCCGGGTGTGCAACGCAGGCGTGATGGGTTCTGCGTCCATCAGCGTGTCCAATTCTGGCAGCAGTCCGGCGTTGCTCAGCGAACGAAAATCAAACAACTCGGAGTCGACTAGATGTGATGGCACCACGTGTTGCAAGGCGGTGAAGATGCTGGCAGTGCGGCCGGGGCTTGCGGCCTCCCAGCGTTGCAACATGGCTTTGATTGCCACGCGCTGTAGGTTGTCCTGACTACCGCACAAGTTGCAGGGGATGATCGGGAAGGCTCGCGAGCGTGCATAGCGGGCGATGTCTGATTCACTCGCGTAGGCCAGTGGTCGGATGACCACGTGCTCGCGGTTGTCTGAGAGCAACTTGGGTGGCATGGACTTGAGTCTGCCACCGTGAAACAAATTCAGGAAAAAGGTCTCGAGGATGTCGTCGCGGTGATGGCCAAGTGCGATCTTGTTGGCGCCGAGTGCTTTGGCAACGCGGTAAATGATGCCGCGGCGCAGCCGAGAACACAGCGAACAGGTGGTTTTACCCTCCGGAATTTTGTCCGTTACGATGCTGTAGGTGTCCTCGGTTTCGATGTGGTAGCGGTAACCGTTCTCGCTGAGCCACGTTGGCAGCACGTCGACCGGAAAGCCCGGTTGGCGCTGGTCGAGGTTCATTGGCAAGAGCTCGTAAGACACTGGCGCGCGCCGCCGCATTCGCTCGAGGATGTCGAGTAGGGTATAGCTGTCCTTGCCGCCGCTCAGGCACACCAGCACGCGATCGCCCTCTTCGATCATGTTGAAGTCGCCGATGGCGCGCCCGACGTCGCGCTCGAGCTGTCGCTGCAATCGTTTGAAGTTGGTGCTGTTCTCGGCGTCGGCGGACATGGCGTTGCGCTGTACAAAGGTGACATGATTATACGCAGCTGTGCCGGTGCGCCGCTGCGCCGGTGGGACGAATCGGCAACAGCGTTTTCTCGCCATCCCCAAAAGGAGAACACAGGCTGTGGCAATCAGAGCCTTTATCGCGGCTGATCAAGCGCGTGTGATCGCGTTGTGGCAGAGCTGTGGACTGACGCGCCCGTGGAATGACCCGGCGCTCGACATCGCGCGCAAGCTCGATGTCCAGGCCGAGTGGTTCGTGGTGTACGAGCGTGACAACGCTTTGCTTGGCAGTGCCATGATTGGCTACGACGGCCACCGAGGGTGGCTAAACTACCTCGCTGTTCACCCCGACGCGCGTGGCGAGGGTATTGGCCGGGCACTGGTTACACACGCTGAAGCGGTGCTGCGCGAGGCCGGCTGCCCCAAACTCAACTTGCAAGTGCGCGCGGAGAACGACGCCGCGATCGCCTTCTACCGCGCGCTGGGATTTGATGTCGACGCAGCGGTGAGCCTTGGCAAGAGGCTGATCAAAGACGCCGACTGAGCGGCTTGTTCCAAGCTGCGAAGGTTGATGCGCGACTGGCGCCGCCCGCCGGGTACTAACTAGCCCGACAACAGGGCGGCCAGCAGGCGTTCAGCGCCTTGACGCGGGCTGAGATCACCGTTGGCAACCGCGTTTTCGGTCTCTTCGATCACAGCCGCACCGGCGCGTCTGGCGCGCGCGCGAAGTGCGGTGTCCACTTGGTGCCAGAGCCAGCTCAGCTGTTGTTGACGCCGCTTCGCTTCAAGTCTGCCGTCGACGCGTTGGTTGCCAAAAAAATCATCAACCTGCTGCCACAGTGCCGGCAAGCCTGCGCCAGTTTGTGCCGAGCAGGTTGTCACCGGTACCTGCCAGTGGGGGTCGCGTTGCCTCAACGTGTGCAGCGCGCGCTCGACGTCTCGTGCCGCGTGGCTGGCGGCAATCTCGGTCTCGCCGTCGGCCTTGTTGACGGCGACAATATCCGCGAGTTCGACGATGCCTTTCTTGATGCCTTGTAACTCGTCTCCGGCACCAGGCAGAAGCATCAGCACGAAACAGTCGGTCATTTCGCTCACCAGCGTCTCTGACTGGCCAACGCCGACGGTCTCGACCAAGACAGTGTCAAAACCTGCTGCTTCAACCAGCGCAATGGTGTCGGCCGTGGCACTGGCGACACCGCCGAGCTGACGCCCAGCTGGCGAGGGCCTGATAAACGCGTTGGGGTGCGCTGTGAGGGTGTCCATGCGCGTTTTGTCACCGAGGATGCTGCCCCCGGTGCGCTGGCTGGACGGGTCGACCGCGAGTACCGCAAGGCGTGCACCGCGCTCACAAAGCGTGGTGCCCAGCGCGTTGATCAGGGTGCTTTTACCAACACCGGGCACACCGGAAATTCCGATGCGCTGCGATCGACCGGCGTGCGGTAACAGGGCGTCGAGCACCTCCGCGGCGAGGCGGCGGTGGTCGGGGCGGTGCGACTCGACGAGGGTGATTGCGCGCGCGAGCACGGCACGATCCCCGGCCAATACGCCATCTACGATGGCGTTGGGGTCAGGTGTGCTCGCGCCGGTCATGGTGTCAATGGCCGCGCGTTTTGGCGATAGCATCCACTAGGTTCACCGCCGCGTCCGCGATCACGGTGCCAGGTGGGTAGACTGCGGTGGCGCCTGCCTCGAGCAGCGCTGGTACGTCTTGCGGCGGTACCACACCGCCGACAACGATCAAGATATCGGCGCGGCCGTGCTGGTCGAGCGCGGCACGCAAGGCTGGCACCAGTGTCAGGTGGCCCGCGGCGAGCGAGCTTGCACCGACCACGTGAACATCGTTGTCAACGGCTTGCTGCGCGGCTTCGTCAGGGGTTTGAAACAGCGGGCCGATGTCGACATCGAAGCCGAGATCGGCAAAGGCGCTTGCGATCACTTTCTGGCCGCGGTCGTGGCCGTCCTGACCCATTTTCGCAATCAGTATGCGAGGCTGTCGGCCCTCGGCGTCGGCGAAGTCCTGAATGCGTTTTTCAGTTGAAGCCACCATATCGCTGTCTCCTCCGAGTGTGGCGCGGTAGACGCCGCTGACGGCGCTGACATCTGCCACGTGGCGCCCGAATTGCGCTTCGAGTGCGTCTGACATCTCGCCAACCGTTGCACCGTGTCGTGCGGCCTCTACGGCCCGTTCGAGCAGGTTGTCTGTGTGTGCGGCGGCGTCACGCAGCGCGTTTAGCGCCGCGTCTACGCGCGCGCTGTCTCGCTGCTGCTTGAGTGTTGCAAGCTTGGCGAGCTGCTGCGCCCGCACATCGGCATTGTCGACAACCCGCACCTCTGGTGCGACGTCGTCAGTGGCGCGATAGCGGTTGACGCCAACCACGGTCTGTTCGCCGCTGTCGATTCGGGCTTGCGTTTTTGCCGCTGCGGCCTCAATGCGCATTTTGGGGATGCCGCGTTCGATGGCCTTGGCCATGCCGCCCTGAGCCTCGATTTCAATCAAGTGCTCGCGTGCGCGCGCGGCGAGGTCGGCGGTCAAACGCTCGACATAGTAACTGCCGCCCCAGGGATCAATGCTGTCGCACAGACCGGCTTCTTGTTGCAAAAAGAGCTGGGTGTCGCGCGCGATTCGCGCTGAGAAATCGGTCGGCAGTGCGAGCGCCTCGTCGAGTGAATTGGTATGCAATGATTGCGTGCCGCCGTGGGTCGCTGCCATCGCCTCCACCGCAGTGCGCACGATGTTGTTGTTCACGTCTTGCGCTGTCAGGCTCCAACCGGATGTCTGGCAGTGCGTGCGCAGCATCGCAGATTTTGGATTGCGCGGACTGAACTCCTGAATGAGTTCATGCCACAGCACGCGTGCGGCGCGCATCTTGGCAATTTCCATGAAGTAGTTCATGCCCGTTGCCCAGAAGAAGGACAGGCGTGGCGCGAACGCGTCGATGTCCAGACCGGCGGACACGCCGGTGCGCACGTATTCGACGCCGTCAGCCAAGGTGTAGGCGAGTTCGAGATCGGCTGTCGCCCCGGCTTCCTGCATGTGGTAACCGGAGATGGAGATGCTGTTGAATTTCGGCATATTGGCCGAGGTGTAGGCAAATATGTCTGCGATGATGCGCATCGACGGTGCCGGTGGGTAGATGTAGGTGTTGCGCACCATGAACTCTTTGAGCACATCGTTTTGAATCGTGCCGCTCAACGCGGCTGGGCTCACCCCTTGTTCTTCGCCGGCGACGATAAACAACGCGAGAATCGGTAACACGGCGCCGTTCATGGTCATCGACACGCTCATTTTGTCGAGCGGGATGCCGTCGAAGAGTTCGCGCATGTCGAGGATCGAGTCGATTGCGACACCGGCCATGCCGACGTCGCCGACAACCCGCGGGTGATCTGAGTCGTATCCGCGGTGGGTCGCTAGATCAAAGGCAATCGACAAGCCCTTCTGGCCGGCGGCGAGGTTGCGACGGTAAAAGGCGTTGCTCTCGCTCGCGGTTGAGAATCCCGCGTACTGACGCAGCGTCCAGGGCCGCTGGGCGTACATGCTGGGGTAGGGGCCGCGCAGGTAAGGTGCGATCCCCGGGTAGCTGTCGAGGTAGGCGAGGCGCTCGATATCGGACTGCAAGTACAGGCTTGCGATATCGATGCCCTCTGGGGACTCGTGTGAACTCAGGGGTCGCGCAGCGTCGGGCTTCGCGGTGTCGTACAGCGGCGCAAGAGATGAGAAATCTGGAATCATGAGGCCCCCAAGTGCGCGTGAAGTGAGGTGAGTAGGGCCACGGCATTGTCACCCGCGCGCACATTGTCGCTCACACCGAGCGCTGCCCACGCGGCAAAATCGGCGTCGCTCGCACCGGCGAGGTAGATGTGTTCCACCCCTTGTTCGCGAAGCGAACTCAAGAGTGATTCATCGGGCGTTGTGTAGTCGGCGTCAACGCCGCACAGGAATGCGACTTTTTGCGGTGTTGACTGACTTGCAATGCCGCCCGCTGCGAGCAGGTTCTCGCAAAACGACTGCCGTGCACGGGAAAGTGAGCTGTCGCTGAGCGTGATCACCTGCGCCGAGAGGTATTTGTCGTGCGCTGTTGCCCGCAGTGCGTCGAAGGGCTCGGACAGCCGCATTGGGGAGATGGCGAGCGGCCCGCTAAGGTCGGGCGCAGGCACAGCGGTGGTTGCACCGATGGGGTCTGGATAGAGGTTGACGCCGGTCAGTGCACAGCGACGGTGTGCGACGTCGAGCAAGCGTTCGCTCGCTTGCTCACGCAGTGCGCGCGCGATATCGCCACGGTTGATTGCCCGCTCAATTCCACCGCCGGTTTCTATTGCCTGGAAGTGCTCCCACGCGCGCGCGAGCAATTGATCTGTCATGGCTTCGAATTGGCCAGCGCCACCGGCCGGGTCCTGAACGCGATCCAAGCCGGACTCGTCTCGCAGCATCAATTGCGTGTTGCGCGCCAGGCGGCGTGAGGTCGCCGCGTCGCTGTCGTCGTGGGTGGTTGTAAAGACGGTGTCAGCACCACCGAGCGCGGCGCTGAGTGCTGCCGCGCTTGCGCGCAATGCGTTGACCCAGGGCGCGGTGACCGACATTTCGCGCGTTGCTGGTTGCGCGTGGATTCGCACAGCGTCCGCGGCACTGGGGTGGCCGCAGTGGTGAAACACCGCAGAGACACCGGCTCGCAGCGCGCGCAATTTAGAGATGCCCACAACCACGTCTCGTCCAACAGCCGGACACAGCACAGTGAGTGCCGCGCAATCGGGCACGCTTATCGAGACGCTCTCCGCCGCCCGCAACCACGCGACCACGGTTGAGAGCATCAGTCCAAGCTCAAAAGCGTCTGATGCGCCGACCGCGTGGTAGCGCGCGCCCTTGGCTGCAAAAAAGCGGTGACCGAGTGCGGGGTCGACGGATCGGTGCAGTGCCAGCAGCGCGTTGTGGTCGGTACTTAGATCGGCGGCCTGTCCGGCGCTCAGCGTTTCGGCAAAAGGGTCTGAATTGACATTGATACAGGTGCGTGGGGTATTGGCAAATATGCGAGTTGCAAATGTAACGTCACCGTCCAAATCCAGTGAAGTCGTGCGATTTATGGTTGAGACAAGTGCTCGGATATCTGCATCTGACGGTGAGTCAGCACGACACAGCCATGCTTGCACACCGGCATCCATTTCGGCAGTGAGCTCAGCTTGCCGCGAAGCGGTGCCGTCAACCTGCCAATATTGTCCGATCAACCAACCGCCGCTGCGGTGATCAAATCCGCGTCGTCTGTCACCCAGGCCCGGTGTGTTCGGTGCGCGCGTGTCCGCCACCTGTAGCTTGCCGAGCGAGATGCCGTCGTCGAGTTGATGGGTCATTACGCGATCGGCGTCTTTGCCACGCAATGACTCGGTCAACGCCTTGCGCCAGGCGAGTTCGCTGGTTGAGTGATCAGTTGTCATGTTCTAACCTGGATCAGTTAACCCCCATAGTAGCGGAAGGATCCGCCAGTATTCGACCGGCAATATGCTGCAGGTGAGGGCGGCGAGCATGCCGCGGTTAATGAGGG